>DATABR010000318.1:0-4624 GCA_036259435.1 Glycomyces sp.
CCCCCCCCCCCCCCCCGCGTCCTGGTCGGCCTTCCGGCGCCCTCAGGCGTCCCCGAGGTCGATGACGGTCTTCACGTCGCCGGGTTCGGAGCGAAAGGCCTGCTTGAAGTGGCGCAACGGGACCCGGCGAGTGATGAGCCGGCGCAGCCACTCCCGGTCGGCCTCGGCCAGCAGCCCGGCCGCCGCCGCGTAGTGGCTCAGGTTGGCGTTGACCGAACCCACGATCACGTCGTTCTCCAGCACGATCCCGCGGTTGACCGAGCCCGCATCGACGCTCACCTCCCGGCCCGCGGGCGAGACGCCCGTCAGACACGCGATGCCGAACGGCCCGGTGGCGGCGATCGCGTCGAACACGACCGCGCCTGAACCGGTGGCCTCGATGACGATGTCCGGCCGAGCCCGCTCGACCGCGGCCTCCACCCCGTCGTGGTGGTAGGTCGCGCCGAGGTCGGCCACCAGTTCCGGTTTCGGCCCCTCGGTCACGATGTCGAGCACGTGCACGTCCAGGCCGCGACGAGCCCCGATGAGCGCCGCGAGCAGACCGATGGGACCCGCCCCGGTGATCAGGACCGACTGCGGCTCGAACCAGGAGCGTGAGCCGATCCGGTCGATCTGCTCCCAGGCCTTGGCGAGCACGCTCATCGGTTCCATCAGCACGCCCACATCGGACAGCGCCGGGTCGAGCTTGACGGCGTATTCGGCCTCCACGGTCCAGACCTGGCTGCCGTAGCCGTCGAGCTGCTTGATGCCGCGCTCGACGTAGCCGCCGTTGCGGCACGAGTCGAACTCACCCCGCGCGCACGCGCCGCACGGCACCGGATCGGGCCGGCGCACCACGCCCACGACCAGATCGCCGGGCGCGAAGTCGGAGCCGTCCGGCGCGGCCCGCACGCGGCCGAGCGATTCGTGCCCGATGACCAAGTAATCCGAGCCCGGTGGGGCCCAGCCGTAATCGCCGTTGATGAGGTCGCGATCGGTGCCGCACACACCGAGCGCGAGCCCGTCGACGAGCAGCTCGCCCTCGCCGGGCTTCGGTTCCTCGGTCTCGACCAGTTCGAGGGTCCCCTTCGTGCCGGGGACGCAGGTCAACGCGCGCATGACATCTCACCTTCTCTCGTCCGTCGAGTCCTCGGACCGCATCGCGTGCGGGTCCGTGGCCGAATGCGCGCCGCTGAGGTGGCGCGCCGAGTTCACCAGGCCCACATGGCTGTACGCCTGCGGGGTATTGCCGAGGTGCCGCCCGGTGGCGACGTCGTACTCCTCGCTGAGCAGTCCCAGGTCGTTGCGCACCCCCAGCAGCCGCTCGAACAGCTCCCGGGCCTCGCGTTCGCGGCCCGTCCCGTGCAGGGCGTCGACCAGCCAGAACGTGCAGGCCAGGAAGACGCCTTCGTCGCCGGGGAGGCCGTCAACGCCGCCGTCGGCGTTCACGTCGTAGCGCATGAGGAATCCGTCGCGCGACAACTCGCGCCGCACCGCGTCGACCGTGCCGATCACACGCGGGTCGTCCCACGGCAGGAAGCCCACCTGCGGGATGAGCAGCAGCGCCGCGTCCAGGCCCTTGGAGCCGTAGAACTGGGTGAAGGTGCCGCGGTCGGCGTCGAAGCCCCGCTGGCAGATCTCGCCGTGGATCCGGTCGCGCAGCTCCCGCCACCGCTCGACCGGCCCGTCCATCCCATAGTCCTCGACGGCCTGCACGGCCCGGTCGAACGCGGCCCAGGCCATGACCTTGGAGTGCACGAAGTGGCGGCGCTCGCCCCGGACCTCCCAGAGGCTGTCGTCGGGCTCGGCCCAGTGGTCTTCCAGGAAGCGCAGCAGCGCCTTCTGCAGGTCCCACGCGACCGCGTCGGCCTCGATGTCGGCCTCGCGAGCGAGGTGCAGCGCGTCCAGTGTCTCGCCCCAGACGTCGAGCTGGAACTGGCGTGTCGCGGCGTTGCCGATGCGCACCGGCGCCGACTTCTCATAGCCGGACAGCCAGTACAGCTCGTGCTCGGGCAGCCAGTGTCGGCCGTCGAGGCCGTACATGATCTGGAGGTCGGCCGGGTCGCCCGCGGCGGCCCGCAGCAGCCACTGCCGCCACGCCTGGGCCTCCTGGATGAACCCGGTGCCGAGCAGCGCCTGCAGGGTGAAGGCGGCGTCGCGCAGCCAGCAGAACCGGTAGTCCCAGTTGCGGACGCCGCCGAGGTCCTCGGGCAGCGAGGTGGTCGCGGCGGCGGCGATCCCGCCGGTCGGATCGTAGGTGAGGGCCTTGAGGGTCACGAGAGAGCGGCGCACGGCCTCGTTCCATTCGCCTTCGTACCGCAGGCCGGAGATCCAGTCGTTCCAGAACGCCTCGGTGTGCGCCAGCGCGGCCACCGGATCGAGCCGACTGGGACGCTCCTGATGGGACAGGCGGTGGATCAACACGAACGAGACGCGCTCGCCTTCGCTGACGGTGAAGTCGGCAGTCGCGGTGGAGTCGTCGACCTTGAGGGGCACTTCGGAGTCGAGCCAGGCCGCGTCGGGCCCGGCGACCGCGGAGAGGTCGCCGTCGTGGCAGCGGATCCATGGCGAGACCTGGCCGTATCCGAACCGCAGACGCATCATCATGTGCATGGGGACGCGGCCGCTGAGGCCTTCGACGACGCGCACGAGGTCGGCCGCGCCGTCGCGCGGCGGCATCGCGTCGGTGACGCGGACGCTGCCGTCGGGGGTGTCCCATTCGGTCTCCAGGATCAGCGTGTCGCCTCGGTAGCGGCGTCGGGTGCAGCGCTCGCCGGAAGCGGGTCCGAGTCTCCAGCAGCCGTTCGATTCGTCGCCGAGCAGGGCCGCGAAGCAGGCAGGCGAGTCGAAACGCGGCAGGCACAGCCAGTCGATGGAGCCGTCCGTGCCGACCAGGGCGGCGGTGTGCAGGTCGCCGAGCATTCCGTAGTCTTCGATCTTCGAGGCCACTGCCTCTCCTTCCCCGAGGGTGCGGTATTTCCCATTCGGCTTACCCGACAGGGCGCTTCGTAAGCGGTGGCGCCCGAGATCGCCGCTACCGCGCACTTTCGGCACGGACTACGATGTGGGATCTGCCGACCTGGGAGCGCGCGATGTCCGGTTTCGAAACTCATATCGTCTGCAATCAGCCGCCGCCGTTGGTGGGCGTGAACCTGTACGAGGCGGACGCGCCGCTGCGCGAGGCCGCCGAGCGGTCGGGCGCGGGGTGGATCGCGGATCGGGCCCGGGCGCTGGGCGGCGTGCTCGCGGGCGCGGACGCGGCGCGGTGGGCCGAGGAGGCGCACCGGTACCCGCCGGTGCTGCGCACCCACGACCGGTTCGGGAACCGGATCGACGAGGTGGACTTCCATCCGTCGTGGCACCGGTTCATGGGCTTGGCCGTGGAGGACGGGGCGCACGCGATGCCGTGGGCCCAGGCGCGGCCGGGCGCGCACGCCGCGCGGGCGGTGCTCTTGTCAATGCTCGCGCAGGTCGAGCCGGGGCACTGCTGCCCGATCTCCATGACCTACGCGGCCGTCCCGGCGCTGCGGCAGTCGCCGGAACTGGCGGCCGAATGGGAGCCGCGCATCCTCTCGCGCGAGTACGACCCGGGGCTTCGCCCGCCGACTGAGAAGGCGGGCGTGCTCGTCGGCATGGCGATGACCGAGAAGCAGGGCGGCTCCGACGTGCGCGCCAACGCGACGACCGCGACGCCGCTGGCGGACGGCTCGTACGTGCTGCGCGGGCACAAGTGGTTCTGCTCGGCACCGATGAACGACGCGTTCCTGGTGCTCGCGCGGGCCCCCGGCGGCCTGTCGTGCTTCCTGCTGCCGCGCGTGCTGCCCGACGGAGCGCGCAACGCGATCCGGTTGCAGCGATTGAAGGACAAGCTCGGGAACCGTTCGAACGCCTCGTCCGAGATCGAGCTGCACGACGCCGTCGCTCATCTCGTCGGCGAGGAGGGGCGCGGGGTGGCGACGATCATCGAGATGGTCAACCATACTCGGCTGGACTGCGTGATCGCCGCTGCGGCCGGGATGCGTCAGAGCGTGGCCGAGGCGACCTGGCATGCGGCGCACCGCAGTGCGTTCGGCGAACGGCTGGTCGACCAGCCGCTCATGACGCAGGTACTGGCCGACCTGTGCGTGGAGGCGGAGGCGGCCACGGCCGTGATGATGCGCCTGGCCTCGGCCTACGACTCCCCCGCGGACGCGGCGTTCCGGCGGCTGGCGACGGCCGTGTCGAAGTACTGGGTGTGCAAGCGCGGGCCGGCGCACGCGGCCGAAGCGCTCGAGTGCCTGGGCGGCAACGGCTATGTGGAAGAGGCGCCTCTGGCGCGCCGCTACCGCGAGCAGCCCTTGCTCTCCATTTGGGAGGGCTCGGGGAACGTGATCTGCCTCGATGTGCTGCGGGCGCTGGCGACCGCACCGGAGTCGGCTGAGGCGTTTTTTGCCGAGGTGGCATCGGCGGCCGCAGCGGACGCGCGTCTCGGCGCGCACGTCGAAGGGCTGCAACGGACCCTCGCAGGAGGCGTCGAGCAAGCAGGGGCGCGCCGCCTCACCGAAGATCTCGGTTTGGCGCTCCAGGCCGCCCTCCTAGTGCGGCACGCCCCCACTGCAGTCGCCGACGCATTCTGCGCCTCACGGCTGGGCTCCGACCGAGGCCT
>DATABR010000319.1:0-18369 GCA_036259435.1 Glycomyces sp.
GCGCTCCAGCGCGCCGGGCTCCCACGTCGAGTCGTCGTCGCAGAACGCCACGTACGGCGTCCTCGCGGCCACCGCCCCGAGGTTGCGCGCCGCCGTGCCCCGGTTGGCGTACAACCGGAAACCGCCCACCTGCGGGTACCGCTCGGCCAGGGCCCGCAGCCGGTCGGCCGTGTCGTCGGTGGAGGCGTTGTCGAGCACGATCACCGGAGGGGCCGGATCCAGCCCGCACAGATCCACAATGGTCTTTTCGAGTTCGGCGCCGCGATTCCGCGTCGCGATCACCACGGTCGTCCGCGAATCAGACATCGCGCCGGAGTACCCCATCTTCCGGGCCCCACACCTGCGCGAACACTATACCGCTTCACCTGCGGCGCGTTTACCGCCGAATGTGGCGGGTAGTTGACCGGTCCTGCCGCGAACGATTTTTCGCGACCGCGATGCCGAAGCCAACGGAGGTCGAAGTGCGAGTACTGGGCGTCAACGCCATCTTCCACGATCCCGCCGCGGCACTTGTCGTGGACGGCCGCATCGTCGCCGCCGCCGAAGAGGAGCGCTTCAGCCGCCGCAAGCACGGCAAGCGCCCGGTTCCCTTTTCCGCGTGGGAACTCCCCGAGCAGGCCATGGCCTGGTGCCTCGCGCGCGCCGGCATCGAGGCGGCCGATCTCGACGCCGTCGCCTACTCCTACGACCCCGACGCCGTCGTCGCCGACGGCCCCGGCCAGGACCCCCAGTGGGAGGACCTGCGCACCTCCTACGCCCGCCGCGCCCCCTGGTTCCTCCAGACCGCCCTGCCCGGCCTCGACGCCTCGAAGGTCGTCTTCGTGCGCCACCACGTCGCACACGCCGCCTCCGCCGCGCTGGCCGGTCCGCTCGGCGACACCGCCGTCATCGTCGCCGACGGCCGCGGCGAATGCACCTCCCACCTCGCCGGTCATTACAGCGGCAGCAAGCTCGTCGAGCTCGCCTCTCAGGCCCTGCCGCACTCGCTGGGCCTGCTCTACGAGGACGTCACCGTCCATCTGGGGTTCCAGCGCTCCAGCGACGAGTACAAGGTCATGGCCCTGGCCTCCTACGGCAGCCCCCGGTTCCTCCCCGAACTCGAGAGAGCCGTCCACGCCACCGACGACGGCGGGTTCGTCACCGAACCGATCGACTGGGCCCGCCTCGTGCCGCCCCGCGAGGCGGAGCAGGAGCCCACGCCCGCGCACGCCGACCTGGCCGCCAGCGTGCAGCGGCGCGTCGAGGACGTCCTGCTCGACCTCGCCCGCTGGACCCACGCCGAGACCGGCGCCGCGAACCTCGCCCTCGCCGGCGGCGTGGCCCTCAACTGCGTCGCCAACACCCGTCTTCACGCCGAAGGACCCTTCCAGAACATCTGGGTCCAACCGGCCGCCGGGGACGCCGGGACCGCGCTCGGCGCGGCCCTCCACGTCGCCGCCGAGCTCGGCGACGCCCCCGAACCCATGGCGAGCGCCGCGCTCGGGAGCAGCTGGAGCGACGAAGCGATCGAAGCCGAACTCGAACGCGCCGACCTGCCCTATGAGCGCCCCGGCAACCTCGCCACCCGCGTCGCCGCCGCACTCGCCGACGACGCCATCATCGGCTGGTTCCAGGGCCCCAGCGAATTCGGGCCCCGCGCGCTCGGTCAGCGCTCACTCCTGGCGCACCCGGGCCGGGCCGCGAACCTCGACCGGCTCAACGCCGTCAAGGGCCGCGAACGCTTCCGGCCGATCGCGCCGATGGTCCTCCTCGACCGGGCCGCCGCCGTCTTCAGCCGCGGCCCGATCCCCTCCCCGTACATGCTGTTCGTCCATGACGTGCACCCCGACTGGCAGGGCCGCCTGCCCGCGGTCACCCACGTGGACGACACCGCGCGCATCCAGACCGTCGACCCCGCCGAGCAGCCACTGCTGGGCGCGATGCTCCTGGAGTTCGAGCGGCTCACCGAGCTGCCCGCGGTGGTCAACACCAGTTTCAACACCGCTGGGCGGCCCATGGTCGACTCGCCCCGGGACGCCCTGGAGTGCTTCGGCTCCTCGCCGATCGACCTGCTCGCGGTCGGCCCGTTCACGGTGAGGCGGCGATGAACGCGCAGCGGCCCGGTCCCGACCCGGCGCGGACGCTCGAGGACGTCACCGTCGTCGTCCCCACGCTCGCGCGCGCGAGCCTGCGCACGCTGCTGCTCGCGCTGGCCGCGGCCGAGGGCCCGCGCCCGGCGAAGCTCGTCGTGGTGGACGACCGACCCCGTCCCGACCACCTCGACCTGTCCGTCCTGCCGTTTGGCACCGGCGCGCTGCGCTCCTACGGGCGCGGTCCGGCCGCCGCCCGCAACCTCGGCTGGAGGGCCGCCGACACGACATGGGTCGCGTTCCTCGACGACGACGTGATCCCCAGTGCCACCTGGTATGCCGACCTCGCCCGGGATCTGTCGGGGCTGACCGACGACGACGGCGCCTCGGAGGGCCGGATCGAGGTGCCCGCGCCCGAGGGCCGGGCCCCCACCGACGCCGAGCGGCGCACGGCCTCGCTCGCCGACGCCCGCTGGATCACCGCCGACATGGCCTACCGCCGGGACGTGCTCCACGCCGTCGGCGGCTTCGACGAGCGCTTCACCCGGGCCTTCCGCGAGGACTCGGACCTGGCGCTGCGGGTGGTCGACGCGGGCTGGCGGATCGACGCCGGGCAGCGCTTCTCCCAGCATCCGGCCCGGCCGCCGCGGTTCCTCTCGAGCGTCCGCGACCAGGCGGGCAACGCCGACAACGCGCTCATGCGCGCCAAGCACGGCGTCACCTGGCGCGACCGCTGCGGTGAGCGCCATTCCCGCTTCGGAACCCATGTGGCGACCACGCTCCTGGGCGCGGCCGCGCTGTACGGGGCGGCGCGGGGGCGCCGGTACGCCGCGCCCGCGGCCGGGGCATGGGCGGTCCTCACCGGACGGTTCGCCGCCTCCCGCATCGCGCCCGGGCCGCTCGATCCGGTCGAGGTGGCCGACATGGCGGTCTCCAGCGTCCTCATCCCGCCCGCGGCCGTGTTCTGGAACGTCGTGGGCACCTTGCGCCACCGCGCCCAGCACCGCCCCGACGCGATCTTGTTCGACCGCGACGACACGCTCATCGCCGACGTGCCCTACCTCAACGACCCCGGGAAGGTCGAGCCCATGCCGGGTGCGGGGCTGGCGCTGCAGCGGCTGCGGGCCGCGGCGGTGCCGGTCGGCATCGTCTCGAACCAGTCCGGCATCGCCCGCGGCCTCATCGAGGCGTCCGAGCTGGAAGCCGTGAACCGGCGCGTGGACGAGCTGCTCGGCCCGTTCGAGTCCTGGAAGGTCTGCCCGCACGGCGAATCGGACGGCTGCGACTGCCGCAAACCATCGCCGCGGCTGGTCGCCGAGGCCGCCGAGGAACTCGGGGCAAAGCCGGGGCGCACCGTCATGATCGGCGACACCGGGGCCGACGTGGAGGCGGGGCTCAACGCCGGCGCCCGCGCGATCCTGGTGCCCACCAAGCGCACCCGGCCCGAGGAGGTCGCGATGGCCCGCAGGGAGGCGGCGGTCGCCCGCGACCTCGGCGAGGCCGTCAACCTGGCACTGGGGGACATCGCATGAGGACCTTGGTGGTGCGCCTGGACAACCTCGGCGACGTGGTGCTCGCCGGGCCGAGCCTGCGCGCCGTCGCGGCCGGATCGGACGCGGTCACCGTGCTGGCAGGGCCGCGCGGCGCGGCCGCCGCCGCGCTGCTGCCCGGCGTCGACGAGGTCATCACCTGGTGCGCGCCTTGGATCGATCCCGAACCGCAGCCGTTGGACCCCGACGACTTCGAGGGGATTCGCGCCCGTATCGCCGCCGGTGGTTTCGATGCCGCGCTGATCCTCACCTCGTTCCACCAGTCGCCGCTGCCGACCGCGCTCCTGCTGCGCCTCGCGCACGTCCCGTGGATCGGCGCGATCAGCACCGACTATCCCGGCTCGCTGCTCGATCTGCGCCATCGCTCCCCTGAGTCCCTGCCCGAACCCGAACGGGCCTTGAGCCTCACCGAAGCGGCCGGCTTCGCGCTCCCCGCCGGGGACGACGGCCGCCTCGCGCTCAAGCGACCCCTGCCCGACATCGACCACTTCGGGCTTCCGAGCCGCTACACCGTCGTCCACCCCGGCGCTTCGGCCCCGGCCCGGCGCATGTCGCCGCCGCGCCTCGCCGCGGTCGTGGACGCGCTCGCCGCCGCGGGGCACGACGTGGTCGTCACGGGCTCGCCCGATGAGCGGCCCCTCGCCGTGCGGGTCGCGCACAACCGCGCGATCGACCTCGGCGGCCGCACTTCGCTGGGCGAACTCGCGGCGGTCATCGACCGCGCCGAAACCCTCATCGCCCCCAACACCGCCGCCGCCCACCTGGCCGCGGCGGTCGCCACCCCCGTGGTGAGCCTCTTCGCGCCCGTCGTCCCGGCCGTCAAATGGCGGCCCTACCGCGTCCCTCACGTGCTCTTGGGCGATCAGCACGCCGCCTGCCGCGGCACGCGCGCCCGGCACTGCCCCGTCACCCGCCATCCGTGCCTTGAGTCGGTATCCCCGGCGGCGGTCCTGGCCGCCGCCGAATCGCTCATGGCCGCCCCCGCCGAGATCTGACGCAACGGAAAGGAAGGCAACGGCATGACTGTCGACCGCACAGTTCAAACCCGAACCGCCGCCAGCCATTGGCGCGACCTCGGCACGGCCATGACGCGGCTGGAGGAGCACGCTCCGCGCGTCGTCCGCTGGGGCGCCCATCTCGCGGAAGTGCTGCAAGGCGGAGGCCGGCTCCTCGCCTGCGGCAACGGCGGTTCCGCGGCGGAGGCGCAGCATCTGACCGGAGAACTGGTGGGGCGTTTCAGAGGCGACCGTCCGCCGTTCTCGGCGATCGCGCTGCACGCCGACACCTCCGCTGCCACCGCGATCCTCAACGACTACGGCGAGCACGAGTACTTCGCCCGCCAAGTGCGGGCCCACGGCCGCCCCGGCGACATCCTCATGGCCTTGTCCACCAGCGGCACCAGCCACAACGTCATCAACGCCGCGAAAGCCGCACTGCAGGAGGGGCTGACGGTGTGGGGTCTGACCGGCCCGGCCCCGAACCCGCTCGCGATCCTCGCCGACGACGCGATCGGCGTGGAGGCCGGCACCACCGCCACCGTTCAGGAGGCGCACCTGGCGATCATCCACGCTCTCTGCGAGGCCTTCGACGCCGTGATCGGGGGGCAACGATGCTGAACGGCCACAAGATGAGCGGACCCAAGCGACTCGCCGTCGTCGGCGACGCGTTCCTCGACATCGACCTGCACGGCCGCTCCGAACGGCTGTGCCCCGAAGCGCCCGTGCCGGTCGTCGACGCCGACAGCGAGGTCCGCCGCCCCGGCGGCGCCGGGCTCGCCGCGATCCTCGCCGCCACCGACACGCCGTACGTCGACCTGGTGACCGCGATCGGCGACGACCCGGCCGGACGGCAACTGCGTGAACTCCTCGCGCCGCACGTGGACCTCGCGGCGGTGCCCTTGTGCGGCTCCACGGTCCGCAAGATCCGCATCCGCGCCGGGGGCCAGCTCGTGACCCGCATCGACCACGGTGACGGGCGCGCCCCCGACGGCGGCCTCGATCCCGAGGCGTTCACGGCAGTGCAGTGCGCCGACGCGGTGCTCGTGGCCGACTACGGGCGCGGGCTCGCCGCTCATCCCGGACTGCGCCGCCTGCTCACCCAGCGGGCCCTTGACATCCCGATCGTGTGGGACCCGCACCCGAAGGGCCCGCCGCCGGTGCGCGGCACCGCCCTGGTGACCCCGAACCTCGCCGAGGCCCGCCGCCTCGCGCCCGACAAGTGCGACACCGGCGAACTCGCGGCCGCGCTGCGCGCCGCCTTCGCGAGCGAGGCGGTCGCCGTCACCGAAGGCGAACGCGGCGCCACCGTCGCGACGGCCGGCCGGGTCGAACGCGTCAGCCCCTCCGCGCCCTGCCCGAACGGGCACGGGACCGATACGTGCGGCGCGGGCGACCGCTTCAGCGCCGCCGCCGCGGTCGCGCTCCTGCGCGGCCTCGACGCCACTGAAGCGGTCGGCGCGGCCGTCACCGCCGCCTCCGCGTTCGTCGCCTCCGGCGGCGCCGGGGCCGTGGGGGAGCGCGCCAGCGGCCCGACCGAGCCGAAGGGTCCGGCCGACGCGTTCGCGCTCGCCGAGCGGATCCGCCGCGAGGGCGGCACGCTCGTCGCCACCGGCGGCTGCTTCGACCTGCTCCATCCGGGGCACGTGAGCCTCCTGCGCCGCGCCCGCGCCATGGGCGACGCGCTCGTCGTCTGCCTCAACTCCGACCGGTCCATCAAGGAGCTCAAGGGCCCGGGCCGACCGATCCTGCCCGAGGACGACCGCTCGCGACTCCTCAGTGCCCTCGTCGCCGTCGACGCCGTCATCGTCTTCGACGAGCCCACGCCCGACCGGGTGCTCGACCGGCTCCGGCCCGACCTGTGGGTCAAGGGCGCCGACTACGACGGGCTGCCCCTGCCCGAGGCGCACACGGTGCGCCGCCACGGCGGCGAGATCGTCACCGTCCCCACCGTGGAGGGGTACTCCACGACCGGCCTCATCTCAGCCATGAACGCCCGCATTTGACGCTCCAGATTCGACAAGAGGGATGAAGGGATCACCATGCAGCAGCCAGGGAACGTGCTCATCACCGGCGGCGCCTCGGGACTCGGTGCCGCGACCGCCGAAGCCGTCGCCAAAGCCGGTGGCACGCCGCTCGTGATCGACCGCGAGGTGCCCGAATCGGACTGGCCCTACCGCCGCGCCGACCTCGCCGACTCGAAGGCCGCGGCGCAAGCCGTGGAGGATCTCGCCGTGCAGGCGGGCGGCCTCGACGCCGTGTTCTGCGCGGCCGGGACCGACGCGTGCGGGCCGCTGGCCGACGTGGACGCCGACGCGTGGGAGCAGGTCGTCAAGGTCAACCTCATCGGCACCGCCGCCGTCGTGCGCGCCGCCCTCCCGCACCTCACCGAAACCCAGGGTGCCGTGATCACCTGCGCGTCCACGCTCGGACTCAAAGCCGTCTCGGACGCGACCGCCTACTGCGCCTCCAAATTCGGCGTCGTCGGCTTCACCCGCGCGCTCGCCGCCGAGACCGCCGGGCGCATCCGCGTCACCCTGCTCGTCCCCGGCGGCATGCGCACCGCCTTCTTCGACGGCCGCCCCGACCAGTACAAGCCCGGCCCGACCGCCAAACTCAACGACCCGCGCGACGTCGCGAACGCCGTGCTCTTCGCGCTCGCGCAACCGCCCGGCTGCGAAGTGCGCGAACTGGTCGTCTGCTGCTCAGAGGAGACCTCATGGCCGTGAGCTCCGAACCCGACGAGCCATACAGACGCGGCGCTCCCCTCGCACCTGCCGACCCCACGATCGGCGGCACCGTCCTCGTACTGCGCGCGCTCGGCGTCGGCGACCTCCTCACCGCCGTCCCCGCACTCCGCGCCCTCCGAAAGGCCCTCCCGCACAAGAAGATCGTGCTCGCCGCGCCCGAGCACCTGCGGCCCCTCGCCGACCTCGTCGAGGCTGTCGACCGGCTCCATCCGACCTTTGGCCTCGGCGACCTCCACTGGCACGCCGCCGCGCCCGAACTCGCCGTGAACCTCCACGGCGCCGGGCCCGAGAGCGCCCGCGACCTGCTCGGCACCGGAGCGCCCGAGCTCATCGCCCACTGCCACCCCGAGCTGCCCGGCGTGCCCGGGCCGCGGTGGCGGCCCGAACTCCACGAGATCGACCGCTGGTGCCGCCTGCTCGACCGGTGCGGGATCACCGCCGACCCCAGCGACCTGTTGCTCGCGCCGCCGCCGCGGCCGACTCAGCACGTCGGCACCGTCGTGGTCCACCCGGGAGCGGCGGCCGCCGCCCGCCGCTGGCCCGCCGACCGCTTCGCCTGGATCGCAAGCAAACTGCAGGAGGACGGGCACGAGATCGCGATCACCGGAAGCACCGACGAGATCGGCCTCGCCCGTTCCGTGGCCGCCGCGGGCGGCATCGCGCCGTGGCGGGTCCTGGCCGGGCACACCGACCTCGAGGAACTCGCGGCCGTCATCGCCTCCGCGCGGCTCGTCCTCTGCGGGGACACCGGCGTCGCCCACCTCGCGACCGCCTTCGGCACGCCCTCGGTGGTCCTGTTCGGGCCGATGCCGCCGACGCTGTGGGGACCGCCGCCGTGGCGGCGGCGCCACCGGGCCCTGTGGGCCGGGCGCACCGGCGACGCGCTCGCCGACCGGCCCGACCCCGGCCTGCTCGCCCTCGAAGCGCCGCAGGTGCTCGACGAGGCCCGCAGCGTCCTGGCGCGCTACCCGTTCTGAGCGCCGGGACGTGCCCGGAGTTCGGGAGCGCCGCCGCTCGCCATGCGGCGGTGAGTGCGCCGACCCGCCGAGCGGTGTGCGCGCCGACGCCTGCGCCGCCGCAGGATGACGGCGAGGCCCGCCCAGGACACGGCGATGAGAGAAAACGCGATCCACCGGGCCAGGATGATCTGATCGGCCGGATAGACGACGCCCTCGAGATACGTGTCGATGAACCCGGTCGGCTCCAGTCCCTGCTGGCCCGCGCGTCGACGCAGATCGTCTTCCAGGGGCGTGAGCGGGCAGATGAGGCCGAACGCGACGACCACGAGGCCGTAGAAGGCGAGGAGCGCATGGCCGAACCAGGCCTTCGGCCACCGCCACGCCACGAATCCGCCGAACACGACGGCCAGCAGGAACAGCAGGTGGAAGGCCATCACGACATCGGCAAGAACCTGGTAGACCATGATGCGACCGCCTGTGGGACTCCTCAATTATCGCTCGCCCGCCACGAACGTCCAGTCCTGGTTCGCCGTTGCCGCGACCATCGACCGGGCACCGGCACACGCCCTAGCGGCGCTGGTAGTCGGCGAAACGCCGCAGTACGAGGCCGACGAGCCGGGTCATGAGCCGCCGGGGCCGACGGGGGAGCAGGTGCGCCTCGGGCCAGTTCCGCCAGTCCGGCACCACATAGCCCTTGTCGCGATCGAGCGCCTTCAACGACTGCCGCACGACCTTCTCCGGATCGGCCAGGAGCCAGCCGAGGCGGCGCTCGTCGTACTTGATGTCGTTGGCGATCGGGAAGTCGGTGTCCACCGGGCCCGGGCACACCGCGAGCACCCGCACACCCGTGTCCTTCGTCTCGACCCACAGGCCGAGGCTGTAGTTCACTATGAACGCCTTCGTGCCCGCGTACAGCGCCATGTACGGCTGCGGCTGGAACCCGGCCATCGACGCCACGTTCACCACCGCTCCCGAACCGCGCGCGACCATTCCGGGCAGGAAGCGCTGCACCAGATCGGCGACCGCCACGACGTTCACCATCGCCACATTCCGGTTGTAGTCGGCGTCGATCTCCGCGTCCCGACCGAACGTGCCGATCCCCGCGTTGTTCACCAGCACCTCGACCGTGATCCCGGCCGTCGCCACCACATCGGCCACCAGCGAGGCCGCACCCGGAGCCGCCAGGTCCTGCACCACGACCATCGTGTCCACGCCGTGGCGCTCGTGCAGCTCGTCCGCCAGCGCCGCGAGCTTCGCCTCCGACCGTGCCACCAGGACCACATGGTGTCCGCGTGCGGCGAGCTGCCGAGCGAAGGCTCGGCCCATGCCCGCCGAAGCGCCCGTGACCAGCGCCCACGTTCCCTCGCCCATGGCGATCCCCCTCAGCGATAACCGGAAAGCAGGCCCCAGCCTAGCGAGCGGCGCACCAGGCTCGGTGGCACCGCAGGCAGTGACATATGCCGCGTCGAAGCGGCAGGTACGCTTGCCGCATCATGTCGATGCCGGCCAATCCGATCACGCGGCGACTGGCTCTTCCGGGCTGGTCGGTCCTGCGATTCAGCCTCACACTCGTCGCCGGGGCCCTACTGGTCTCGGCCGTCATCACCGGCGCGCTCGTCGTCTTCGTGGTCGGCATCCCCGTCGCCGTGGCCCTCCTCCTCGCCATCCGCGTCTGGGCCAACTCGCAGCGGCGCATCATAGGAGAACAACTCGGCGTCCACCTCCCCGTCCCGTACCGGCCGCGCCCCAAGACCCGCGTCGACCAGCAGGCCCTGTGGCTCATCCGCGAGGCCGCCACCTGGCGGGACTTCGCCTGGCTCGCCATCGACGCGACACTCGGGTTCCTCGTCAACCTGCTCTACCTCGGGGTCTTCGGCGTCGCCGTCTACTACCTCGTGCAGCCGCTGCTGCTGGTGACGATCTTCCACTCCGCGCCGATCCCGGTCGTCAACGACTTCGGCTTCTACGACTTCGACACGCCCGCGAAGACGCTCATGCTCGTGCCGCTCGCGCTCGCGTGCGGCGCCGCGTGGTGGCGCTGGGGCGAGCTGTTCCTGCGCTGGTACTCCCACCTCGGCGTAGTCCTTCTCGGGCCCACCGCGAAGGCGCTGCTCACCGCCCGCGTCACCGAGCTGCGGCAGGCCCGCGACCAGACCGCCGACCACGCCGCCGCCGAGCTGCGGCGGATAGAACGCGATCTGCACGACGGCGCGCAAGCCCGCATCGCCGCCCTCAGCCTCACCCTCGGCATGGCCGAGGAACTGCTCCAGCACGACCGGCCCGACCAGGCCGCCGCGCTCGTCGGCGAGGCCCGCCAGGCCTGCTCCGACGCGCTGGAGGAGATCCGCCAGCTCGTGCGCGGCATCCACCCGCCGGTGCTGGCCGACCGCGGGTTCACCGGCGCGCTTCAGGCGATGGCCCTCGACCATCCCCTGCCGGTCTCGGTCGTCGACCGGCTCGGCGACAAGCTGCCGGCGCCGCTCGAGGCCGCCGCGTACTTCGCCACGAACGAAGTGCTCACCAACATCACCAAGCACGCCCAGGCCTCGCAGGTGCAGGTCGTCGTCGGCCGCACCGACGGGCACGTGGTCATCGAGGTCCGCGACGACGGCATCGGCGGCGCGACCATCGCCCTGGGCGGCGGCCTCGACGGCGTCAGCCGCCGCCTCGCCGCCTTCGACGGCACCCTCGGGCTCGCGAGCCCCGAAGGCGGACCCACCGTCGTCACGATGACGATCCCCGCCCCCGTCGGCGAACGCGACGCCGCCGATCAGGCGTCCCGAGCCGCACCGGGCTGAACGGTCTAATCGAACGCGCGCAGTGGTATGTCACCGTGCCATGTCACACGCCGCCGGCCCCCGACTAGATTCCTGAACGACCGGTCGCCGCACGACCGCCCTTCCGACCGACCTGACTCCTGAACGACCGACCCCCTGAGCGACAATGAGGTGCATGATGGACGTCGTCCTCGCCGAAGACCACCTGCTCCTGCGTGACGGCCTCACCCGCATGCTCGAGGCCCACGACTTCCACGTGGTCGAAGCCGTCGACAACGGGCCCGCGCTGACGAATGCGCTGCTCAAGCACCGCCCCGACATCGCCGTGGTCGACATCCGCCTCCCCCCGACGTTCAAGGACGAAGGCTTGAGGGCCGCCATCGAGGCCCGCCGCCACATCCCCGCCCTCCCCATCCTCGTCCTCTCCCAGTACGTCGAGCAGCTCTACGCCCGCGAACTCCTCGGCGACCGCCGCGGCGGCGTCGGCTACCTCCTCAAAGACCGCGTCTCCAACGTCACCGAGTTCATCGAAGCCCTCCGCCGCGTCGCCGCCGGGGGCACCGCCATGGACCCCGAAGTGGTCGCGCGCCTGCTCGGCAGGCAGCAGAACCGGCTCGACGCCCTCACCCCGCGCGAACGCGAAGTCCTCGGCCTCATGGCCGAAGGCCGCACCAACGCCGCCATCGCCGCCAGCCTCTTCATCACCGAGAAGGCCGTCGGCAAGCACTCCGCGAACGTCTTCCGCAAGCTCGGCCTCGGCCAGTCCGAGGACGACAACCGGCGCGTCCTCGCCGTCCTCGCCTACCTCGAAGGCAACTGACCGGGACGACCCCTTCGCGCCCGACCTCCCGTTCGGCACCACCGGACCTCTGACCTCGCCGAACACCCGAGCCACCGGGTAGACCTACACCCCCTGTGACGCAGGGTGGTAGCCGTCCCGAATGCACTGATCCGCCCCACTGCGATCCCGCGCCCGCGCGACGACGATAGAGACGTCGAACGAATCGGAAGCGAGGCACTGCGATGGCGACACTGACCCAGACCGGCCCCACCCCGGCAGCCACGACCGGGCCCCGGCCCGTGCTCGGTGAGAAGCGGGACGCCGGACGCCAGTCCCTCGTGTACCTCTTCCTTCTCATCCCCATGGCCGCCCTCGCGGCGGCCGTCCCCTTCGCCTGGACCACGGGTCTGCTCAGCTGGACCGACATCGCCATCAGCGTCGGGTTCTACCTGTTGACTCTCCACGGGGTCACCGTCGGTTACCACCGCCTGTTCACCCACGGTTCGTTCAAACCGAACCGGCCCGTGAAGATCGCGCTGGCGATCCTCGGCAGCATGTCGGTGCAGGGCCCGGTCATCACCTGGGTGGCCGACCACCGTCGCCACCACGCCTTCTCCGACAAGGAGGGGGACCCGCATTCGCCGTGGCGGTACGGCACCTCCGCCTGGGCCCTCACGAAGGGCTTCTGGCACGCGCACATGGGCTGGATGTTCGAATCGCGCAACACCACCAACGAGGAGCGGTTCGCTCCCGACCTGATCAAGGACCGCGACCTGGTCAAGATCGACCAGTTGTTCTGGGTGTGGACGGTGGCGACGTTCATGCTCCCGGCCGTCCTCGGCGGCCTCATCACCATGTCGTGGATGGGCGCGCTGACCGCGTTCTTCTGGGCGGGCCTGGTCCGCATCTCGGCGCTGCACCACGCCACGTGGTCGACGAACTCGGTCTGCCACATGATCGGCGAGCGGCCCTTCAAGAGCCGTGACAAGGCCGCGAACTTCTGGCCTCTGGCGCTGCTCTCGGGCGGCGAGTCCTGGCACAACTCCCATCACGCCGACCAGACCTGCGCCCGCCACGGCGTCAAGCGCGGTCAGATCGACACCTCGGCGCGCGTCATCCGGCTCATGGAGCAGGCCGGTTGGGTCTCCGAGGTCAAGTGGCCCACCGAAGAGCGCCTGGCGAAGCTCGCCGTCGACTAGCGTCGCCGCCGATCGGTCAGGAATCGAGAAGCGCCTGTCGGCGCCGAGCTCTACAGTTGCCTTCATGAGCAAAGCCGTGAGGAATCCCCCGGTGCACGACGCCGACAGCCACGACATGATCCGCGTGCACGGCGCCCGCGAGAACAATCTCAAGGACGTCAGCGTCGAACTGCCGAAGCGCCGCCTGACGGTGTTCACCGGTGTCTCCGGCTCCGGTAAGAGCTCGCTGGTGTTCCACACGATCGCCGCCGAGTCGCAGCGGCTCATCAACGAGACCTACTCGACGTTCGTGCAGGGCTTCATGCCGTCCATGGGCCGCCCCGAGGTCGACCGCCTCGAAGGGCTGACGACCGCGATCATCGTCAATCAGGAGCGGATGGGCGCCAACCCGCGCTCCACGGTCGGCACCGCCACCGACGCCAACGCCATGCTGCGCATCCTCTTCAGCAGGCTCGGTGATCCCCACATCGGCTCGCCCAACGCGTACTCGTTCAACGTCCCCTCGGTGAGGGGCAGCGGCGCGATCACCGTCGAGCGCGGCGACAAGACCATCGCCAAGAAGGCCACCTACAACCTCCTCGGCGGCATGTGCCCGCGCTGCGAGGGTATGGGCAAGGTCAGCGACTTCGACCTGGCCGCGCTCTACGACGACACCGTGTCGCTGAGCGCAGGCGCGCTCAAGATCCCCGGCTACAGCATGGACGGCTGGTACGGCCGCGTCTTCGCCGGCGCGGGGCTGCCCATGGACAAGCCGATCGGGACGTTCACCAAGAAGCAGCTGCACGACCTGCTCTACAAGGAGCCCACCAAGATCAAAGTCGAGGGCATCAACCTCACCTACGAAGGCCTGATCCCCAAGATCCAGAAGTCGATGCTCTCCAAGGACATCGATGCCCTCCAGCCGCACGTCCGCGCGTTCGTGGAGCGGGCGGTGGTCTTCCAGGCCTGCCCCGACTGCGAGGGCACGCGGCTCGCACCCGAGGCGCGCTCCTCGAAGATCCAGGGCAAGAACATCGCCGACCTGTGCGCGATGCAGATCAGCGACCTGCGCGAATGGGTCAGCGAACTCGACGAGCCGTCGGTGGCCCCGCTGCTCGTCGGCCTTCAGCATCTGCTCGACTCGTTCACGGCGATCGGCCTCGGGTACCTCTCGCTCGAACGGCCCACCGGCACGCTCTCAGGCGGTGAATCGCAGCGCACCAAGATGATCCGCCATCTCGGCTCCTCGCTCACCGATGTCACCTACGTCTTCGACGAGCCCACCATCGGCCTTCACCCGCACGACATCGAGCGGATGAACGACCTTTTGATCCAGCTGCGCGACAAGGGCAACACCGTGCTGGTCGTCGAGCACAAGCCCGAGGCGATCGCGATCGCCGACCACGTGGTCGACCTCGGCCCCGGTGCGGGCACCGGCGGTGGCACCGTCTGCTACGAGGGCACCGTGGAAGGGCTCCGCAAGAGCGACACCGTGACCGGCCGCCACCTCGACGACCGCGCGGCCCTCAAGGACAAGGTGCGCGTCTTTGCCGAGACGCTGGCGATCCGCGGCGCATCGACGCACAACCTCAAGGAGGTCGACGTCGACCTCCCGCTCGGGGTGCTCACCGTCGTCACCGGCGTGGCCGGTTCGGGCAAGAGCTCGCTGATCCACGGGTCGGTGTCCGAACGGGAGGGCGTGGTGACGATCGACCAGGGCGCGATCCGCGGCTCCCGGCGCAGCAACCCGGCGACGTACACCGGCCTGCTCGACCCCATTCGGAAGGCCTTCGCGAAGACCAACGGCGTGAAGCCGGCCCTGTTCAGCGCCAACTCTGAAGGCGCTTGTCCGACGTGCAAGGGCGCGGGCGTCATCTATACCGACCTGGGCATCATGGACACTGTTGAGTCCACATGCGAGGAATGTGACGGGAAGCGGTTCCAGGCCGCAGTGCTCGAATACCACCTCGGCGGCAAGGACATCAGCGAAGTGCTCGCGATGTCGGTGGCCGAGGCCGAGCAGTTCTTCGGCGAGGGCGAGGCCCGCACGCCCGCCGCGCACAAGATCCTCGACCGGCTCGCCGACGTCGGCCTCGGCTACCTGACCCTCGGCCAGCCGCTCACGACGCTCTCGGGCGGCGAGCGCCAGCGCCTCAAGCTCGCCACGCACATGGGGGAGAAGGGCGGCGTGCTCGTCCTCGACGAGCCGACCACGGGCCTCCACCTCGCCGACGTCGAGAACCTGCTCGGCCTGCTCGACCGTCTCGTGGACTCCGGCAAGACCGTGATCGTCATCGAGCACCACCAGGCGGTCATGGCCCACGCGGACTGGATCATCGACCTCGGCCCCGGCGCGGGCCACGACGGCGGCACCATCGTCTTCGAGGGCACGCCCGCCGACCTCGTCGCCGACGGCTCGACCGTCACCGGCGAGCACCTTGCGGCCTACATCGGCGCCTGACCGCAATGCGATCGACCTGACGGCACGCCCGCGATGCGTCGCGGGCGTGCCGCTTGCTTTGCGGGTGTCGGCTCCTGATGGCAAGATGATGCTCGTGACCAGCCGACCCACTCCCGAGCAGCGCCTGCGCGACCTGGCGCTGCTGCGCCGCGTCCGCGACCGGATCGACCGCGAGTACATCGAACCGCTCGACGTCGAGGCCCTCGCCAAGGGCGTGCACATGTCGGCCGGGCACCTGAGCCGCGAGTTCAAGGCCGCTTACGGCGAATCGCCGTACTCGTACCTGATGACCCGGCGCATCGAACGCGCGATGTCGCTGCTGCGCATGGGCGAGCTCAGCGTCACCGAAGTGTGCTTCACGGTCGGCTGCTCCTCGCTCGGTACGTTCAGCACCCGCTTCACCGAGCTGGAGGGCATGCCGCCGAGCGTCTACAAGGAGAAGGCCGCGGACGCGACGGAGGGTATTCCCTCATGCGTGGCGAAGCAGATCAGCCGACCGATCAGGAATCGAGAAGCGCAGGCCACGGGCAAGAAATAGGGTTGCCTGTATGGACATCAACATCTACCAGGCGTACCTGCCGCAGAACGATCCCGAAGCCGCGCTCGAGTTCTACCGCGACACGCTCGGCTTCGAGGTCCGGGGTGACGTCGGCTACGAGGGGATGCGGTGGATTACCGTGGGCCCGGTCGGGCAGCCCGACGTCTCCATCGTCCTGCACCCGCCGGCAGCCGACCCGGGCATCACCGACGAGGAGCGGGCCGTGATCGCCGAGATGATGGCGAAGGGCACCTACGCGTCGATCAACCTCTCGACGGCGGACCTCGACGACGTGTTCGCGAAGCTCCAGGAGACCGCCGAGGTCGTGCAGGAGCCGACCGACCAGCCGTACGGCATCCGCGACTGCGCCTTCCGCGACCCGGCGGGCAACATGGTCCGCATCAAGCAGCAGTAAGTACCAGCAACCATCACAGTGCGTCCGGCCGAAGATCCCTTCGGGAACTTCGGCCGGGCGCAATTGTCATACCCCCGGGCCACCGTTGCACCGAAGGGCCTCGCGAACCGACACGCCCGACCTCGGGGATAGCCGCTCCGAGCTGTGACCGATGCCATGGAACTTCGCTGACACAAGATGTCAGTGAAGCTCGTGCACCATGCACCGCATGACGACCGACGATGTGCTCGGGGGAGTGACAACGCGAGGCCTAACGGTTCGAATGGCGTTCCAGGAATTGGTAGACCTCGGTCTCGTCCACGCCCGGAAAGGAGCCCAGGGGCATCGCGGCCAGTTGGGAGCTCGCGGCCCTCGCAGTCGGCCACGCCCGCCCCGCCCACGACTCGGTGAGCTCTCTCGGCGGGTTGCGGCAGCAGTCCGGGTCCGGGCACCGCGACACCGATCTCGCCTTCGTCTCCTTGCCCCGGAACCACTTCGCCGACTCGTACGGCACCCCGATGCTCAGCGAGAACAGCCCGTCCGCGCTCCGCTCGGTCCGCGCCGTGCACCAGTACGTGCCCGTCGCGGTGTCCGTGTACTGGTTGAACGCGTTGAACTTGTCCGGCACGTCGAAGACCTGCCGGCTCGTCCAGTACCGGCAGACCGGCTGTCCTTCGATCGCGCCGGTCGGGTCGGCCGGGAAGGCCACGTCGTCGTTCTCATACGCCTTGAAGATGATCCCGGACTTGTGGACCTTCTGGAAATGCGTCCTGATCCCAAGGTGGTGCGTCGCCAGGTTCGTGAACCGGTGCGCCGCGGCCTCATAGGAGACCGCGAAGTTGTCCCGCAGGTCCTCCACCGCGATCTCCTTGCCCGACATGGCGTCCTTCAGGTACGCCACTGCGCTCGACTCGGGGATGAGCAGCGCCGCCGCAAGGTAGTTCGTCGCCACGCGCTGGCCGAGGAACTCCAGATACGTGCGAGGCACCTCGTGCTGCAGCACGAAGCTCGCGAGCGCCTGGAGCAGCACCGTCCGCGGGTCGTGCGAGCCGGTGCCCACCTGCGTCAGATAGATCCGGCGGTGCTTGAGGTCGGTCACCGAACGCGTCGAATGCGGCAGGTCGTCAACGTGGTGCAGCGAGAACCGCAGGTGCGCGGCGAGGTCGGCGATCTGATGCTGCGACAGGGGCCCGCCCGAGTAGCCCACGCGGCTCAGCAGCGCGCGGGCCTCGGCCTCGATGTCGCCGAAGTGGTTGTCCTTGTCGCGCATGCGCCGACGCAGCTCGGTGTTCGCGCGCCGCGCTTCCTCAGGGGTGGCCGCGTGCATGTTCACCTGCCGGTCCACCTCCCGGTGCAGGCCCACGAGCGCCTCGAGGATCTCGGTGGGAGTGCGCCCGGACGGCTTCACGCTCGGCAGTCCGAGCGCCCGGTACTGGGCGCTGCGCTGCGCGCGTTCGAGCTCGATCTCCAAGGCCACACGACGGTTCGGCGGGGCGGCTCCGAGCAACTCGTCCGAGGACACGCCGAGCGCGCGGGCCAGGGCCCGCAGCATCGACAGCTTCGGCTCCTTCTTGCCGTTCTCGATGAGCGACAGCTGCGAGGCAGCCGCCCCCACGGCCGCGCCGAGGTCGTCGAGGCTCAGCTCCCGCTGCTTGCGCAGGTGCCGGATCTGCTTGCCCAGGCTGATGAGGTCCACGGCGAGCTCGTCCGCCGCCAGCTCGGCCGCCTCGGCCGCGCCCCATGGGCGGCGCGCGGCTGCGGGCGCCTCGGCGGGTGCAGCGGCGGCGCCGTTGGCGCGCGCAGGCGACCGGTCCTGCGCTCGGGCGGGGCCGTTCGCTCGCGCGGCCCCCTCGGCCCGCGCTTCGCTGCCGGACTCGGCGGTGCCTCGCGGCGATAGGTTCGTCATTTCCCCAGTAT
>DATABR010000320.1:0-7828 GCA_036259435.1 Glycomyces sp.
GGGCGGGGCCTGACCGGCGGATCGGGGAGCGATCGGCCCCCGGGGCCGGGAGCTACGCCCGCATCGCCGCCAGCGCCGTCTCCAGGGAGAAGCCGAAGGGCAGTTCGAGCCGGTGCCGTTCCAGGAGCGGGGCGTCGGCGAGGATCTCGGGCGTTGGGCCGTCGGCGACGACGCGGCCGCCGTCGAGAATCACGGCCCGTTCGCACAGCTGTAGCGCGTACGGCAGGTCGTGGGTGACGAGTATGAGCGTGGGTGCGGTGGCGAGCAGGATCCGCGCGAGGTCGCGGCGGCTGGCCGGGTCGAGGTTTGCGCTCGGTTCGTCGCAGACGACGATGTCGGGTCGCATGGCGAGCACGCCCGCGAGCGCGGCGCGGCGCTGCTGGCCGACCGAGAGGTGGTGCGGGGGCCGGTCGGCGATGTCGGCGAGGCCGACGTCGGCGAGCGCGGCCGCGACGCGTTCGCCGAGTTCGGGTCCGCGCAGGCCGAGGTTGGCGGGCCCGAAGCCCACGTCGTCGGCGACGGTGGGCATGAACAGCTGGTCGTCGGGACTTTGGAAGACGATGCCGACGCGGCGGCGGGTTTCGGCGAGCGTCTTCTTCTCCACTTTGACACCGCCCACCGACACGATGCCTTCGGTGGCGGTGAGGAGCCCGGCGAGGTGGAGCATGAGGGTGGTCTTCCCCGCGCCGTTGGGGCCGAGGATCGCGACGCGTTCGCCTTCGCGCACTTCGAGGTCCACGCCGTCGAGGGCGCGGTGCCCGTCGGGGTAGACGTGCTCGAGGCCCTTGATGTCCAAGGCCGCGGTGCTCTCCGACGTCATGCGAACACCGCCGTCCACGTGGCGATTCCGGCGGCGAGCGCGGGGACGGCGAGCGCGGCGGACCATTGGAGCGGGCTCGCGGCGGCGGGTCCGACTTCGAGCGGGAGCCGCCCGGTGTAGCCGCGGGCGGCCATGGACTGCCAGACGCGTTCGCCGCGTTCGAAGGAGCGGATGAAGACGACGCCGAGGCTGCGGGCGAGGGCGCTGGCCTGCCACAGGAATCGCGGGTCGTCGCAGCGGGCGAGGCGCGCGAGGCGCATCTGGGTCACTTCGGCGACGGTGAGGTGCGCGTAGCGGATGGCGAAGGCGGTGATCTGGAGCAGGATCTCGGGGCAGCGCAGCCGCGAGAGCCCGGCGAGGACGCCGGCGACGGGCGTGGTCGCCGAGAGCAGCAGGGCCGCCCACACGCCGAGCGTGGCTTTGGCGAGGAGGTTCCATCCGGCCCACAGGCCCGGTTCGGAGACGGTGAGGATGCCGATGTGGACGGCCGGGCCTTCGACCATGAACGGGAACGCCAAGGCCAGCACCAGGAACGGCGATTCGACGAGGCTGCGCGTGAGCACCCAGGTCGCGGGGACGCGGGCGAGCGAGAACAGCGCGGCGATGAGCAGCGCGTAGGCCCCGAAGGCCCACACGGCCTCGCGCGGGGTGGCGGCGATGGCGCAGGTGAAGGCGACGAGCGCGACGATCTTCACCTGCGGGCGCAGCCGGTGGAGCGGTGAGTCCCCGGGCCGGTGGAGCCCGTCGACCGGGTTCACGCGTCCACGTCGGTCTGCGGCACGTCGGCGGTCGTCTTGCCGCGGGCGAGGAGCCGGAAGAAGCCGGTGGCGATCGCGAGGGTGAGCAGCACGCCGAGGATCCCGGCGAGCGAGGCGCCGAGGATTTCATTGTCCAGAAACGACATCCCGTAGTCGGCGAAGACGCCGCCGATCTCGTGGTCTCCGGCGGCCTGAAGCACGCAGGTGCCGCCGGTGATCTCGCCGTCGCTGGTATCGCAGCCGGTGAGCAGCACCGATTCGAGCCCGTCGGGCGCGGCGGAGGCGAACAGGGACACGAACCCGGCCAGGACGAGCGTGACGACGACCCCGGCGATGACGAACGGCTTGGTCTTCATGCGCCGTCCTTTCGCGGTGGCGTCGTCCACGGTGCTGTCTGTCATGCTGATTCCTTCACCGTGCGAGCGGCGCTCTGGGCGAGCCGGGTGCCGCGGAGGGCGTGGACGAGGTCGGGACGCGCGACGGCCACGGCGGTCACGGCCCCGGCGGTGATGACGCCTTCGCCGATCCCGACGAGCACGTGCGTGCCGAGGATCGCGGCGGCCATGGCCCCGAAGGACTGCCCGACGTCTTCGCCGCCGAGCCAGAACTGGAGCACGAACCCGGCCGAGGCGGCCACGACGCTGATGACCGCGGCCGCGAAGACGCCGACTCCGAGGCCCCAGCGGGTGCGCGGGAGGATCTTGAGCGCCAGGGCGAGTACGCCGTAGCCGACGAACGCGGCGATGATCGCCATGTTCACGACGTTCAGGCCCAGCGCCGTGACGGCCCCGTCGGCGAACAGGAGCGCCTGGATGACGATGACGACGGTGACGCACAGGGCCCCGAGCCAGGGGCCGAGCAGCGCGGCGGCGAGCGCGCCGCCGAGGAGGTGCCCCGAGACGCCGGCGGCGACCGGGAAGTTGAGCATCTGCGCGGCGAAGACGAATGCGGTCGCGAGGCCCGCGAGCGGCACGAGCCGCTCGTCGAGGTTCCTGCGGGCCATCACGGTGCAGACACCGACCGCGATGGCCGCGATCAGCGCGGAAGCGAGGGACGTCGGTCCGTCGACGACGTCCGTGGGGATGTGCAGCGCCAGGTCTGACACGGGCAGGTGCCGCCTTTCGACTGGGTTGTGGGTGCTTCGGGGGAAGCGGGGAGGTCGGCGGTCGCCCTGCCGGATGCAAGGCGCCCACACGTGGAATCAACAACCCACCGTTGGGCTATTGCAATTATTTTGCAATAGCACTGTCCTCGGCGTCAAGCCGGTGCCGGAATGCGACAGGAGATCACGACTGCCGAACAGGGATCGTCAAGCGTGCTCCCAGGCGATTGTCAGGGACGCCCGGTAGGGTTGCGACCTGTGAACGTACGACTTCAGCCTGGTGAGACGGCACCCGACTTCACGCTCGAGACCGACACCGGCGACACGGTGACGCTGTCGAGCCTCCAAGGGCGCAAGGTGATCCTTTACGCCTACCCGAGGGCGATGACCCCCGGCTGCACGAAGGAAGCCTGCGATTTCCGCGACAGCCTCGCGAGCCTGCAGGCCGCCGGCTACGCGGTGCTCGGGATCTCCCCCGACGCGCCCGAAGCGCTCGCGAAATTCGTCGAGCACGACGGCCTGACCTTCCCGCTCCTGTCCGACCCCGAGCACAAGGTGCTCGAGGCGTACGGCGCGTGGGGCGAGAAGAAGAACTACGGGCGCACGATCCAAGGGGTCATCCGCTCCACCTTCGTCATCGACGAGCGGGGCGACCTCGAACTGGCGCAGTACAACGTGAAGGCCACCGGCCACGTCGCTCGCTTGAAGAAGCAGCTCGGCCTCGACTAGCGGCGCCGTCTAGCGGCCCCGCGTCAGATCCGGCTGAGCAGTCGCTTCGGCTTCGGACCCAGCGAATCCTCGATCTCCAGGAGCCGCTGGGCGGTCTCGGCGGTGCCGGTGCGCAGCACGCGTTCGCGCAGCCGCCGGTAGCGGTCGAGCAGGGCGGCCTGCTCTTCCTGCGGCAGCAGCCCCGACCGCTGCACCGCGAGAGCGAGAGCGGCGACCCGCTCGACGTCGTCAGCAGAACCCATGCCCAGAAGGTCCACTGTGAAGGCGTCCGCCGGGCGAACGCCAAGTGAACCGGACCCCACGCGGCTACAACGATCGATGTCCGAAATGCCTTAAAGGGCGGGAGTGCCCGACCGGCCCGCGCCGCGGAAGGCGCTCGGGCGGATCCCGGAGTAGTTGAGGCGCAGGCACGCCACGGTGGGCTCGGCGGAGAACCATTCGTCCCCGGAGACGACGAGCACACCGTCGTCCTCCCAGGCGCGCACCGGCTCGGCAAACTATTTCCGTTGCCGACGTACCGAATCGCGCCGGAACCAGCCGTATTCCTGAATGGTGTTGGGGAAGTAGACCCAAGGCAGCGCCTTGATGTGACCGTCGATGATCCTGAACTGCTCGGCGGCTTCGGCGTGGCGGCCGGCTCGGTTGAGGAAGAACGCCAGGACATGCCTTACCTGGTAGAGGATGTGCGGGTCGGCATCGCCGGAGGAGGACACCTCTTCCAGGCACGCGTCGACCGCGGCCCTCATCTCCCGCGTCCGGTACTCCTTGGTCGCGGTGAGTCCGTGCTCCTCGAACGCCGCGACCAGCGGAAGGACTCGCAGGAACGTGCCCGCGGGCGCGCCCTCAGCGGCAGCGGCGGCGAAGGAACGCGCTCGTTCATGGCTGCCGCGCCACTTGGCGCACCAGTACTGGAGTGCGGCGAGATGGCCCTCGAAACCGTGCGGGTGCCTCTTGGTGTACTCGCCCCACAGCTCTTCCATCGCCTCGTGCGACCAGCTCCTTCCCATGGCGATGCGCAGCATGCCCTCGTATGGGGTCGGGTCGTCGGGAGCGGTCGTGATCGCGTCGCGCATCAGCGATTCGGCGAGCTCGATGTAGTGGCGGAAGCCGTCGATCTGCTCGCCGGTGAGCTGTGAGGCGAACTTCGCGCCGCGCACTTCCCAGGCGTGGCGGACCGTCCTGTTCGCTCGAACCAGC
Source organism: Glycomyces sp. (assembly GCA_036259435.1). GTDB lineage: Bacteria > Actinomycetota > Actinomycetes > Mycobacteriales > Micromonosporaceae > Glycomyces. Next base: position 4,607 of record DATABR010000320.1, read on the forward strand.
AGTGCTCCCGGATTGCCCGCTTCGGACTGTTCCCATGCCTTCAGCCAGGAATCGTCCTTGACCGCGGACGTGGACAACGCGTAGACGAGGTAGGACCGCTCGTCCCAGCGCTGCCAGGTCTTGTCAAGCATCGAGGCCAGCCGTTGCCAGTCCCCGGCACCGACGGCTTCATCGATCTCGGCATCGGTTGCGGTGGGGGGCATGTACCGCTGCGTGTCGAGATCGCGGAGTGCGACGAACCCGGGCAGGGGCTTGGGTTCGTACGTGGTGTCCATATCGGCCGGATACCTCCCGGAGATCCGGCGGGTCGCCGCATCCGCAGCGGCATCGCCCTTCGTCAGGGCGATCGAAGCCAGATAGAAGACTTTGACGAAGTCGGGCATATGACGGATCATGAGAACCTCTTATGTGGGGGCAGGATGCAAGAGATTAGCAGAAGCGGCACGGCAGGAGGTCGCCATGCCGCCCTGACCGCAACCGTCATGGCCGCCTATGTAATCGTGGCCGCGATCGCGGTCGGGCCGGTCGTTCTCGCACTGCTGCAGCCGGTCAGCGTCGGCGCCTGGCTGCTGCTGGCGGCGGCCCTGCTGTGGGCGCTGGTGCTGCTCATCCGATTGGCACGGTTCTCTCGGCCGTTGCGGGTCGACGGCATCGCCGTCCCCCTCCACGGCCGGGAACTCCGCACGCTCGTCGATCAGATCGCGGCGTTGTACGCCGCCTCCGCTCCCGAGCGAATCATGCTCTCGGAGACGATGGAGGTCGCCGTCGTGGAGCGCGCCTCATGGCTCGGCCTTCGCGGGGGCCCGACCGATCTGCTGATCCACCCGACCCTATTCACGCACCTCTCCGCCGATCACCTCGCGGCATTGATCGCGGCCGAATTCGTGCGTCATTCGCGCCGGCGCCCGGCCGCTGCGCGACGGGCCGAACGGATCCACCAGACCCTCACGGCCCTGTTCGGGAGGCGTTCGATACGGCTCGGTTGCTGTGGTCGGCTGCTGCGCTCGCTCCTGCGTCCGCTGCTGACCCGGTACCAGGACGCCGCGTTCGAAGCGACCATCGCCGCCGACGCCGAGGCGGCCCGTCAGGCCGGCGCCGACACACTGCACTCGGCGCTGGTGCACCGCTACCTCTTCCAGCGCAGCTGGCAGCGGTTTCGCGAGCAAGAGGTCTCCTGGCACCTCACCGTGAAAGGAATCGGTCCGAGGGACCACCTCGGCGGGTTCGCGCGCTTCCTGGAAGACCGGATCGAACGAATGGTCCGGATTCCACGGAACGAATTCGTCGCCCGCCCCGCCTGGTGGTCCCTCGAACCCCCGATCGGGCACCGGCTCGCCGACTTGAGCATCGACGCCGAGTTCCAGGCGACCGAGACCGACGGCGTCAGAGCCGCCGAACTCGTCGAACACTTCGGCCGCTACGTCATCGAATTCGAGGACCAGGTGCTGAACCGGGGCATGCAGTTGCTCGACTGGCCCGAATACACGGCGAGGGCAACCGCCGCACAGCAACGCCGTGGATCGGTGCGCGAGGGGGGACTCGAACCCCCACGTCCGTAGACACAGGAACCTAAATCCTGCGCGTCTGCCAGTTCCGCCACTCGCGCGCTGCACTTGTGCGGGCTCCGCCCGTGTGAGCGGCGGGCCAGAGGTGCAGTCGCCGCTCGCGCGGAGCGCGACATGGATGTCGGGCCAAAGGCCTGGCATCCACTCGCGCGTGGAGTAAAGGTGGCGGCTGGGCCGCCGGTCGTGCGCCCTGCGCTCGGGACGGGCCGGGCGATGGGCAGCAACTAGTGTTTCACACGCTCGTGGGGTCCCGTAGGCTGGTGGGGATGACTCGACCTGACAAGCGCGCCGCCGATGAGCTGCGCCCCGTGAAGTTCACCCGCTCCTGGACCGACCACCCTGAAGGCTCGGTCCTGGTCGAATTCGGCCGTACGCGCGTCCTGTGCACCGCCACCGTCACACCCGGCGTCCCGCGCTGGCGGCGTGGGTCCGGTGAGGGATGGGTGACCGCTGAGTATTCGATGCTGCCCCGATCCACCCACTCGCGTTCCGACCGGGAGTCGATCCGCGGCAAGATCGGCGGACGGACGCACGAGATCTCTCGCCTCATCGGGCGCTCCCTTCGCGCCTGCGTCGACTTCAAGGCTCTTGGTGAGAACACCATTACGTTGGACTGCGACGTCCTTCAGGCTGACGGCGGCACTCGTACCGCTTCGATCACCGGCGCTTATGTGGCGCTGCACGACGCGGTCGACTGGCTCAAAGAGCAGAAGATCGCCCGCAAGCCCGACAAGATCCTGACGACTTCTGTCGCCGCGATCAGCGTCGGGATCGTCAATGGGCTTCCGGTGCTCGACCTTCCTTATGAGGAAGACGTTGCCGCCTCGGTCGACATGAACGTCGTCTGCACCGGCGAGGGCGACTTCGTCGAAGTCCAGGGCACCGGCGAGGAAGCCGTCTTCAACCGCGCCCAGCTCGATGAGCTCCTGGACCTGGCCCTCAAGGGCTGCAAGGAGCTCGCCGGCCTCCAAGCTCGGACCCTCCTGTCCTCATGAGGGTGCTTCTCGCGACCCGCAACGCCGGGAAGGTCGAGGAGCTCAGGCGGATTCTCGCCGAGGCGGCTGCTCATATTGAGTTGGTCGGTCTCGATGCGGTCGACGCGTATCCGGAGACCCCTGAGACTGAGCTTTCCTTCGCCGGGAACGCCCTGCTCAAGGCTCGTGACGGGGTGCGGCGCACTGGGCTTCCCACCATCGCCGACGACTCCGGTCTCGCCGTTGACGCGCTCAACGGGATGCCCGGCGTGCTCTCGGCCCGCTGGGCCGGCAGCGCCAAGGACGACTCGGCGAACAATGCGCTGCTGCTCGATCAGCTTTCGGATGTGCCGGACGGGCTGCGCGGGGCGAAGTTCGTCTGCGCTGCCGCCCTCGTGTTCCCTGATGGTCGTGAGATCGTCGCGCACGGCGAGATGCTCGGCGCCATCGGACGAGTCCCAAAAGGCTCCAATGGGTTCGGATACGATCCTCTTTTCACCCCGGACGGGTTCGATCGCACCAGTGCCGAGCTCTCTGCGGCGGAGAAGAACTCGATCTCGCACCGCGGGAAAGCTTTCCGCGAGCTTGCGAGCGGAATCTGAAGCGCGGTCGCGACCTCGCGAGCGCGCTCTGAAGCGCGGCAGGGAACTCGCTTCCCAAATCTGGTTCGGCGGCGGCCTTCG
>DATABR010000321.1:0-5376 GCA_036259435.1 Glycomyces sp.
TTCGTCGGATTGGCGATCTTGTAGCCGTTGAGGTGCAGGATCGGCAGGACCGTGCCGTCGGAGACCGGGTTGAGGAACACGTTCGAGAACAACGAGCCCGCCAGCGGGCCCGTTTCGGCCTCGCCGTCGCCCACGACGCACGCGACGGTGAGGTCCGGGTTGTCGAACGCGGCCCCGTACGCGTGCGAGAGCGCGTACCCCAGCTCGCCGCCTTCATGGATCGAACCGGGCACCTCCGCGGCCACATGCGAAGGGATGCCGCCGGGGAAGGAGAACTGGCGGAACAGCTGCCGCATGCCCTCCTCGGAATGGTTCACCGAGGGGTACAGCTCCGGGTAGGTGCCCTCGAGCCAGGTGTTCGCCACGATCGCCGGGCCGCCGTGGCCCGGGCCGGTCACGTAGATCATGTCGAGGTCGCGCGCGGTGATGCAGCGGTTGAGGTGCGCGTAGATCAGGCTCAGGCCCGGGCTCGTGCCCCAGTGGCCGAGCAGACGCGGCTTGACGTGCTCGGCGCGCAGCGGCTCGCGCAGGAGCGGGTTGTCGAGCAGGTAGATCTGGCCGACCGTGAGGTAGTTCGCGGCCCGCCAGTACGCGTCGATGCGGGCGAGCTCCTCCTCTGAGAGGGGGGCGGAGTCAAGGGAAACGGAGCCGAATTCGGAACGGCCGGAACGCGTCGTGTCCATGCGTCCGAGGGTGCCGTATCAGGCGCGGCTTAACCGCGATTCGCGTGAATTCCTCACGCGCGAGGGATTGCCTTCGCGAGTCCGCGACGACACGTGCGCGATTCGGGTGCCCGCCCTCACTCGGTCTCTTTGAGCATCCGCTCCACCGACAGCAAGCGGCCCTTGATCTCCGCGAGCGAGGCCCGAATCTCGTCGGTGTCCTCGTTCGCCTTCGCCGCCAGCGCCCGGTACGCCTCCTCGCGCGCGACTGACGCCTTGGCCTTGGCCGTGGTCGCGAAATACATGATGATTGCGATGATGATCGCGGTGATCAGCAGGAAGATTCCGAAAACGAACAGCATCCCGGCTTGCTCAGTGGACATCGCGAAGGTTCCTCTTCTCCGTCAGTGGACACGGTGGATATTAGATTGCCGTGCCCTTCCCCGGCCGGAAGAATCGGGGCATGCTTGCCGACCACCTGCCCATTTACAAGCTCCGATTGCGCACCGAGCGACTGGAACTGCGCTTGCCCGACCAGGACGAGATCGCGGCGCTCGCCGACGTCGCCGCAGACGGCGTTCACGACCCGAACTTCATGCCGTTCCTGTTCCCGTGGACCGCCGTCTCGCCCGCCGAGCGCGGCCGCAGCGTCGCCCTCTGGTGCCACCGAGCCATCGGCCGGTGGACCGCCGAGAACTGGACCTTGCCGTTCACGGTCTTCTACGAAGGGCACCCCGTCGGCATCCAGGAGATCGACGGCAAGGACTTCGCGATCAACCGCGAAGTCGGCACCGGCTCGTGGATCGGCCGGGCCTACCACGGCAAGGGCATCGGTACGGAGATGCGGGCGGCGGTGCTTCACTTCGGGTTCGCCGGCATCGGTGCGCTTCAGGCGCGCAGCGCCTCGTTCGATGGCAACGAGGCTTCGGCCGGGGTCTCGAGCAAGCTCGGTTACCAGGCTGACGGCGTCGAATACCACTCGGTCCAAGGCGAACGCCGACTCGACCGGCGATGGCGACTCAGCCGCGAGGACTGGGAGGCGCACCGCCGCCACGAGGTCGCGATCGAGGGCCTGGACGAGGACGTGCTGGAGATGCTCGGCCTCGGCAAAGCCGAACAAAAGTGACCGGTGGGGCACGGTTCAGGCGTGAGCCGCGCCCCAATCGGGCCTCAGGCCCTTTGAAGTTCGGTTGAACGATGCGCTACAGTAATCCTCGTTCGCGGGGGCAATCCCGCACAACACTTTCGGTCGCAGCATTGCGACATGCGGACGTAGCGCAGTTGGTAGCGCGACACCTTGCCAAGGTGTAGGTCGCCGGTTCGATCCCGGTCGTCCGCTCCATGGAGAAGAAGCTCGGCGGTGATGCCGGGCTTTTTTGTTGCCCGGGGTGTGGGGGTCGCTTCGGGCGGACGTAGCGCAGTTGGCTGTGCGGAAGGCCGCCCCGTTCTCGGCACTTTGCTGCTATTCCTTGGCGGACTTGGGGATCCAGCGGGCGCCCATTTCCTCTTCCGTGGGCGCCCGGCCGGGAAGATCGCCGGCGCCGGGCGCGCGCAGCGCCTCCAGGTACAGCTCCAGATACCGCAGCCGCAGCGACCGTGTCAGCTCGGCGTCGCCGAGGTTGATCGAGGACAGCGACTCAGTGATCATCGCGAAATCGCCGTTCACGATGCCCTCCCGCAGCACCCCGGCCGCACGCAGCCGCTCCAGCAGGGCGTTGTTGAGTTGGTCGGCCTCGACCGCCGCAGTGAACATGTCCGGAGTCGGCGTGAAAGTCCCGGCCAGGCGCACCGTGATCGACGGGGTGTCGGCGAGGACCACGCCCCGCAGGAAGGATCGGAACGCCTCCCACGGGTCGCCGTCGGACTCGACCGCCTCTCGGACCAACTCCGTATAGCGTGCCAGCCCGTCCGCGCACAGCTTGCGCAGCAGGTCCTCTTTGCCGGGATACCGTCGGTACAGCGCGCTGATCCCCACTCCGGCGAGCTTTGCGACCTCGGCGATCGGTGCCTCGGGATCGTTCACGAACACCTCGTGGGCGGCTTCGAGGATGAGCTTGTCGTTGCGGGCGGCCTGGGCCTTGCGACCGCTGAGCGGCTTGTCGGTCATGACGGCATCCTAGCTTGGAACAGAGCGATTCATTCTGATGCGTGTCCGTGAAAAGCGGCCTCGACCGGCCGCGCCCGCGAGGGCCCGACCGGTCGAGGAGCAATCGAGTGCTAGTGCTCGGACTTGGCCTGCTTCGGGAGGCCGAAGGCCACCAGGAACGCCACCACCGTGAGCGCCGCCGTCAGACCCGTGACCCACTGGGCCGCGCCCATCGCCTCGGCCGCGCCTCCGCCGATCGCGAACCGGCCGAAGAACACCGTCCCCAGCACGGCCACACCCAGCGCCGCCGCACCCTGCTGGAAGGACTCCAGCAGCCCGGAGGCCGAGCCGATCTCGTGGTCTTCCAGGTCGCCGACGATGAACCCGAACAGCGGCACGAAGATCACGCCCATCCCGATCCCGTAGACCAGCAGCGCCGGAGCCAGCGCCCACGTGCCCGGCGCCGAGGAGGCACCGAACTGGAACCACAGCACCGCGAGGCCGAGCGTCATCAGCGCGAGACCGATGTGGATGATGCGGCGTCCGAGCTTCGGGGCGAGGCCAGCGCTGGCGCCGGAGCCGATGAACGCGCCGACCGCCCAGGCGGCCATGGCCAGGCTGGCCTTGAGCGGGCCGAAGTCGAGGCCGAGCTGGAGGAACAGGCCCACCGCGAGTGAGAAGCCGGCGACCGCGCCGAAGAAGGCGACCACGAACGCGATGCCGGAGGTGTACGAGCGCTTCTTGAAGACGCTCAGCTCGATCAGTGCGGTGCGGCCCGAGCGGGCGCGGCGGAGCTGGTTGCGGGCGAAAAGGCCCAGGACCGGGACGGAAGCGACGAGCATGGCGAACGACCAGGCGGGCCAGCCGAGTTCGCGGCCTTCGACGAGCGGGACGAGGAGCAGGCTCATCCCCGCGGCGGCCAAGAGCGCGCCGCCGAGGTCGAGCTTCAAGCCCTTGGCGGCCGGGGCTCCGGCCGGGAGGACCTTGGCGCCCAAGGCGAGCGCGGCGGTGCCCAGGGGCAGGTTGATGAGGAAGACCGAGCGCCAGCCGGTGCCGAAGAGGTCGGCGTCGACCAGGAGCCCGGCCGCGATCGGACCGCCGATGGAGGCGAGTCCGATGAGTGGACCGAAGACCGCGTAGGCCTTGCCCATGTCGCGGCCGAACATGTCGCGGATGAGGCCGAAGCACTGCGGCACCATCACGGCCGCGAAGGCGCCCTGGACGACGCGGGCGGCGAGTAGCAGCTCGATCGAGTCGGCGGCCCCGCAGGCGAGCGAGGCGGCGAGGAAGCCGACGAGCCCGACGAGGAGGACGCGCCTGCGGCCGAACATGTCGCCGAGTCGGCCGCCGGTGAGGAGGCCGACCGCGAGGGCGAGGGTGTAACCGGCCGCGAGCCACTGGATGGTCGAGGCGGTGCCGCCGAGTTCGGTGCGGATGGCCGGGGCGGCGACGTTGACGATCGAGGCGTCGAGCAGGTTGAGGAGGGTCGCCGCGAGGATCGCGATGAGCCCGAGCCAGCGCCGAGGGAACGGTGTGGGGGCGGCCGGTTCGTTTGTGGTCGAAGCGGTCTCTACGTCGGCAGCGGAGTCGGGATGGGGGAGGTTGTCGGTGGACTGGGTTTCGATTTGGACGGTCACGGGTGCCTCCGGATGATCCGAAATTCGCTTGGAACGGAACGCTTGATTCCACTCTAGCAGACCGGAACGATCCGTTCCACTAGGAGGCCAGAACTTTCTTCGGGCAGCCGAAAACCGGCCTTATACAGGGGAAGTGCGGAGCGGCGCCGTGCTCAGGCTTGCTGGCCCGCGTTCAGGTAGCCGAAGATGATGATCATCGCGACCGCCACGATCACCAGCCACAGAGTGGCCTTGCGGAACTTGTGGCGGGCGCCGGGGGAGAACCACATGACCGCCGCGAGGATGAGCAGTACCCCGACCACCACGCCGGGCGCGGAGTTCAAACCTTCGTCCAACTTGATCCCACTCCCGTCAGAGGCCGACCGTGCCGAGACCTTTCTACCGGTCGCTCCATCAATCATTCAGGCCGGGGGCCCGGCCGGTCAACCCATCCGCCGTCCCGGCACGGAGGCGCGGCACCGAACCGGTGCCTCCCGCCTCACCACTCGCACCTTGCCCTCGGCAGTGCGCTCGTGGTAATAGACAGCGACCTCAGGGCCGCTGCGTCGAACGGCGGCACGCCCGTCAGGCGCCCGTAGGCCACGGCCCCAAGCGAGTACAGATCGGACGCTCTCGAGACGTCATTGCCGCGCAACGGGTCCGGCGACCCGTACGGTGCCATGCCCAGAACCTGGTCGCTCGGGGTCAGCCGTGGCCGGTTGGCGCACAGGGAGATCCGGAAGTCGACCACCTTCACCCGGTCCGGGCGCTCCGCAAGGCGGGCGCCCCGAGAATCCTTCGGCCCCAGTGCGACGTTCAGTGGCCACCCGCCGATCGCGGGTGTCCGTTCGAGCCTTGGCCGGGTGAAATCCCGTAGGCTGTCAAGCGAACCGGAGCGGCGATCTCGACAGGAAGCGTCACGAGGCGGCCCACAGGCCCGCCGAGCGAGGAGTACCTTATGACCGAATTCATCGAAGTCCCCAAAGGCCTGGACCGCGTCATCGTCGCCGAC
>DATABR010000322.1:0-14161 GCA_036259435.1 Glycomyces sp.
AGGTGCAGTTCCTCGCCTTCACCCAGCTCCGACTCCCCGAGCGGATCGCTCACGACAGCGGGAAGCGTGAACGCGACCTCGTCCCACGACCAGTTGTGGACGAAGCGCACCGTGCGGCCCCCGCCGGTCCGGCCGCTCGTCGCCGTCACGCTCGCGTGCGACGGCCGCCAGGCGTCCTCCGGTGCGACCCACTGGAACAGGGCCTTCGCGAAGACCGGGTCCGGAACCGTCCCGATGTAGGTGACGCGGCCCTTCCCGTGCGCCTTGGTCGAGGCCGCGGCGAACTCGCCGTAGTGCGGATGGACGTACTCGGCCAGTGCCTCGGCCCCGTCCAACCGCAAGCCGTCGGCCCAGCGCGTCGCCGCCGCGCCTTGAGGCAGCTCGAGCGGCGAGCCGTCGGCGGCGCGGACCTCCACGCGCCCCGAGAGGTTCGCGAACTCGTCGTACCAGGCCCCGGCCGCCTCGGCGAGCCTGCCGGGTTTGACCTCCAGGCGCGCCCGGGCCTCCTCGTCGCCGTAACCGGTGCGCGGGCCCACGATCAGGTGCCCGCCCGCCTCGGCGTACGCCCCGAGCCAGTCCAACCGCTCGTCGTCGGCGATGTAGAGTCCGGCCGCCACCAGCACCGGGTGCCGCTCGGCGAACGCCTCCGCCTCGTCGAGCTGCTCGACGTGGACGATCCTGGTCTGGAGCCCGGCGTCGAACGCGCCGCGGTAGAACGGGTCCACGATCGACTCGTACGACTTGCGGTCCGGGCCGCGGTCGCTCAGCGCCAGCTGCGGATGCGTCGCCAGACCCCACTGGCTCGCCTTGGAGTACAGCACCGCCACGTCCGCGTCCGGCGTCATGTCCGCCAGCAGCTCGCCCGCCTTGCGCAGCTCGCCGCCCAGCGCCGCGAGCTCGCGGTAGGTCCGGCCCGGCTCCCGGCTGTGCGGCAGGACGCCGCCCCAGTACGTCTCCGCTCCGAAGTGGAGCGTGTGCCAGTGCCAGTACTCGATCATCCGCGCCCCGCGCGAGACCAGCGCCCACCCCGCCTGGCGCCACTGCCCGTCGTAGGCCGGCTCGTTGTTCCACGGCGTGCCGATCGCCTGCGCGTTGGTCTCGGTCACCAGGAACGGCGCCTGCTTCGAGGAGAACAGGCGGTCGGCCGAGTGGTAGAGCGCCCACGTGCCCTCGGTCATCCAGTCCTCGGCGCCGCCGTCGTCCTTCGGCAGCGCCAAAGCGTCCTGCATCCGGTAGTACGGGTTCCCCGCGGTGACGTCGAGCCGCTCGGCGACCGCTCGGTCGTCCACGGCCGGACGCGGATAGGAGATGCACGTGGTCACGAACTGCTCCTCGCGCGCGTACTCGCGCGCGATGTCGGCCTGCCAGCCGATGAACTCGGTGGTCAGCTCGTTCTGGAACCGCCGCCACGCGAGCGCGTACTGCGGCTGCGCGTTGCCGTCGGGCCGCCACAGGTCCGCCCACGTCGAGATCCGGTGCGACCAGTACACCAGGCCCCATTCGCGGTTGAGGGTCTCGACGTCGCCGTAGGCGTGCCGCAGGTGGTCGACGAACCGCTCGAACACGCCGTGGTTGTGGAAGAGCTGGAGGCCCGGCTCGTTGTCGACTTGGAAGCCGATCACCGCCGGGTGGTCGGCATGGCGGCCGAGGATCCGGCGCACGACCCGCTCGGCGTGGAACTTGAACGCCGGGTGCGTGTAGTCGACCTCCTGCCGGGCGCCCCAGCCGATCCGCTCGCCGCTCCGGTGCTCCCCGGCGATCTCCGGGTAGAGCCGCGCCAGCCACGGCGGCACGGCGTAGGTCGGGGTGCCGAGCACGACGCCGATGCCCCGCTCGTGCGCCCCGTCGAGGACCGGCGCGAGCCATTCGAGGTCGAAGCGCCCGTTCTCGGGCTCCCAGGTGCTCCAGACCGACTCGCCGACGCGGATCACGGAGAACCCCGCGTCGACCATGAGGTCGAGGTCGGTCCCCAGCCGGTCCCGCGCGGCGCTCGACAGGATGCCGTGCTGGGCCTCGGGCTGGTACTCGTGGTAGTACGCGGCCCCGAACAGGATCGGGTTCGGCCAGTTGTGCATGGGTGGTTCCCTTTTTCTTACTCGTAGGAGGGCCGGGCGCCGTCCTCGCTTGGCGCCCGGCCCGTGGGTGCGAAGCTCACTGCTTGACCGCGCCGGTCACCAGGCCCGACTGCCAGTAGCGCTGGAGGAACAGGAACGCGATGATCAGCGGGATGATCGACAGCAGCGATCCGGTGACGACCAGCGGTACCAGGTCCCCGCTCGCGCCGCCCGCGGCCGCCGCCTGCCCCTGCCAGCGCGCCAGCCCCACCGTGATCGGATACAGGTCCGGGTCGTTGAGCATGATCAGCGGCAGGAAGTAGTTGTTCCAGGTGTTCACGAGGGTGAACAGCAGGACCGTCGCGAATCCGGGCGCGAGCAGCCGCAGCGTCACCTGGAAGAAGATCCGGAACTCGCCGGCGCCGTCGATGCGCCCGGCCTCCACGAGGCTGTCGGGCACCGCGGACTGGACGTACACGGTCATCAGGAACAGCCCGAACGGGTTGATCAGCGACGGCAGGATGATCGCCCACGGCGTGTCGGCCAGCCCGAGCCTGCTGAACAGCAGATACGTCGGGATCGCCAGCGCCGTCGTGGGCACCATGACCGCGCCGAGCACGATCATGAACATCGTCCGGTTGCCCTTGAAGCGGTACTTGGCGAAGCCGTACCCGGCCAGGGACGCCAGCAGCGCCCCGCCTCCGGCGGCGGTGACCGCGTACAGCAGCGTGTTGCCCATCCACCGCAGGAACACGTTCCCGTCGTAGGTGACGGTCTTCCCGATGTTGTCGAACAGGGCGAAGTCGCCCGAGAACCACAGCCCGAAGGTGGAGAACAGGTCCGCGCTGGTCTTGCTGGAGGCCACCAGGACCCAGAACAGCGGCAGCAGGAAGTAGGCCGCGGCGGCGAGCATCCCCACCGTCAGCACGGTGCTGCGGTCGGCCCTGCCCTTGGTGCGCGGCGCGCGCCCGGCGCGGCGGCGCTCGATCGTCGTCTCAGCGGTCATGACCGGCTCCGGCGGTTGGTGAGGAACATGAACACGTACGAGCCGACCAGGATGACCAGCCCCAGGATGAACGACACCGCTGCGGCGTAGTTGTACTCCTGGCCGACGAAGGCGAGGTTGTAGGCGTACAGGTTGGGCGTGTAGGCGCTGTCGATGACGGTGGGCGCCAGCCCTTGCAGCAGGTTCGGCTCGTTGAACAGCTGGAAGCTGCCGATGACCGAGAAGATCAGGCAGACCATGAGCGCCCCGCGCAGCGCCGGGACCTTGATGCTCCAGGCGATCCGCCACGGCCCGGCCCCGTCGACCGCCGCCGCCTCGTACAGCTCGTTCGGGACGGCCCGCAGCGCGGCGAACAGGATCACCATGTTGTAGCCGGTGAACTCCCAGAACACGATGTTCGCGATCGACCCGAGCATGAGGTCGGCGCCCAGGAAGTCCGGGGCGCTCACCCCGATCTTCTCGGCGAGCTGCGCGAAGGGCCCGAAGTCGGGCCCGTACAGGTAGCCCCACATGAGGGCGGCGATGACGCCCGGGACGGCGTAGGGCACGAAGATGCTCAGCCGCGCGAACCTGGCGAGCCGGACCAGGCCGGTGTCGAGCGCGAGCGCGAAGAACAGCGCCAGGACGAGCATGATCGGCACCTGGAGGAGGAAGAACAGGCCGACGCGGCCGACGCCGGTCCACAGCTGCTCGTCGCCGAAGGCGCGCGTGTAGTTCTCGAAGCCGACGAAGACGGTGCCGCCGACGAGCTGCTCGCGGAAGAAGCTGAAGTAGGCGGCGTAGATCAGCGGCACCAGGAACATCGCGGTGAACACGATCATGAACGGGGCCACGAAGAGGTACCCGGCCCTGCCCGAACGGTTCGGCCTGCCGCGCCGGGCGGGCGCCTCGGCCCGCTGCCGCTGTGCGGTGGCGGTCATGACTGCCTCACCGTGAATCCCTGGTACTCGGCGTATTCCTTGATGCGGGCCTGCCAGTCCTCCATGGCGGCGACGGCGTCCTCCTTGTTGGCGACGGCCGTGCCGACGGTGTCGGTGAAGTCGGCGTAGACCTTCTCCTGGATCGGCGACCACTGGAAGTCCTCGGCGACGGTGGTGCTGATATCGGCGAACAGGGCGTTGACCTCCTGGCCGCCGTAGAAGTCGAGCTGCTGCCCGGTGAACGTCGGGTCCTCCAGGATCGCGTTCGTGGGCGGGTAGAGGAACTGCTCGTTCGCCATGGTCTCGGTCGACTTCCGGTCGGTGTTGATGAACTGGGCGAACACCGCGGCCGCGATCGGGTTCCGGGTGGTGGCCATGACCGCGGAGGTCGAGCCGCCCCAGTTGGAGGAGACTTCTTGCCCCGCTTCCCATTGCGGGAGGGGCGCGACCCTCCACAGGCCGGCGGTGGAGGCCGCGGCCGAAGTGAGGAACGACGGGGCCCAGGCGGGGGCGACCCAGGTGGCGTACTTGCCGCTGTTGAGCGCCTGGTACCACGGGTCGGTGAAGTCGGCGTCGACGGAGATGAGGTCCTGTTCGGACAGATCGCCCCAGAAGCGGGCCACGCGCTCGGCTTCGGGTGAGGTCAGGTCGACGTGGAGTTCGGGTCCGGCGGAGCCGCCGAACGGGTTCGCGCCGGCCTGCCAGAGCATCGCGGCGAAGAACGCGCCTTGGGCGGGCGCGAAGTTCGTCAGGTACACCTCCGGGTCGGCCTCGTGGAGGCGAGCGGCGGACTCGGCGAAGTCGTCCCAGGTGGCGGGCACTTCGATGCCGTGGGCCTCGAAGATGTCGTTGCGGTAGAGCATCCCCATCGGACCGGTGTCCTGCGGGATCGCCCACACCTCGCCGTCGGTGCCGGACACCTGCGACCACGCGAACTCGACGAACTGGTCGGCCAGCTCGCCTGCCCCGTACGGGCGCAGGTCGAGCAGGTCCTCGGTGATGGCGAAGGACGGGATCATCTGGAACTCGAGCTGGGCCACGTCCGGCGCGCCGTTGCCCGCGCGCAGGGCGGTGCGGAGCTTGGCGTAGTGCGGGTTGCCCTGCCCGGCGTTGACGACGTCCACGGTGATGTCCGGGTAGGCCTTCTCGAAGAGCGCCACTTCCTTCTCGATGCCGGGCACCCAGGTCCAGAAGTTCAGTTCGGTGGGCGTGCGCATGGCCTCGTCGATCTGGTCCTGCGTGACGTTGGCGGGCGGGTCGACGGTGTGCCTGCCGCAGGCCGCGAGTGCCAGCGGGCTCGCGAGCGCGGCGGCGAGGCCCGCTCGGCGACTGATGCGGGGGTTCATCCCGGTCGGTCCTTCCTGTTGCCTGCCGAGGCGACGCCTATGCGGCGCCGCCCGGCCCTGCTGCATTCTGGGCTAGGCCCTGTCCTGTGAACCCGGGAGAGGCGATATGCGAGTCCATTTGCTCGCTCGCAAGGCGGAAGGCCTTCCCGATACCGGGGTCGTATCGGGGAGGCCGACATCGCAGCGAGCGGGCACATGGGCCGGACAGCGCCCGGTCGGGTTCACAGGACAGGGCCTAGGGGGGCGGTCGAGGCGCGCACGACGAGGCGGCGCGGTGCGGCCGCCTTCGGTCGCGTCTCCGGCGCGGCGGCTCCGGGCACGAGCCGCAGGAGGACGTCGAGGCCGTGGATCGCATCGGCTTCGAAGTCCTGCCGGACCGTGGTCAGCGGTGGTGAGAGGTAGGCGGCGGCGGGGATGTCGTCGAAGCCGACGACCGAGACGTCCTCGGGGACGCGGCGGCCCGTCTCGTTCAGCGCGCGCACGAGCCCGATCGCGGTGTCGTCGTTGGCGCAGAACACGGCCGTGGCCTCGGGCGGCAACGCCTGCCCGGCCGCGTACCCGGCGGCGGGCGACCAGTCACCGGTGAAGGGCGGAGGCGGCTCGATGCCGCGTTCGCGCAGGGCCGAGGCCCAGCCGTCCTGACGTTCGCGGGCGTCCCACCAGTGCTGCGGGCCGGCGACATGCCAGACCTGCTCGTGGCCCATGTCGAGCAGGTGCTCGACGGCCTCGCGGCAGGCCTCGGCGGTGCGCCCACCCGCGAGCACCACCCGCTCCTCGGGCAGGCCGCGGGCGTGTCCGAGGCTCACGATCGGGACGCCGGAGGCCGCGCGAAGGCGCTGGCCCTCGTCGATCGGCTCGGAGAGGATGATGCCGTCCACACCTTGGGCGAGCAGCCAATCGACCGCGTCCTGGATCGCATCCGGTTGGCCCTCAATAGTGTTGGCGACCATGAAGGAGAACCCGGCGGCGCGGGTGGCGCGTTCGAGGGCGACCAGGAGCGAGGCGGGGCCGAAAAGCGCGGAGCCGAGGGAGACGACGCCGATGCGGCGGAAGCGGCCGGTGATGAGCGCGCGGGCGGCGGTGTTGGGGCGGAAGCCGAGTTCGGCGGCGGCGCGGAGGACCTTCTCACGCAGTTCCTCGCTGACGTACCGCTCGTTGTTGACGACCCGGGAGACGGTCTTCTGCGAGACGCCGGCCAGCTGCGCCACATCGGTCATGCCGGGCGGACGGCGCCGCGCGTCGGCGCTCGCGAAAGCGGCAGGGCCAGGTGTGTCTGGCGAGGTCATGGCACTCCAGAATCGTTTCTGACTACGTTGTCGGCCGAAACCTACGCCACAGATCCGCGAAGTGTCAAGCCACGATCCGGCAGTACCGTGAGCTGCGACGAGCCCAACCCGGACGCATCCGCCGGGAGCGACCCTCCGCCGTTGGACGGCACCCCATCATGCGACGATGCGGCGGGCGGCTTCACGGGCCCGGTCCACCGCATCGTCCACCTGCCCGACATCGGCCATGACGAGCGCACCCTCGTGCAGGAGCAGCAGTTCCACGGCCTTGCCTCGGGCGTGGGGTATCCCGGCCGCGGCGAGCAGGTCGGCGAACCGAGCGAGGAGCCACTGCTTCTGATCGGCCGCAAGGGCCCTGGAGGGATGGCCGGGCGCGGAGAGCTCGGCGCGGGCGTTGACCATGGCGCAGCCGCGGTCGGCGCCGTCGCGGCGCCATGTCGCGAGGGAGTCGAACACGGCCACGACCGCCGCGCGCGCGTCGGGGGCCGCGGCGATGTGCCGCTCCACCAGGGCCCGCCATCGGTCGTCACGTTCGCGCAGGTAGGCCATGATCAGGTTGTCCTTGGACCCGAAGCGGTCATAGATGGTCTTCTTCGTGACCCCGGCCTCCGAAGCGATCAGGTCCACGCCGACCGGGGTAATCCCCCGCCGGTAGAACAGTTCGCTCGCGGTGTCGAGGATGCGGCGGGCCGCACGGGTCATCTTCAAGTCAGCGGTCATGAGGGCCTCCGAAAAAGTTCTACTTGAAGTATACCGACCGGTATGGCTAATGTTGCCGGACCAAGCGACTCCGGAGGTGAGCGGGTGCGTCCTCTCGATCGGCTCTACGCCGCGGGCTTCGTCGTGGCCTGGAGCGGCGGCTTCATCGGCATCGAACTCGGCACCCGCCACGGCTCGGCGCTCAGCCTGCTGACCTGGAGATTCCTCGTGCTCGCCGTCCCAGCCGCCCTCTGGCTGGCCTGGCGCCGCCCCCGGTGCGATCGCCACGCCCTCGGCGCACACCTGCTCATCAGCGCACTCGCGCAGGTCGGCTACCTCAGCGGCGTCGCCTTCGCCGCCCAACTCGGCGTCGCGCCGGGAATCATCGCCCTCATCGCGGGCCTGCAGCCGATCGTCATGGCCGTTACGGCCTCGCTCCTGCTCGAGGAGACCGTGCGGCGCGTCCAAGTGCTCGGCCTCGGCATCGGCTTCGCCGGCGTCGCCATCGTGGTCACCGCCGACCGGCTCGGCAGCGATGCGCCGCTGTGGGCCTTCCTTCTGCCGGTCGGGGCCGTCCTGAGCTTGGTATCGGCCACCGTCGTCGAACGCCGCGTGCGGCCCCGAGGTCTCGGACCGGTGGACGCGCTGGCGGTGCAATTCCTGTTCGCGGCGTTCGCGTTCACCGCCTTCGCCGCGTTCTCGGGCGAACTCGCCCCGTCCCCGGCCGCGGGCTTCTGGGCCGGAGTGATGTGGACGGTCGTCCTGGCGGGCATCGGCGGCTACGGGCTGTACTGGGTGGTCGTCCGCCGCAGCGGCGCCACCACCGCATCGAGCCTGCTCTATCTCACCCCGCCCACGACACTGCTGTGGGCGTGGCTGATGTTCGGCGACCGCCTGAGCGCCCAGGCCTGGCTCGGCCTCGCGGTCACGGCGGTCGGCGTCCTCCTCGCCCTCAACCGCGGGCCGCGGCGAGCCGCGCCCGCCGCTCCAGTCCGTGCGGCGCAGCAGGAGACAGGCCCCCCACTGCGCCGCGGACCCGTCAGGTGAGGCGGAACGTGGCGTCGGTGCGGTCCTGCGCTGTGGCGATCGTCTGGATGAAGGCCAGACCGCCGGAGGCGCGAAGGTAACGACCCGGGAAGTTCACCGACTCGAAGGACGCGGCCGCCGAATCGGCCAGACCCGCGCGCTGCCTGAAGCTCGCGTCGGCCTTGAACACCGTAGCGCCGTCGTCGGCCTCGACCCACATCTCGTAGTTCTTGTGCCGCATGAAACGACCCGGGAAGTTCGCGGACTCCAGCGAGACCGTGCCCGAACCGGACAGGCCCGGCACGATCCGGAACTGCGAATCGGCCAGCATCGCCCGGGAAGTGTTGGCGCGCACGCGGAAGTCGTAGTGGTTCAGGTACGCGCCGGCCTGGCCGTACATCGCCAGGCGGTACGGCGTCGCGCCCGACGCGACCGGGATGCCGAAGTCCGGCGTGCCGTCGGCCCTCCAGTAGACCTTCTGGACCCTGGTGTGCCGGTTGGGGTCGTAGAGCGGGTCGCCGTTGATGTCCTTGTACGGCCGGGCGTGGTAGACGAGGATGTCGCTCTGGCCGTCCTCGGAGACGGTCCAAGAATTATGGCCCGGCCCGTACTGGCTCGTGGCGTCGTTGCTGCGCAGCACTGGCTGCGAGCCCTTCGCCCAGGAGGACGCGTTGAGCAGGTTCGCGCCCGACGAGGCGGTGAGCAGGCCGACCGCGTAGTTCGCGTCGGTGGCGCTGGCCGAGAAGGTCATGAAGATCCGGCCGTTGCGGGTGATCACCGCCGGGCCTTCGTTCACATTGTGCCCGATGGTCTCCCACGCCATCGTGGGCTTGCTGATGCGCACCGGCGTGCCGGTGATGGTCCACGGGTTCGTCATCGCCGCCAGGTAGAGACTGGTGCCGGAGCCGAGCTCGGGGTCGCTCTGCGCCCAGCAGAGGTACCGGGAGCTCCCCTGGGTGAAGGTGGTGGCGTCCAGCGAGAACGAGTCGCGCGGGGTCGCGATGCGGCCCTTCTCGGTCCACGTACCGGTCATGGGGTTGGCGCTGGTGTTCTCCAGGACGTACATGCGGATGGCCCAGATGTCGTCGGTGCGCCCGGCGGCGAAGTAGATGTACCAGCGGCCATTGACGTGGTGAATCTCCGGCGCCCAGATGTGCGCGCCCATCTCGCCGCTCGAGTGCTTGCGCCAGATCGTGCTCTCGGAGGCGGTGGCGAGGCCCTGGATGGTGGTGGCGCGGCGCAGGATGATGCGGTCGTAGGCCGGGACGCTGGCGGTGAAGTAGTAGTAGCCGTCGGTGTGGCGCCAGATGTGCGGGTCGGCGCGCTGCTGGATGAGCGGGTTGACGTACCGCACGCTCGGGGTGTCGGCGGCCCGTGCGGCATTCGCGCTCAGGGCGATCCCGGCGCTCGACGCGGCGGCGATGCCGGCGGCTTGGAAGAGCCTGCGGCGGCTCAACGGAGGGAGGTGCATGGCGGACTCCTTGAGCGGGAAAGCGCGCTACAGCGCCTTGTGATCGATAACAATCTTCCTGCAGATTAGAAGGACCCTCAACGAAAGTCAATGATCCGATCTACGAATATCGATGACCGCAGATGAAATCCGATGTCTCCGCGGCACACTGCCGCGGAGACGCCCGGCTGACTACCAGCGGTGGTGAACCTGCTCGCGGATCTTCTCGTCGTAGAGGTCGCGCACGGCCCCCAGCGTCGAGTCCGGCAGCGGCGCGAGCGCGGCGGCCTCGGCGTTGGCTCGGGCCTGCTCCGGACCGCGCGCTCCGGGGATCACCGTCGAGACGCCCGGCTGCTGGATGATCCAGCGCAGCGCCGTCTGCGCCGGCGTCGCCCCGTCGGGAGCGAGGTCGGCGAACTGCGCGGCGGCCTCCACGCCGGTGGCGTAATCGACGCCGGAGAAGGTTTCGCCCTGGTCGAAGGACTCGCCATGGCGGTTGAAGGTGCGGTGGTCGTTCGCGGCGAAGACCGTGTCCTTCGTGTACTTGCCCGAGAGCAGGCCACTGGCGAGCGGCACGCGGGCGATGATGGCGACCCCGGCCTCGGCGGCGGCAGGGAGCACCGCTTCGAGCGGCTTGAGCCGGAACGGGTTGAAGATGATCTGCACGCTCGCCGTGCCCGGGCGGGCGATCGCGGTCAGGGCCTCGTCGCAGGTCTCCACGCTCACGCCGTAAGCGGCGATCCGCTCCTCCTCCACCAGGGTGTCGAGCGCGTCGAAAACCGCGTCCGAGGAGTAGACGGGCGTGGGCGGGCAGTGCAGCTGCACCAGGTCGAGGCGGTCGACGCCGAGGTTCGCGCGCGAACGGTCCGTCCAGGCCCGGAAGTTCTCGAGCGTGTACAGCGCCGGGTCGAGGCCGACGCGGCGGCCCATCTTGGTCGCCACCAGCACGTCGGCGTCGGGACGCTCACGCAGGAAGCGGCCGATGAGCTGTTCGGAGCGTCCGTCGCCGTAGACGTCGGCCGTGTCGAGGAAGGTCACGCCCGCCGCAACGGCGGCGTCGAGCACCGCGAGCGCGTCCTCTTCCTTCACATCACCCCAGCCGGCCCCGAGCTGCCACGTCCCCAGCCCGACCACCGAGACCCGCTGCCCGCTCCTGCCGAATGCACGCTGTTCCATCAGTCCCCCATTTTCTCGACGCGTATGTATCTCGCGGGGCAAGTGTAAGAAGAAGGCCCCGTCCGTCGGCCGGGGCCCGAGGCGAATCGCCTAGGAATGCTCCTCTTCGTGCGCCGCTGGCGCTTTCGCGCCTGCCTTCGGCGCGGTGAGGGCCACGAGGCCCGCACCGAGGAGGGCCGCGATGAGCGAGCCTGCGAGGACGCCGATCTTGGCCTCGTCGGTCAGCAGTTCGGTGCCTTCACCGCGGAAGGCGAGCTCGGTGATGAACAGCGCCACCGTGAAGCCGATCCCGGCCACGGCCGCGATGCCGGTCAGGAGCGGCCATCCGGTGCCGGTGGGCAGGCGGCCGATCCCGAGCTTGACCACGATCCAGGTGGTGAGCGTGATGCCGATCGTCTTGCCGACCACCAGGCCTAGGACGATGCCGAGCGTGACCGCGGAGGTCGCGGCGGTGGCGATGAGATCGCCGCTCAAGGCGACGCCCGCGTTGGCCAGCGCGAACAGCGGCAGGACCACGAACGAGGAGAACGGGTGGATGCTCTCCTGGAGCCGGTCGGTCGGCGGGAGGGCGTCGCGGCTGAGCTTGACGACCTGCTCGGTCTCCTCGACGGTGAGCCCGCCCGAGGTCATGTCCTGCACCTTGGCGTGGGCCACACCGGGATCGAGCAGGGGCTTGGCAGAGATGATGAAGCCCATGGCCACACCGGCGATGGTGGCGTGGATGCCCGATTCGAGCATGGCGACCCACAGCGCGATGCCGACGATGAGGTAGATCGGCGCGGACCAGACGTTGAGCAGCCGCAGCCCGACCGCCAGCGCGATGAGCACTCCGGCGGCGGCGAGCCAGCCCATGGAGAGGTGGTCGGTGTAGAAGACGGCGATGACGCCGATCGCGCCGAGGTCGTCCACGATCGCGAGGGACAGCAGGAAGACGCGAGCGGCCGCGGGGATGCGGGAGCCGAAAAGCGCCAGCACGCCCACGGCGAACGCGATGTCGGTCGCCATGGGGACGCCCCAGCCGCCGGCGCCGAGGCCGCCGGCGTTGAAGGCGGCGTAAACGAGCGCGGGGACGACCATGCCGCCGATCGCGCCCGCGATCGGGGCGACGGCGTTGCGGACGCTCCGCAGGTGGCCGGAGACGATCTCGCTCTTGATCTCCATGCCCACGACGAAGAAGAAGATGGCCATGAGGCCGTCGTTGATCCAGTCTTTGAGCGTGTGGTGGAGTTCGAACGCTCCGAAGTGGAGGGTGATGTCCATGCCCCACACGGACTCGTACGAGGAGGCCCAGGGAGAGTTGGCCCAGAGCATCGCGGCGACGGCGCAGACGAGGAGGACGATTCCGGCGGCCGGTTCGATCTTGAGGAAGGCGGCGGCGGGGCGGCCGACGTAACGGGCGAGGGGGCGGTGGGAGTAGAGGAAGGCGGGCTGGGCGCGCCAGATTTGCGACTTCCAGGGCTCTTTGGTCGATTGCATGCGAGCAGGCTCCGATCGGGACGTACGGTCGAACCACGCCGACCAGACTTCCCGGCACACCAGCGCACACCCTACAGCACAAGGCGGCACGGCCCGGGAGCGGCGATGCGGGCGTCCCAACTCCAGGGATCGCCGCCATCGCGGAGGCGCGGGCGACCGGCTCGTGGACGCGGCGGGCGGCCAGGCCACGGCGAGGGTGCCGAGACCGGCCATCGGAAGGGCCGATCCGGCCGGGCGACGCGCTCGCCCATGCGCGTGCAGGACCGCCGTTCGATCGAGCCGAACGGCGGCCGTGACAGATATACGCCGCTAGGGCTAGGTCAGGCGATCGAGCAGTTCCTCGTCGCTGAAGTTCCCGATCACGGGCTCGCCGGCGGTCGCGAAGTCGAGCTTGACCGTCCCGTTCGGGAAGATGGCCGAATCGACCAGGCGCAGGGCCGAGGGCACCTCCCCCGAGGCGAACACGCGCTTGCCCCGGCCGAGCACCAGCGGGTACACCCACAGCTGCAACCGGTCCACCAGGCCCTGGCTCAGGAGCGAATGGACGAGGTCGAGGCTGCCGATGACGTGCACCTCCTCGTAGCGGTCCTTCAAACCGGCCACGGACTCGGCGAGGTCGCCGTCGAGGACGCTCGCGCCATCCCAGCCCAGCGGGTTCGCGAGCGTGCGGGAGGCGACGTACTTCGGGACCCGGTTGATCAGGCCCGTGAACTCGAACTCCTGCGGTGCGCTCGGCCAGTAGTCCTCGAAGATCTCGTAGGTGCGGCGCCCCAGCAAGAGCGCGTCCATCGACTTCGCCTGATCGAAGATCAGACTTTCGTCCTCCGCGCCGATCAGCGGCATCTGCCAGCCCCCGAACGGGAAGTCATCGCTGGGGTCCTCCTCGGGCCCCCCGGGCGCCTGAGCGACCCCGTCGACGGTCATGAACTCGGTGACGATCAACGTTCCCATGGCATGCTCCCTTCCTCAAGGATTCTCACCGATAAAGACGACCCCACCGCCCAGAACTCATCGGCCCGGCCGCGGCCACCGATAACTCCGCCGATCAGACGAAGGATCACAGGGATCATCGTCGACCAGCTCATCGGCTACGCAATCGACGAGGTCCTCAATGGCTAGGTCCAAGACGCGCGCGGCGCGCAAGACCACGGCCAAGGCGGCAAGGTCATCTCCGGCATCCTCGACGACGCCAAGATCTTCAAAACAGGTAAGGGCGGCGGGAAGAAACCCGACCTCGACCCGGACGTCAAGCCGAAGAAGAAGCGCAAGCGGAAGCGGAAGAGCGTCGCCGACGACCCGTACCAGCGCGGCAAGTGGCGCAAGAACACCAATGACGACGTCTCCAGCCCGGACGGCAAGGTACGCGACCCGCTCACCAACAAGGTGATGGACAAGGACAAGCCCTGGGATGTCGGCCAAGAGCCTGGGCATGAGTACCGCAAGCACAAGAAGGCCACCGAGCAGCACGGGCCCGACACCTACCCGCACGAAGACTTCCTCGACGACTACACCAACCCCGATCACCTGCGCCGCGCTCGCGTGGGCCGTTGAGGCGAACGCAGAAGACGGCCTCCCCGACAGCGACTTCCCGACCTCGGATCTCGCCGACGGGATCGTTTGAGAGACACCGGGCGTGCGCCTGATTTCACCCGAAAGGGTGAACCTCTGCCCCGGAGACCGGACTAGGGCACGACAAAGGCGCGCGACCGATGGTCGCGCGCC
>DATABR010000323.1:0-1849 GCA_036259435.1 Glycomyces sp.
GACGGCCCGGGGCCCTGCGTTTCTAGGCGAAGGCGAACAAAGGCGGGAAGACCAGCACCACCGCCCACGCCCAGGCGGCGTAGACGGGCACGTAGTCGGTCTGCCAGCGTTCCAGCGTCGCGAACCGCTTGCGGCCCCTGATGATCGACACGTACAGCCAGGCCGTCCAGGCGAGGTTGGCGAAGAGGACCAGGTTCTCGCCCAGGGCCGCGCTCTTGTTGGGAGTGAAGCCCCACTCGGTGATGCGGCCGGTGATCGCCACGAGCACCAGGATGTCGATGAGGAGGGCGCTCACGACGAGGGCGAGCTGCATCCAGTCGAACAGGCCGGGCCGCGCGAGCGGGTCGCGGGCCGAGATCGAGTAGAGCACCAGGCCGAGCACGACCGCCAGCAACAGGTCGAACAGGATGAGCATGTCGCGCTCGACGTCGATGGCGTTGGTGGTCACGGCGATCGCGGCGAGCACGGCCGCGAGGGTGAGGGCGAACAGCGGCGTGAAGACGCGGGTGAGCACCGGCGCCATGTTCTCGATGACGCTCTGCTTGGCCTCCACGAGCCAGGCGGCCACCACGACGGCGGCCACGCCGCCGCAGGGGAGGAGCCAGCCGACGACGAACGGCTCCGCGTCGACGCCGACGGCCGCGAACACCCCGAAGGTGAACCCGGTGAGCACCCCGCCGCCGAGCCCTATGAGGACCAGGTAGATGAACCACTCGCCGGTGAACCGGATGAAGTCCATGCGCTTCTGGCCCGAACGCCATTCGCCGCCCGCGTAGGCGACGCCGACGACGAGCCACAGCGCCAGGGGCAGGTGGATGGCCGACAGGACGATCGACTGCGAGTTCTCGTCGAGCCCGTACACGTTGGCGCCCAGCGCTCCGAGTACGAAGAGCGCGGCCAAGGCCCCGATGGTGCGGGGGCCGACCCCGCGCCGCCAGGCGAAGTAGCCGGCGAGCGGCACGAGCGCGAACAGGCTCAGGTTGCGGGCGTAGAAGACCTGGTCGCCCTCCCATTCGAGCCCGAACAGGGACGGGAGCTTGATTCCCAAGGCGGCAAGGGCGGCGCAGGCGACCATGGCGAGGAGGTCGCGGCGGCGAGCCCTCTCGGTGGGCGCGTCCGGGTCCTGGGTGAGCATCAGCTGCTTCCACAGCCGGTCGGAGTGCTCGCGGGCGAACTCCCGCGAGACCTCGTCGACGCTGCCCATGCGCTTGACGGCGATGAGGAACGCCTCGTCTTCGCGCAGGCCCGACTCGGCGAGGTCGGCGATCCGACCGCGCAGGTGGTCCTCCAATTCGTCCACATCAGTCTGTTCGACGCCCTTGCGGCGCAGCATGTAGCCGCGCCATTCGGCGATCTGCCCTTCGAGTTCGGTTTCCGCGGTCATCTCACGCCTCCAGCACGGGCATGGTGATCGGGGACGCCGATCGCGTGGCTTTCCAAATGTCCTGCAATGCCTCTGAGACGGCGGCCCACTGCCTGCGCTGCTCGGCGAGCTCCTTGCGGCCGCCTTCGGTGATGGCGTAGTACTTGCGTCTCCGCCCGCCCTCGGGCGTGCGCCAGGTCGACTCGACGTATCCGAGGCGCTCCAGGCGGTGGAGGAGCGGGTAGAGCAGGCCTTCGGTCCATTCGAGGCGGCCGTCGGAGCGGACGCTGATCTCCTTGAGGATGGCGTACCCGTAGCTCTCCTCTTCGCTGAGGATGCCGAGCACGAGGGGTGTGGCCGAGGCGGCCACGAGGTCTTTCGCGATGTGCATGAGGGGCGCCTCCTAAACCCTAGTAGTCCTATGCCTTGTGGTTCTATCCATCATAGCTCTAGGGTCCGAAAATCGTCAAGCGACGCGCCGAACGG
>DATABR010000324.1:0-4440 GCA_036259435.1 Glycomyces sp.
GCGGCCGCGGGCCGCGCCCCACTTTGCGCGCCGGCTCGAACTTGACACACTCCCACCGACCGGCAATCATTGTTTCGGTAACCGTTACTGAAAATCTTTAACAAGGATGGACGCATTGGCGCGGAAGGCAAGCGGATCAGGGGACGGCACGCGCCACACCACCATCCGCGAGGTGGCGGAACGGGCCGGCGTCTCGGTCGCCACCGTCTCCCGCATCCTCTCGGGCACGTACCCCGCCGCGCCCGCCACCCGCAGCAAGGTCATGCGCGCGGTCGAAGAGCTCGACTACGTCGCCAACGGCCACGCCCGCGCCCTCGTCGGCACTACCCGGGGGAGCATCGCCATCATCGTCAACTCGGTGATCTCCCCGCACTACGCCCATGTGGCCCAAGGCGTCCAGACCCAGGCCGCCGAAGACAGCCGCCTCTGCCAGATCGGCACCACCGGCGGCGACGCCGAACGCGAACTCGCCATGGTCCAGTTCATGCGCGAGCAGCATCCCGAAGCGGTGATCCTGGTCGGCAACGTCGCCGCCGACGCCGAGTACCGAGCCCGGATGAGCCGGTACGCGCACGCGCTGGCGGCCATCGGCTCGCGGCTGGTGCTGTGCGGCAGGCCGCCGCTGGGGCCGGACGTGCCCGCGGTGGTGGTCGAATACGACAACACCGGTGGCGCGTTCGCGGCCACGAGCCATCTGCTCTCCAACGGTCACAAGCGGATCCTGTACCTGGGCCGCCGCGCGGGGTACACCACCGCCGACGCCCGCATCGACGGCTACCGCGGCGCTCTCGCCGCATACGGCGTGCCGCACGACCCGGAACTGGAGGTTGACGGCACGTACGAGCGCTTCGAGGGCTACCGGATGATGAAGGAGCGGCTGGCCGCCGGGCCGCCGGACTTCACCGCCGTCTTCTCGGGCAACGACCAGATCGCCGCCGGCGCGCGACAAGCGCTCATCGAGCAGGGGCTGGGCGTGCCCGACGACGTCTCGATGGTCGGCTTCGACGACCTGCCCCCGGCCGCCGACATCGACCTGACGACGGTCTACCAGCCGCACGAGGAACTCGGGCGGACCGCCGTCCGCCTCGCCCTCGACCACGCCCGCCAAGGCGGACCCCCGCCGCACACCGTCCTCGGCTCCCACCTGGTGGTCCGCGGCTCGGTCCGGCCGCTCGTGGCCCCGTAGCCCGCGGCCATCGCGAGGACTTGACCGAGCGCACGATCAGCTGGCGGATGCCGGGCAGTCGCATCGACCGCATCACCATGTCGCCCATCCAGACGTGCGCCTTCGTGGGCGGTGCGAACTGGGCGATGCCTTTGCGCGCCAGCGCCTCGTCCATATCGATATGGCTGACCGAGTCGAAGTAGGCGCTCCCAGGGTCCTTCCGGAACTGTTCGAGCGCGCCGGGCACGCCGCCTCCCAAGTCGCCGAAGGCTTCCGCGAGCGCGGGCGCGGCGCCCCGCTCGAGGTCGGCTTCGGTGTCGGGCCGTTCGACGGCCCGGTGCAGCCGCAGGGCGGCGGCCAGTCCGGCGATACCCGCGCCGACCACGACCGCCCGCCGCGCCCCGTTCTCGTTGCCCGTCATAGTGCCTCCTCAGTTTGAGCGTGTGTTCATTCTAAGTATGAGCAACTGCTCAAAACGGTGTGGCGCCACCCTCTAGACTGGGGCCCGTGCCAAGAGGAGTCGCCATTCCGGAGCTGCGGCAGCAGCTGTTCGCCGCCGCCGAGCGGGTGATCGTCCGAGACGGCCCCGGCCGCCTCAGCGGCCGCGCGGTCACCGGCGAGGCCGGCGTTGCGACCGGCCTGCTCTACGCCCACTTCGCCGACCTCGACGAATTCCTGGCCGCCTACGCGGTCGACCGGTCCTTCGTGGTGAGCGTTTCCGCGGCCGCGCTGCCCGAACGCGCGGGGAGCGGCGACGTGGCGGCGAACCTGTGTGAGGGCGTGCTGGCGATCCCTGGCGAAACCCTCGCCGCGCTGGCGCGGCTGCTGGTGCTCCGGCCGGAACTGGCCGAACGCGTCCACGCCGTGCTCGGCGACCGCGCGGCCGGACTCGACGCGATCGAGCAGGCCGCTACCGCTTACCTTGCGGCCGAACGGGAGACGGGCCGCATCCCCGATTCCGTCGACCCGTCCGCCGTCGCGCTGGCGCTCGTCGGCGTGCTCCACCACCTGATCCTGACCATCGCCACAGACCTCTCCGACCGGCTCCGCCGGACGGTCGAGGCGCTAGTCAGGGGAGTCTTGAGCGAACGGAGAGCCGACAAATGAGTGACCTGCCCCCGCGCATCGGGATCGACCGTCCGGGGTCCTTCAGTCGGTCTGTCTTTCGCGAGCGCCACCCGGTCCTGATCGCGAACCTGCTCGACGGATTCCCCTACCCGCCGCGCATTCGGGCCCGTCTTGAAGGGCTGCTTGCGGAGACGCTGGACGGCTCGGTCCTGCCGCAGGTCCCGCCGGGGCCGAACGGGCCGTTCTGGGAGTCGCAGATCGCCGAATGCGCGGGCACCTCCTGGAACGCGCTGCCGTTCCTGTGGGCCGAGTCGTACTTCTACCGGCGGCTCCTCGACGCCGTGGAGTACTTCGCGCCCGGCAGCCCGTGGCACGGCGTCGATCTCTTCGCGCCGCAGAAGCACGCGCAACTGGACGGTCCCGAGATCCTGACCGACCTCGACGCCTATACCGCGCTTGCCGAACGCGCACCCGTCGAGCGGCGGCAGGCGCTGCTCCACGCGAGCCTCTGGGGCAATCAGGCCGACCTCGGGTTCCGCACCAACAATCCCGATGCGGGCCGAGGCAGTGTGGTGGTCGACGACAGCGCCGCCGTCTGGGACCTGGTCGACGGCTCGGAGGAGGGGCCGGTGATCGTGGTGGCCGACAACGCGGGCCGCGAGATCACCGCCGACCTGGCTCTGATCGACGCACTCCTCGACACCACCACTGTGGAGCTGCACCTCAAGCCGCACCCGTACTTCGTCTCCGATGCCACCGGGCAGGACGTGCTCGCGACCCTCGATGCGTTTGCAGCGAACCCGAACCCGCCGGTCAAGGCCCTCGCCGAGCGGCTGCGGCACGCCCTCCGCACCGGCCGCCTGATCCTGCGCACCCACGCCTTCTACGTGCTGCCGTCGACCTACCGCAGGCTGCCCTCCGATCTCGCCAGGGACTTCGCCGCCGCGAAACTCGTGATCCTCAAGGGGGACTTGAACTACCGGCGGCTCGTCGGCGACCGCGAATGGGACGCCGCCACGCCCTTCGGCGAGGTCGTGCGTTACTTCCCGGGAGCCGTTGCCGCGCTGCGCACCGCTAAATCCGACCTCGCCGTCGGCCTCGACCCCGCCCGCCTGGCCGAACTCGACGCGAAGACGCCCGACTGGCGGATAAGCGGCACGCACGCCATGATTCAGTTGCGCCCATAGGGGTCTCAACTACAGAAGGAGGCGGCCTTGCCGGTCGACGAGTACTTCACCGCGATGTTCCGAGGAATGAAGGAAGCCGCGCCCCCAGGCGCCACCGACGAGGAACGACAAGTTCTCGTGGAGTCGTTCCTCCAGGACTATCGGGGCAACGCGCTCGAATGGGACGCCACCGGAGTCGCGGTGGAGGACACCGTGATCGAAGGCCCGCACGGTCCGATCCCACTGCGCCTGTACCGTCCTGAAACGACCGTCATCGGAAGGGTGCTCTGGGCGCACGGCGGCGGCTTTTGCCACGGCGACCTCGACATGTTCGAGGCCCACGGGGTGAGCATTGAACTCGCCCGCCGCGCCGGAGTCGCTGTGGCCTCGGTGGACTACCGCCTCGCCGACGGCGGGACGCGGTACCCGGTGCCGATCGACGACGTGCACGCCGCCTGGACCTGGTGGTGTTCCCAGCAGCCCGAAGCCGGGCCGGTCGCCATCGGCGGCGCGAGCGCGGGCGCCGCGCTGGCCCTCGCGGCCACGCTCCGCGCCAGGGACAACGGCGACAGGCTTCCGGACGCCGTGCTCCTCGCCTACCCCTTCGCGCACTATCCGAACCCGTCGCTGAGCCCGGCGATGAACGCCGAAATGGAAGCCGTGCCGTTCCGCTTCGATCCCGAGAGCGTCGAAGACATGGTCCGCAACTACGTGGGCCGCATCAGCGACGTGCCGTCCGACGCGCTCCCCGGCGCGGCCCGCCTCGACGGCCTGCCGCCGACCCGCATCCTCATCTGCGAGTATGACGACCTGCGCGCCTCGGCCGAACTCCTGGAACGCCAACTGCGCGAACTCGGAGTACCAGTCGAGTCGTATGTAGCCCTCGGCATGACGCACGGCCACCTCAACCACAACCCGAAGATCGAAGAAGTCGCAGCGTCCCTCGACTTCCTCGCCAAGGGCGTGCACGGCTGAGCGCCGCCAGGCAGATGGCGGGTGACGATTGCCTTGGCCGCATTCGTCGGCACCGCGCCGTAACCC
>DATABR010000325.1:0-14687 GCA_036259435.1 Glycomyces sp.
GCCGACGCGGACTTCGCCGTCGACGACCTCGACGGCGAAGACGTCCAGCGCCACCGTCTCGTCGTCGAGGCACACGCCGGTCTTGAGCGCGAACGCCTGCTTGAGCAGAGGGCTGGTGACGATCGGCTCGCCGCCGCGGTCGCCGATCAGGCCGCGGCTCATGACGTTCGCGTCCATGAACGGGTCGGTGTTGGAGACGGCGAACAGGCTGTCGTCCGCCAGGCGAAAAACGGCGACCTGGGTGCCGTCGGCCAGGAGGGCGGCGACGCCGCGGCCGGGAATGATCCTGCTGAACTCACAGATGGCTTGCATGGCTAGGACTTCCTTTCAGGCGTGCCGAGCAGCACCGGCTGCGAGCGCGCGGTGGTCCCGGCCGGGAACTTCTGGCCGCGCACCGTCTCGAACTCGATCGCCGGGTCGGGCGTCTCGGGGGCGTTCACGAAGGACACGAACCGCTGGAGCTTCTCGGGGTCGTCGATGACGCCCTTCCACTCGTCGGCGTAGTTGTCGACGTGCTTGGTCATCAGCGCGTCGAGCTCGTCGCAGATGCCGAGCTTGTCGTCCACGATGACCTCGCGCAGGTAGTCGATGCCGCCTTCGAGGGCCTCGACCCACTTGGAGGTGCGCTGGAGCCGGTCGGCCGTGGAGATGTAGAACATCAGGAACCGGTCGATGGTGCGCACCAGCGTCTCCGAGTCCACGTCGGACAGCAGCAGGTCGGCGTGGCGGGGCGTGAAGCCGCCGTTGCCGCCCACGTACAGGTTCCATCCGTGCTCGGTCGCGATGACCCCGAAGTCCTTGCCGCGGGCCTCGGCGCACTCGCGCGCGCAGCCGGAGACGGCGGACTTGAGCTTGTGGGGGCTGCGCAGGCCCCGGTAGCGCAGTTCGAGGTCGATGGCCATCTTCACCGAGTCCTGCACGCCGTAGCGGCACCAGTCGGTGCCCACGCAGGACTTGACGGTCCGCAGGGCCTTGCCGTAGGCGTGCCCCGATTCGAACCCCGCGTCCACGAGCTTGCGCCAGATCTTCGGCAGGTCCTCCACGCGGGCGCCGAACATGTCGATGCGCTGGCCGCCGGTGATCTTGGTGTAGAGGTCGAACTCCTTGGCCACTTCGCCGATGACGATGAGCTTGTCCGGGGTGATCTCGCCGCCGGGGATGCGCGGGACCACCGAGTAGGTGCCGTTGCGCTGCATGTTCGCCAGGAAGTGGTCGTTGGTGTCCTGCAGGGACGCCTGCTCGCCTTCGAGGATGTGCCCGTTGGAGAGGCTCGCGAGGATCGACGCCACGGTGGGCTTGCACAGGTCGCAGCCCGAGCCGGTGCCGTGCCGGGCGATGAGCTCGGAGAACGTGGTGATCCCGGTGACCTTCGCGATGTCGAACAGCTCGGCCCGCGACTGGGTGAAGTGCTCGCAGACGGCCTTGGAGACCTCGACGCCGCCCTCGGTGAGGAGCTGCTTGAGCATGGGGATGCACGAGCCGCAGGAGGTACCGGCCTTCGTGCAGGCCTTGAGCTCCGCCACGTCGCAGCAGCCCTCGCCGATGGCGCCCATGATCTGGCCCTTGGTGACCGCGTTGCACGAGCACACCTGCGCGCCGTCGGGCAGCGTGCCCTCGACCTCGCCGCCGCCGAGCAGGTCCGCCAGCGCGCCGGGGACCTTCCCGCCGACGCTGGCCCGCAGCAGCGGGTACGGCTCGGCGTTGCCGACGAGCATGCCGCCCAGGAGGGTGGTGGCGTCGTCGGAGAGGATGATCTTGGCGTAGGTGCCGTTCGCCGGGTCCAGATACGTGGTGGCGAGCGGGCCGTCGAAGGCGCCGAACTGGGCCACGTCCACGCCGAGGAGCTTGAGCTTGGTCGACATGTCCGCGCCCGGGAACGTCGCCTCGCCGCCCGCGAGCCGGTCGGCGACCACTTCGGCCATCGAGTAACCGGGTGCCACGAGCCCGAAGCACATGCCCTCCATTGCGGCGACTTCGCCGATGGCGTACACGTCCGGATCCGACGTCTGGCAGGTGAGGTCGGTGATGATGCCGCCGCGCTCGCCGACTTCGATGCCGCAGTCGCGGGCGAGCTGGTCGCGGGGGCGCACGCCCGCCGCGAAGACGATGAGGTCGGTGTCGTACGAGACGCCCTCGCGGTTGGTCTCCATCCGCAGGCGGCCGTCCGCCGCTTCGATCTTCGAGCCGCCCGTGGAGCAGTCGACCGTGATGCCGAGCTTCTCGATGTGCTGCTTGAGGATCCCGCCGCCGGCCTCGTCGAGTTGGCGGGCCATGAGCCACGGCGCGAACTCGACGATCTGGGTCTCCAGGCCCAGGAGCTTCAGGGCGTTCGCCGCTTCGAGGCCGAGGAGGCCGCCGCCGATGACGACGCCGTGGCGTCGGCCGTCGGCGTGCGCCTTGATCGATTCGAGGTCCTCGATGGTGCGGTAGACGAACACGCCTTCGAGGTCGGCGCCCTCCATCGGGGGCACGAACGCATACGAGCCGGTGGCGAACACGAGCTTGTCGTAGGCGTACTCACCGGAGTCGGAGCGGACGATCTTCGCCTCGCGGTCGACCGCGGTAGCCGCTTCGCCCAGGCGCACATCGACGTCGGGCAGGTCCGAGGCGAGCGAGAGCTCCTCGGCGCTGACGCCGTCGAAGAACGCCGACAGGCGCACCCGGTCATAGGCCGGGCGGGGCTCCTCGCAGAGGACCGTGACCTCCCAGGACGGGTCGCGCTGGGTGACCGCCTCCAGGAACCGGCGGCCGACCATGCCGTCGCCGATGACTACCAAACGCTTGCTCATCCTGCTGACACCTCATTCAGTTGCGCAGTGCCCATTTTCTCGGCGGCTTCGCCCAGGCCAGCGACGGTGCTGTTGAGCCACTTGCAGAGCCCGGCGACGTCTTCGGCACACGTGCCGCAGCCGGTCGAGGCCTGCGTCGCCTCCGACAGGGCCTCGGGCGTCCGCGCTCCGCCTAGGAACGCGGAGCCGAGCTCCTTCTTCGTGACGTTGTTGCAACGGCAGACCACGACCTCGTCGGGCATGGACGCCGGGGTATCGGGGGCCACCGACACGGACTCGCCGGGTCGGCCCATCAGGAGGGTGCGGCGGTCGTGCGGCACCGGGTCGCCGGTGTCGAACAACTGGACCACCTGGCCCACCATCGGGTTGTCGCCGAGCATGACCGCCCCGGCGAGGCGGCCGTCGACGTCGATCACCAAGCGGGCGTAGGTGCCGCGCGTGGGATCGGCGAAGGACACGACCTCGTCGCCCTCGACCTCGCCCATCGCGGCCAGCTCGATTCCGGAGGCCTTGAGGCGCGTGACCAGGCGCGACCCGGTGTAGGCCGCATCGGGGTCGACGCCGGAAAGGAGGTCGACCACGACGTCGGCCTGCTCCCAGGCTGGGCCTACGAGCCCATAGGGGATGCCGCGGTGCTCGGCGCAGTCGCCGACCGCGAACACGTCCGGGTGGGAGGTGCGGCACTGGTCGTCGATCTTGACCGCCCGGCCGCACTCGATCCCGATGGCCCGGGCCAGGTCGGCGTTCGGCTTGACGCCGCAGGAGACGACCAGGAGCTGCCCGGTGACGGTGCGGCCGTCGGCCAGCACCAGGGTCAGGCCGTCGTCGCCGTGGATGACGCGCGTGGTCTGGGCGTCGACGACCGCTTCGACGCCGACGGCGGCATAGGAGTCGGCGAGGACTTTGGCGCCCGAGGGGTCGAGTTGGCGGTCCATGAGGTGGCCGGCCGCGTGCACCACGGTGACGTCCATGCCGCGCTTGGCGAGGCCGCGGGCGGCTTCGAGGCCGAGCAGGCCGCCGCCGAGGACGATCGCGCTGGCGCGGTTGGCGGCCTCGTCGAGGATGGAGCGGGCGTCTTCGATCGTGCGGAGCACGTAAGCGCCGGTGGGGAGGGGAAGGAGACCGGGGATCGGCGGGACGAAGGCGTCCGCGCCGGTGGCGAGGATGAGCTTGTCGAAGGCGACGCCGTTGACGGTCTTCGCCTCGAGGTCGACGGTCTCGACGGCCTCGCCGAGGCGCAGTTCGACGTGCTCGGGCGGGACGGGCAGGGCGATCTCGGCCTCGGTCTGCTTCCCCGCGATCATGCTGGAGAGCAGGATCCGGTTGTAAGCGGCCTGGGGCTCGGCTCCGAACACGGTGACCTCGACGCCGCGCCGCCCGAGCTCGCGGGCGATGCGGGCCCCGGCCATGCCGTACCCGACGATGGCGACCTTCACTCGCTGGACCTCCCGGTGCTGGACTGACTGCGAAGCGGCGGCGGGCCCACTGGCTTCTGCGTTTCCGCGAGCCCGCCTGCCGGCGCTGCCTGGGCGACGACGCTGTCAGTCCCCGACTGGCCTCTAGGTTTGCCTGACCCTGTTACGCGATCGAGCGGTGAATGTTTCGCGTGTGCTAAGTAGTCCGCACTCCCCCGCCGCTGCGTCTGGACGGTTCGTGCGCGTCACCCAACTGGGTGTAGCGGTTTGGTGGCTGAAGGCCCTACAGTGAAACGCGTTGCATTCCACCGGTTTCATCCCTGGGGAGCACTATGCCGAAAACTCAACCGTTCGTGTTGCCCGTGTTCTATCTGCCGTACCCGGCCAGACTCAATCCGCACGTCGAGGGGGCTCGCGCGCACGCACGCGTGTGGGCTCGGGCTATGGGGATGCTCGATGCCCCCGCCGAAGGGGGCGGGGTGATCTGGGACGAGGCCGAGCTCGACCGCCACGACTACGGGCTGCTGTGCGCCTACACCCACCCCGACTGCGACGCGCCCGCGCTCGACCTCGTCACCGACTGGTACGTGTGGGTGTTCTTCTTCGACGACCACTTCCTCGACGCGTTCAAGCGCACCAGGGACACGAAGGGCGCCAAGGCGTACCTCGACCGCATCCCGCTGTTCATGCCCCTGGACCTCGGGGAGACGCCGGAGCCGGAGAACCCGGTGGAGCTCGGCCTGGTGGACCTGTGGCGGCGCACGGCCCCGTCGATGTCGATGGGATGGCGCGAGCGGTTCCTGGAGAGCACGGTCAACCTCCTGTTCGAGTCCCTGTGGGAGCTGAACAACATCACGTCCGACCGGGTGGCGAACCCGATCGAGTACATCGAGATGCGGCGCAAGGTCGGCGGGGCGCCGTGGTCGGCGGGCCTGGTCGAGTACGCCGTGGGCGCGGAAGTGCCCGATGCGGTGGCGGACTCGCGTCCCCTGACGGTCCTGCGCGACACCTTCGCCGATGCCGTGCACCTGCGCAACGACCTCTTCTCGTACGAACGCGAGGTCACCGACGAAGGCGAGAACGCCAACGCGGTGCTCGTCTTCGAGCGGTTCCTCGGCTACGACCCGCAGCGGGCCGCGAACCTCGTCAACGACATCCTCACCTCGCGGCTCCACCAGTTCGAGAACACGGCGCTCACCGAGATCCCGGTGCTGTGCGCCGCCCACGGGACCACGCCGCCCGAGCAGCTCGCGATCGGCCTGTACGCCAAGGGACTGCAGGACTGGCAGGCCGGCGGCCACGAATGGCACATGCGTTCCAGCCGCTACATGAACGACGCCGCGGAGCGGGTGCTCGGCGGGCCCAAC
This sequence comes from Glycomyces sp., assembly GCA_036259435.1. GTDB lineage: Bacteria > Actinomycetota > Actinomycetes > Mycobacteriales > Micromonosporaceae > Glycomyces. The sequence goes on from DATABR010000325.1 coordinate 5,572, forward strand.
GGGATCGGAACCTCGGGGGCGCGGATCGCGCTCTCGGCGCTCAAGCAGCACACGCGAACACCGTTCCGGCAGGTCGGCCCCACGGCGCTGCCGGAGGTGTACCAGCCGTTCCCGCTGCGGCTCAGCCCGCACTTGGAGGCCGTCCGCAGCCACGCGTGGGAGTGGGCCGAGCGGATGGGCTTTCTCGAGCCCGACCCGACCATGCCGGGCTCCGGGGTGTGGACGCGCCGCCAGTTCGCGGGACTCGACTTCTCCCCGTGCTCGGCCGGGATCGACCCGGACGCCACATTGGAGGAGCTCAACGTCTCCACCGACTGGCTCGCCTGGGGCACCTACGGCGACGACTACTACCCGGCCGTGTTCGGCCGCGGCAGGAACCTGAGCGCCGCGATCGGTCAGCACCGCAGGCTCCTCGACTGCATGCCCCTCGACCTCGACGTCGAGGTGGCGCCGGTCGGGGTCCTCGAGGTGAGCCTCGCGGACCTGTGGCGGCGCACCGCGGCCCCGTTCGACCGGCGCGCCCGCGCCGAGTTCAAACGGGCCGTCGAGGCCATGCTCGAGGGCTGGCTGTGGGAGCTGCACACCGAGGGCCAGAACCGGGTTCCCGACCCGGTGGACTACGTGGAGATGCGTCGCGCCTGCTTCGGCGCCGACATGACCATGTCCCTCGCGCGGCTGCGGGCGGGGCGGCGGATCCCCGTCGCCGTCTGGAAGTCCCGGCCGATCCAGTCGATGGAGACCGCCGCCATGGACAACCTCGGGCTGCTCAACGACCTCCTCTCGTACCGCAAGGAGATCGAGTTCGAAGGGGAGCTGATCAACGCGGTCGTCGTGGTCGAGGAGTACCTGGACTGCGGCAAGGACGAGGCGATCGCGGTGGTCGCGGCCCTGATGGACGCCCGGCTCGAGCAGTTCGAGCTCATCGAGTCGACGGAGCTGCCGGGCCTGGCCGACGAGTTCGGCCTCGACAGAGAGGGCCGCGAGGCACTTGAGGCCTATGTGGAGGGCATGCGCAACTGGGTCGCGGCCGTCCACTACTGGCACCGCGAGATCACCGACCGGTATCACGACGAGACCCTGAGGCGGCAGTTCGGCCTCGGCCCGGGTGCGACCGCGGCGCACGGCGTCGGGCGGTTCCTGGAGGCCGGCTCGGAGACGGCGACCGAGGCCCCGGCTCAAAGCCGGGCCCTGCGGCCGCCGTCATGGCGGGACTACCTGCCGGCCCGGCCCGAGAGCGCGGCCCCGGCGGAAACGGCGACGACGAACGCGAACAGCACGGCGATGAGCCGCCTCTTAGTGGGCGCCTCGTCCTCGGTCTTTGCGGCGGCGGCCGGATCCGCCTCCCCGATCGCGAGGCCCTCGGGCATCGGGCCGGGTGCGGCCGGAGTGTCCGCGGGCGCCTCGCTCGGGGACTCCTCCGCTGACGGCGAGGAGGAGGCGGCGGGCGCGGCGGGAACCGGCGGTGTCGACGCGGAGGGCACGGGCTCTGGCGGCGAAGGCGCCGCGTCGGGAGTGGACGGCGCGGGCGGCTGGGGGGAAGTCGAGGGCGATGGCGTCGGGGAGGGCGGCGGCTCAGAAGGACTCGGAGGCTCGTGGTGAGAAGGCGTCGGAGACGGCGGAGACGGCGGTTCCGGCGGGCAGGACAGCAAGGGAGGCAGTGTGGGCAGGTCGATTCCCGGAAGGTCGATGCAGATGTTGAACCCCAGGTCGACGAGGGGCGACTCGGGGTCGGGATGCGAGGCCCCGGCCTGGGACCCCGAGGCCAGCGCCAGCCCTGAGCCCGCGGTCAGCGCCGCCGCCGCTACGACCAAGGCCGCTAGCCGCCGCACGGAACCCTCGCAGGCCTTTTGCGTTGTTCTTCATAGTTCATACCTCATATTCTGCTTTACGAAGACTGGTGAAATCAATGGCGATCTGGCTCCAAGGACTGCTCTTCACTCTTCTGGTGGTGGGCGCGGCCTGCATCGTCGTCGCATTGCTCCAGCGGTTCGCCCCGCCCACGAACCGCGAGCGCAACAACGAGATCGGGACGACGCTCTTCGAGCTGATGACGGTCCTGTACGCGATCGTGCTGGCGTTCGTGCTCATCACCGCCTGGGAGAACAAGAACGAGGCCGGGGAGGTCACGTACCAGGAGGCGAACGAGCTGGTCGACGTGTACTGGTCGGCCGCCGGGCTGCCCGCTGAGGAGCGCGACACGATGCGCGCGGCGGTGCGCTCCTATACCGAGGAGGTCATCGAGAAGGAGTGGCCCGCGATGCGCGACCGGGAGACCGTGGCCTCGGAGGGCCTGCTGCTGCTCGACGCGATGCGGGCGCCCGTGTCGGGCACCCAGGCCGGCGACGACGACGCGCTGCAGGCCCGACTGGACGCGGCCCAGGACGACATCTGGACGGTGACGGAGCTGCGAACCGAGCGGCTCTTCCTGGCCGAGCAGGGCCTGACCGGGGCGATGTGGACGGTGCTGGTGCCGGGGGCGCTGCTGGTGTTCGCGGTGATGCTCACGCTCGGCACGCCCACGCGGCGCTACCAGTTCGTGCTGGTCGGGCTCATCTCCGGGATGGTCGCGCTGATGCTGTTCGCGACGTACCAGCTGGAATACCCCTTCAGCCGCGCATTGGCGACCGATCCGGTCGCCTACGAGACCGCCATCGAGCGCTACGACGCGATTGATGCGCATTATACACATGAATAAGGTTTTTGTACTCGTCTATAGAATTTCACCGTATTTATTCGGTATGATACTCGGCGAGCGCTATCGCCCCCGATGTGAGGAAGTGCGAGCATGACCGATTCCGTCCAGAACACCACCACGGCCCTCCCCCAGCAGTCGCCGAACGGGCAGCACAAAGAGCCGACCAGTCTCAGCACCGCCGCCGCCCGCAACCTCGCCAGCACCACCAAATCCGCCCCGCAGATGCAGGAGATCACCTCCCGGTGGCTCCTGAAGATCCTGCCGTGGGTCCAGACCCAGGGCGGCGCGTTCCGCGTGAACCGGCGCCTCACGCACACCGTCGGGGACGGCCGCGTCGAGTTCACCACCGAAGGGGACGCCGTGCGCGTCATCCCCACCGAGCTCGGCGAGATCGCGCACCTGCGCGGCCTCGACGACGAGGACGTGCTCGGCGCGATCGCCGACCGCTTCGAGCAACGCGAGGTCGGCGCCGGGGAGCACCTGGCGCAGGAGGGCCGGCCCATGGACGGGCTGCACCTCGTCGCCCACGGCCGCGTCGAGCAGTTCGGCGACGGGCCCTTCGGGGACCAGTCCTCGCTCGGCGTCATGGTCGACGGCGACCACTTCGGCGACGACGTCTTCACCGTGTCCGACCCCGTGTGGGACTGCGACGTCATCGCCGCCACGCCGGTCACCGTGCTCTCGCTGCCCTCCGATGCGGTCGCAGAGTTGAAGGAGCGCATCCCCGCGCTCGCGGAGCACCTGCGGAAATTCCAGGAGCAGCACGCGGCCAAGTCGAACAAGTACGGCGAGGCGGCGATCGACATCGCCGCGGGCCACATCGGCGAGCCGGACCTGCCGCGCACGTTCGTGGACTACGAGCTCGCGCCGCGCGAGTACGAGCTGTCGGTCGCTCAGACCGTGCTGCGCGTCCACACCCGGGTCGCCGACCTGTACAACAAGCCGATGAACCAGATGGAGCAGCAGTTGCGGCTCACCGTGGAGGCCCTGCGCGAGCAGCAGGAGGACCAGATGGTGAACAACCGCGAATTCGGGCTCCTGCACAACGCGGCGCTCAACCAGCGCATCCCGACCCGGTCGGGCCCGCCGACCCCGGACGACCTGGACGAGCTCATCAGCCGCCGCCGCAAGCCCGAGTTCCTGCTCGCGCACCCGAAGGCGATCGCCGCGTTCGGGCGCGAATGCACCAAGCGCGGGATCTACCCGTCCACCGTGGACTTCCACGGTCACCACATCCCGGCCTGGCGAGGCATCCCCGTCCTGCCGTGCAACAAGATCCCGATCACCTCGGCGCGCACCACCTCGATCCTGTGCATGCGCACCGGCGAGGCCGACCAGGGCGTGGTCGGCCTGCACCAGACGGGTCTGCCCGACGAATACGAGCCCGGGCTCTCCGTGCGATTCATGGGCATCGACGAGAAGGCCGTCATGTCCTACCTCGTCAGCGCCTACTACTCCATCGCCGTCCTGGTCCCCGACGCGCTCGGCATCCTCGAGCACGTCGAGATCGGACGCTGAGAACCCCGGGCGGCCGCAGCGCACCGACGCGGCCGCCCGGGTACCCCGCCCGGCAGCACGACCCCATCGCGTCCCCGAAGACCGCCCAGGGAGGCCCCGCATGACCGTCCTCACCGACCACCACACCGCCGAACGCGACGCCATCGACGCGGGGCTGCGCGCGGCCGCCAGTCGGCTCCCCGTACCCGCGGCGCGGATCGCGGCCTACCACTTCGGCTGGACCGACGCAGCGGGCGAACCGGTTGACGCCAACTCCGGCAAGGCCCTACGCCCCCTCTTGACGCTTCTGGCCGCCAACGCCATCAGATCGAGCGCCTGGAGCCAGGCCGTTCCCGCCGCCGTGGCCATCGAGATGGTCCACAACTTCTCCCTCATCCACGACGACATCATCGACCGCGACGGCCTGCGCCGGCACCGCCCGACCGCGTGGAAGGTCTACGGCGTCAACGACGCGATTCTCGTCGGCGACGCCCTCCACGCCCTCGCGTTCGAGGTCATCGCCGAAGGCGGCGGCGAGCGGGCGCCGGCCGCGACGAGTCTGCTCGCGCAGACCGTGCGGGCCCTCATCGAAGGCCAGCTCGCCGACACCCGCTTCGAAGGCCGCGACCGCGTCGACCTCGCCGAATGCGTCGCCATGTCCGAGGCCAAGACCGCCTCGCTCATGGGCTGCGCGACCGCCCTCGGCGCGCTCTTCGGCGGCGGCACCGCCGCACAGGTGGACGCCTTGCGCGACTTCGGGTTCCGCCTCGGGCTCGCCTTCCAGCACGTGGACGACCTCCTCGGCATCTGGGGCGACCCCGAGGTCACCGGCAAGGCCGTGTACTCGGACCTGCGAAACCGCAAGAAGTCGCTGCCGGTGACCGCCGCCTTGAGCTCCGGTCACGCCGACGCAGCCGAACTCGCCGCGCTCTACGGCGCCGCCGAACCGCTCGACGAGGCCGACCTGCGCCGCGCCGCCGACCTCGTCGAGGCCTGCGGCGGCAGGGCAGAGAGCCAGCGCGCGGCCGAGACGCTCACCGAGGCGGCCGCGAACGGCCTCGCCGCCGTGGGACTCCGGGATGAGGCGGTCGCCGAACTCGCGGAGATCGCCATGAGCACGGTCGGCCGGGTCTGGTGAGCCCGGCCCGCCGCGTCCTCCTCCCCGCGCCGCGGTCGTTCTGCGCCGGGGTGGAGCGCGCGATCGAGATCGTCGAGCGACTCCTCGAACAGCAAGGTCCGCCGGTGTACGTGCGCAATCAGATCGTCCACAATGCGCACGTGGTGGCCGAGCTCGAATCCCGAGGCGCGATCTTCATCGGCGAACTCGACGAGGTCCCCGACGATGCTTTGGTGGTCTTCAGCGCCCACGGCGTGGCCCCGGCGGTGGAACGCGAAGCGGCCGAGCGAGGTCTGGACGCGGTGGACGCGACCTGCCCGCTCGTGGCCAAAGTCCACGCGGAGGCGAAACGAGCCGCCGACGCGGGCGACACGGTCATCCTCATAGGACACGAGGGCCACGAAGAAGTCGTAGGCACCGTCGGCGTGGCCCCGGGCCGGACCCTGCTCATCTCGACCGCCGAAGAGGTGGCCGACCTCCGGGTGGAGAACCGGGACAAGATCACCTACCTGAGCCAGACCACCCTCGCGGTGACCGAGGTCGAGGCGATCGCAGCCACTCTGAAGGCCCGCTTCCCGCTGATCAAGGGCCAAGGGAAGGAAGACATCTGCTACGCCACGAGCAACCGCCAAGCAGCGGTGGCGGCTGTGGTCGACGAGGCCGACTTGGTGCTCGTCGTGGGCTCGGCGAACTCCTCGAACTCGAACCGCCTGGTAGAACTGGCAAGCGGCAAGGGAGTCGAGGCCCATCTGATAGAAGACGCCGGGCAGATCAACCCGATCTGGCTGGAGGGGGCCGAGACCGTCGCGGTGACGGCGGGAGCATCGGCCCCGCCGAACCTGGTGGACGAGGTGGTGGCGGCGCTGGCCGAATTCGGTCCGATCCACGTGGTCGAGCGGGTGGTCGCCGAGGAACCGCAGGAATTCCTGCTCCCCCAACGACTCCGGACGGCGAATCCGGGTCCGTCCGCCCCTTTTCGCAACCGTTGACAAAAGGCTTGCGGAGTTCGCGGCCACCGCTAGGCTGACGGCATGACAGTGCATCTCCCGCAGCTCCCCTTCGAACTCGACTGGGACGGCGCCGAACCGCCGACCTGGCGCCTCACCGACACCGGCCTGGAGGCGACTGCCGCGGGCAAGACCGACCGGTACGTCCACGCCCCGGATCCGGCGAGCCACGCACCGAAGAACGGCGCATGCCTGCTCGGCCTCCCGCCGGAGGGCGACTGGCAGTTCAGCACCCGGGTGACGGTGAACTTCAGCGGCAAGTACGACGCCGGGACCCTGTTCCTGCACGCCGACGAGACCCACTGGTCGAAGCTCTGCTTCGAGTACTCCCCGGACGAACAGGGCATGGTCGTCTCCGTAGTCACCCGAGGCACCTCCGACGACGCGAACGCCTGGAACATCGAAGGCGACGAGGTCTGGCTCCGAGTGAGTCGCATCGGCGAAGGCTTCGCCTTCCACGCCTCAGGAGACGGCGAACACTGGGAATTCGTACGCTGCTTCGCCTTCGGCGTCGAAGCCACGGTAAGAGCAGGCTTCGGCGTCCAAGCCCCGGAAGGAGAGGGCTGCAAAGTCACCTTCGAAGACATCGCCTTCAAACAGCAGACCCTGCAAGACCTCCGCAACGGCTCCTGAAACGACCCTGGCGGCCCGGTCTACGGCGATGGAGACGACTCAGAAGCCGTTCGCCGATTCCCGGAACACGAAGGGCTTGTTCCGCTGCTCGCACGCCTGCTGAAGGTGTTGCAGCAGCGCGTTGATCTCCTGTGCGGGGCGGAAGCCAAGCTGCGTGAGGACGTGCCCTTCCTTCCTCCCGATCTCGTCGATGATCGCGAGTTTCTGCCTCTTCGTCGTGGTCCGCGCCAGCGCGGCCTTCGCGTCGAACAGGTGGATGTTCACGGTCGTCTTCGCGCCGTCGAAGTCCGCGAGCGCGGACCCGGCGGCGTGGCCGACCGCCTGCGCCGCGGACATGCGCCGGGGCGTCTTTGGCGCGAACTTCACCGCCTCGATCTTCGACACTTCCTGCCAGGAGACCTCGAAGCCTCCTTGGGTGACGAACCCTTCCTCCAGCACCAGAAGGTCGATGAGGTCGTCACCGGACCATTGCCGCACCTTCTGCGCGCTCAACCACAGCATTAGGAACACCAGGGAGGCGAGTACGCCCGCCCCTACGACGATCCACAGTGACATCGGCGGGTGCGGAAGCGCGAAGACCGCGATGAGAGCGAGGGCGAGGACGGCGTCGACGCAGATCATGACCGTCAGCCACTTCTTGGCGGCCTGCTGCTGCCCGGAGGGCTGCGTGACGAAGCGGAAGCGTTCGTTCGGACGGGCGGGAGGTTGGGCGATGCCCGTGTCGGGCGCGGGAGGGGTGAGGCTCATGTGGCCACTGTATTCGGTCACGTCTACTTCGACCGGTGCGCGTCTCACAACCCGGAATCGGCTGCGGACGTGACACGGCCGCAGCCGTGTCACGGGTGGCGAGTGGACGCGCCGCCGGCCTTACGTGGTCGGGAAGCTCCAGCCGGGCGAGAGCATCACGAGCGGCAGTTTTCCGTGCACCGGTTCGGCTTCGGCGACCGCGTCGGTCTCGACCGATGCGAAGTAGCCGGCGGGCGCGTCGATGCCGACCTGGTCGACGAAAACGGCCGACTCCTCGGCGGTCATGTACGACCGGCCTCGCCCTGGACCTCGGTGGGAACCACATGGAGACCATGAACTGGCGGTCCTCTTCGGGGAACCACGGGTCGGCGCGGTCCTCGGCGACGAGGTGGAGCTGCGTGCGGCAGCGGTCACGGCTTGGCGGCGAGGGCGATCTTGACGGCGCAGACCTTGAACTCGGGCATGCGGCTGATCGGGTCGAGCACATCCGAGACGGCGGCGTTGGCGTTTCCCGCGCCGGGGAAGTGGAACGGGCTGAACACGGTGTCGGGCCGGATGTCGACGCTCAGGCGCGCGGGCGCGGTGTAGGAGCCGCGGCGAGAGGTGATGCGCACGAAGTCGCCTTCGCCGATGCCGTGGCGCACCGCGGTGTCGGGGTGGATCTGGAGGAACTGCTCACTGTCGGGGGTGCCGCCGAGGGAGTCGATGAGGCGGGTCTGCGCGCCCGACTGGTACTGGGTGAGGACGCGGCCGGTGGTGAGGTACAGCGGGTAGACGCTGTCGCGGCGTTCGGCGGGGTGGCGGTGGTCGACGGCGATGAACTTCGCCTTGCCGTCGGGGGTGTTGAACGTGAAGTCGGCGAACATGCGCGGCGTGCCCTGGTGGTCGGCGCTCGGCACGGGCCACTGGAAGGTCTGCTCTTCGAGGCGTTCGTACGTGATCACCGAGTAGTCGGCCTTGCCGCCGGCGGAGGCGCGGCCGAGTTCCTCGAAGATCGCCTCGGGGTCGGTGGAGTAGCCGCCGGGGGCGTCGAGCCGCGCGGCGAGCTCTTTCATGATCCACAGGTCCGACTGCACCCCGTCGGGGGCGTCGCGCAGGGTGCGGCGGCGGATGATGCGGCCTTCGAGGTTGGTCATGGTGCCGTCCTCTTCGGCCCATTGGGTGACCGGGAGGACCACTTCGGCGAGCTGGGCGGTCTCGGACATGACGAAGTCGAACGAGACGAGGCAGTCGAGGGCTTTGAGGCGGTCGGCGACGCGGGCGGCGCGGGGGGCCGAGACGACGGGGTTGGAGCCGAGCACGAAGAGCATCTTCACCTCGTCGCCGCATTTGCGGAGCAGTTCGACGGCCGAGACGCCCGCGCCGGGGAGGGTGTCGGGTTCGACGCCCCAGACCTTCGCGACGTGCTCGCGCGCGGCGG
>DATABR010000326.1:0-11199 GCA_036259435.1 Glycomyces sp.
CATGAATGGAGCGTCCCGACAAATCGGACACCCGGGGACCCCCCGTTCAACACTACGCGGCGGGTCTGACGCGGACCGGGCCCGCGATCGCCGAGGCCGCGTCGGCATAGGCTGCGAAACATGAGACGCCTTCGCGCCGCACTGCTTGCGATGCCGTACGCGGGCGACGATCTCGCGATCCTCGTCCAGAACTCCCCCGAGCTGCGCGAGTTCCCCGGCTACGTCGACGCCATCGACGGGATCGGCATCGAAGAGCTGTTCTTCCTCGCCACCGACGAGCCCTGCGCCGAGGCCTGGTGAGCCGAGAACCTCGACCACACGCGCACGATCCGCAACGCCGGCAAGATCATCCTCGCCGTCGACTACGCTTCCGAACCGGCGAACATCGCCGCAGCGTGCACCCGATACCAGGAAGAAGGCTTCGCCGGGACCGTGGCAGGACTCGATCTGGACACGATCTACCCACCATGTTGACGCAATTCGGCCCAGAGCCTCCCATTGCGATAACGCCCAGGGCATCATAAGAGGTGTAGAACCGGGCCCAGCACCTTAAGAAGGACGGAAACAAAGGTTTTCTTGCGTTCGCGATCACGGTATGATCAGCGCCATTGCCCGAAAACCTTCGATTGATAGGTGATCGACATGGTCGAACTATCGGTTCCAATCGTGACGACCTTCATTGCATACCTGCTCGTCATGGTCCTCATCGGCGTGTGGGTCTACAACCGCACCAAGACCCTCTCCGACTTCGCGCTCGGCGGACGCACCCTCAACGCCCCCACCGCCGCGCTCTCCGCGCAGGCTTCCGACATGTCCGGCTGGCTGCTCCTGGGCCTGCCCGGCGCGGTCTACGCCTTCGGCATCGGCCAAGCCTGGATCGCCGTCGGCCTGGCCATCGGCACCTACCTCAACTGGCTGCTCGTGGCCCCGCGCCTGCGAACGTACACCGAGCGCGCCCACAACTCGATCAGCCTCTCGGCCTACCTCGAGTCCCGCTTCGAAGACCGCACCCACCTGCTGCGGGTGGTCTCGGCGGTCATCATCGGCGTGTTCTTCACCCTGTACGTGGCCTCGGGCCTCGTCGCGGGCGGCAAGCTGTTCCAGGAAGTCTTCGGCATCGACGCGGCCGTCGCCATCACCATCGCGGTGATCGTGATCGTCCTCTACACCTTCCTGGGCGGCTTCCTCGCCGTGTCCTTCACCGACTTCATCCAGGGCATCCTCATGTTCATCGCCCTCGTTGCCGTCCCGCTCATGGTCATCGGCGCCGTCGGCGGCTTCGACGCGATGTTCGGCAACGTCGAGCAGACCGACCCGAACCTGCTCCAGTGGGTCGACAGCTCGGCCTACGAACTGGGCGTCGGCTGGTCCGCGGGCGAGCCGATGAGTTTCATCGCCATCGTCGGCCTGCTCGCCTGGGGCCTGGGCTACTTCGGGCAGCCGCACATCCTCGCCCGTTTCATGGGCATCCGCTCGGCCAAGGACGTCCCCGCCGCCCGGCGCATCGGCATGACCTGGGTGCTCGTCACCCTCGTGGCCGCCGTCTTCGTCGGCCTGGCGGGCATCGCCTACCTCGACGCGCCGCTGGAGGACCCGGAGACGGTGTTCCTCACCCTCACGTCCGAACTGTTCAACCCGTGGATCGCGGGCATCCTGCTCTCGGCGGTCCTGGCCGCGGTCATGTCGACCGCCGACTCGCAGCTGCTGGTCGCCTCCACCGCCGTAACCGAGGACTTCTACCGCCGATTCTTCCGCCGCGAAGCCCGCGACACCGAGCTGGTGTGGATCGGCCGCACCGCCGTCGTCGTGGTCGCGATCATCGCGTACGCGCTCGCCCTCCAGGGCGGCACCGTGCTCGAGATCGTCGCCTACGCATGGGCGGGCTTCGGCGCCGCGTTCGGCCCGATCATCCTGCTGTCGCTGTACTGGTCGCGCATGACCTGGATCGGCGCTCTCGCCGGCATGGTGGTCGGCGCCGGAACTGTGATCGCGTGGGAGGCCGCCGGGTCGCCCGAAGGCGTCTACTCGCTGCTGCCCGGCTTCATCGCCGGACTCCTGGCCGCATGGATCTTCGGCCTCGTCGGCCGCAGGCCCGAACGCGAATGGGTCGGCGCCTACCACGACGAGGAGCCCGAGACCGCCGCTGCGGCCGCGGATCAGTAGGACATCTTCCTCGACCGCTTCATCTGGTACATCGCCTGGTCGGCAGCCCATAGCGTCTGCGATGGGTTGCCGCCGGCGACCAGGCGGGCCCAGCCGATCGAAACGTCGACCGGCGTGCCCGGCACCGAGTACTCCCAGTTCTCGCTCGCGACCGCGATCCTGATTCGCTGCGAGACCGCGTCCGCGTCATATTCGGTCGCGCCCGGCAGCACCAGGATGAACTCGTCGCCGCCGGTGCGCGCCAACAGGTCTCCGGTGCGCACCACGCTGGACAGCAGCGCCGCCACCCGCTGCAGGATCGCGTCTCCCGCCTGGTGGCCGTGGGTGTCGTTGACCGCCTTGAACCCGTCCAGGTCCAGCACCGCGATCATCCCGTCGCCATCCACATCGGATAGGAATTCGTCGAGTCGGCGGCGGTTCGGCAGGCCTGTCAATTCGTCCGTGTTCGCGCGGTCGGCCCACCCGGCCACCGCCCGCCGCAACTGGTCGCGGTCCACCAGCGCCCCCGCCGAGTCCAGGTAGATCGTGTGAAACTCGTTGATCTGCTTGTAGAGCGCGTACGTCGTCGCGTGCGCCGCCAGGATCGACGCCGCGTGGTCGCCCTTCGCCACCAGCGCGAGCGAGCGCAGATGTTGCGGCTCCATCACCCCGAGCGTCTCGTCCCCGATCTCGCGCGCCTCCAGCACCTCCAGGGCCTCCAGGCCCCGCGCCTGCGCGATGAGATTCGAGGCCCGCGCGAGCGTGCGCAGGTCCATCGCCTCGACCGACGAGGTCTCCTCGGGCAGCAGGTGCTCGACCGACCACTGCTCCCCGATCGCGAGCAGGCCCACCCGCGCCAGCGCGTAGTGGACCCATTCGAGTTCACGCGTGTCGAGCTCGAGGAGGTGCGGTTTGACGCGGCGCAGCTCCTTGAGCAGCAGGTAGTTGCAGGCCCGCGAGTCGCCGGTGTAGTAGCGCAGGAGCGCGTCCCGCACTCGCACCTCGACGCCTTCCACTGAGGACCGGCCGACGCCGGTGCTCTCGGCGAGTGTGTGGCAGGCGTCCAGGGCCTGCGATGCCTGCTGCTGGTAGCCGCAGTTGGAGAGGATCACCGCGAGGTCGTACCAGGCGTCGACGGCGGCCTGGCTCTCCTCGGTCATGGCCTGGAGCGCGCGGCGCGAGAGCACCAGCTGCTCGGCCGTCAGGCCCAGGGCCTTGATGTAGTGGTGGTAGTACCAGGCGGCGAGCGCATGGTACTTGCCGGTGAGGCGGGCGTCCTGGCAGCGGGAGACGGCGGCGCCGGCCTTGTCGATGGTGCCGGGGATCTTGTCGGTGGCGCGCTGGCTGATCTGGCCCTGCAGTATGAACAGCCATGCCTGGGCCCGCTGGTGGACGGTGTCGGAGTTGTACACGATCCAGGTGGCCTCGCCGACGGCCTCGGCGACTTGGCCGGACCGTATGAGGGCACGCAGACGCCGATACTGATCGGCATAATCACGCGCAGACGTGATCCCCCTCCGTGGCGTCACGCGCTCTATCCTGCCACCGCGAAGCCGATATATCCAGTGGCCCACGTCGGGGCCGCATTTGCCTTGCATCCTCGGATAGTCATGGGCCCGAACCATTTTCCTCCACCGCGATGCCGCGCCGCATAAAGTGGGAGCAGTGCCCGAAATAGAAGGATGGTGAGCTTTGTTCCCTGCACGACCGGATGCCGATCAGTCGTGCCCCTCGTGCGGCGAGCCGGTGCCCGTGGCCGCGGGTGCCACCGTGCTGGCCTGCCGCGCGTGCGGGACACGGCAGTACGGCCGCCCGGCTTCGAAGCGGCTGGCGGATCCGGACTGGGTCGCATTGGCGCCCAAGGCGACACTGCAGTACGCGGACGACACGCCGGAGGCGCTGGTCGCGCCGGACGCGATCGTGCCCTTCCGGATCGCGCGGGCGACGGCGCGGCGGCGGCTGCGGGAGTGGGCGCGAGGGCATCGGTTCGCGCCGCGCGGTTTCCGGCGGATCGACGAGTCGGCGTCCTTCCGGGGCGCGTTCCTGCCGTACTGGGTGTGGCGGGCGCGGACGGATTCGCGGTACCTGGCCGCGCGCGGCGAGCACTACTGGTCGCAGGCCGCCGGGAACCGGATGCGGGGGATCCGGTGGGTGTCGGCATCGGGGACGGTGTCGCGCGATTTCTCCCAGGTGGCGGTCGCGGCGACGGTGCGCCTGGACGGGCGGGCGCTGACCGAGCTGATGCGGGACTGGACGTTCGGCGACGCGGTGCCGTTCGCTCCGGAGAGGTTGGACGGGTGCTGGGTGCAGCGCTACGACCTGGAGCCGGAGGTGGGGCTGGAGTCGGCGAAGGACCTGATGGCCGCGGCGGTGGAGCGGGAGGTGCGCTCGCGAGTGGGCGGGGACGAGCAGTACGTGCCGAGCATCGAGACCGTCTATGCGGATCTGTCGTACCGGCTGGTGCTGGTGCCGGTGTGGCTGGTGTCGTACCCGCATCGGGGGCGGCGGCGCATGGTGGCCGTGCACGGAGAGAGCGGCCGGGTGGTGGGCGAGTTGCCGTGGAGCGCCGCGAAGCTGGCATTCGCCACATTCCTGACGTTGACTGTGGTTGGCGTCATACTTTATTTCACCCTTTAATCCGTTTCGTCCGCTCTCCGAGCCCTACCGGGCCGTAGAGGAATCGTTTACGCGGTGGGCATGAACTATCGTCTGCTAAGCGCAACCCCTGGTGAACCGCGCGTATACCCCGCAGCGCCGGCCAGCCGCCCCAGGCTGCGCCAGACACCCACAGAGTTTTCCGGGAGAGGCAATGGGCAGCCCGATGAGACACGCCGCCGCAAAGGCGTCCTCGCCTTGGTGGGCCAAGACCATGGTCGTCAGCGGCTCGATGGTCATGGTCGTGTCGGGGGGCGCCGCGATCGCGGCCCAGGTGAGCGTCAATGTGCTCAACGATTCGGTCAACCAGGAGGACCTGCTGGGCAATCAGCGGGTCGACCCCGGCGAGGAGATCGAGGGACCGCTCAACTTCCTGGTGCTCGGCACCGACGAGCGGGTGGGCGCGGGCGGCGAGGCCCGCACCGACGCCGACATCATCGTCCACGTCAACGAGGACCTCACGCAGGTCAGCATGATCTCGCTGCCGCGCGACCTGCTCGTGGAGATCCCCTCGGGGGTGCCGGCCGAGGAGACGAAGCTGACCGAGGCGTTCGCCTACTCCGAGGACTGGACGGAATCGTTCCAGAACACGGCCGAGACGATCACGCACCTCACCGGGATCCAGTTCGACGGCGGCGCGATCGCGAACTTCGAGGGGTTCCTGGACATGGTCGAGGAGCTGGGCACCATCGAGCTGTGCCCATGGCACGAGATCACCTCGATCCACACCGACAAGGTCTTCCCCGAGGGCTGCGCCGAGTACAACAAGGAGGACGCCCTCGACCTGGTGCGCCAGCGCTACGGCTGGGACAGCGACGAGGACTACGCGAACGGCACCTGGGGCGACTTCGGCCGCCAGAAAATGCAGCAGCAGGCCATCAAGAAGATCCTGGAGCGGGCCAAGGAGCAAGGCTACGCGACCGACCCGACAAAGGCCGTGGACCTGCTGGGGAGCTTCGGCGACGCCCTGACCCTCGACGTGGGCGGGCGCGATCTCATCGACATGATCACGCAGATGCGCGACGTCGACCCCGACGAGATCATCTCGATCGGCACGCCGTCCTCGGAGGGAAGCGTCAACGGGACCTCGTACGTGGTCATCCACGAGGACACCGATGAAGCGGTCGCGGCCGATGCGCTGTGGGACGCCATCGAGAACGACACCATCGACGAGTGGGCGTGCGCGAACCCGAAGTGGCTCAGCGGCGACTCGAAGCCGGACTGCCCGACGACCGAGCCGGTCGACAGCGGCGCGGTGGACGAGACGGCCACCGAAGCAGCGGCCACGAACTGACCTGTCGCCCCGCTCTCCCCCGGGCGGTGCAACCCCTCGCGTTTATCGAAGCGTTATACGTACGGGATACTGCTGATCCGAACCATTGGAGTTGCATGGCTGGCAAGAGCGGCGCGCCCTGGTGGGCGCACATGATGTTGTACGCGGGCGGTCTGACGATGGTCGCCGCCGGAAGCGCGGCGGCGGTGACCCAGATCGGCGTGAACACGGCGAACAACGCCCTCGATCAGGAAGACTTCCTCGGCGACGCGCAGGCCGAGATGGACGTCGAGGACATCAAGGGCCCCTTGAATATCCTCGTGCTCGGCGTCGACAAGCAGGGCGGGGCCACCCGCTCGGACACGATGATCATGGTGCACATCAACGAGGACCTGACCGACGTGTCGATGGTGTCGCTCCCCCGCGACCTGTACGTGGAGATCCCCGACTGCGGCCCCGACTGGGGCAACGACACATGCATGCAGAAGCTCAACCACGCCGCCTCGATCAGCGACGACTGGGAGGGCGTGACGCGCCCGAACGTGATCCAGACCATCTACGACCTCACCGGCGTCGAGTTCCACATGGGCGCGACCGTGGACTTCAACGGTTTCATGGACCTCGTGGACCTCGTGGGCGAGGTCGAGCTGTGCCCCTGGCACGAGATCACCTCGATCCACGGCGACAACCGCGTGTTCCCCGAGGGCTGCAATTACTACAACAAGGAAGAGTCGCTCGACCTCATCCGCCAGCGCAAGGCCTGGGACGACCCCGAGGACTGGGAGAACGGCCTCGGCGGCGACTACGGCCGCCAGGCGATGCAGCAGCAGGCCATCAAGTCGCTCATCACCGAGCTCAAGGCCGACGGCTACCACAAGGACCCCACGAAGCTGACCACGGTGCTGAACGGCTTGGGCGACAAGCTGAAGCTGGACCTGCCGGACGGTCTGACGGTGGCAGACCTGGCCGTGAACCTGCGCGACCTCGACCCGGCGGACATCACTTCGATCCGGGTGCCGGCCACCTCGCAGGAGACCGAGGTGGGCTCCTCTGAGGTGATCCTCGAGGGCGAGCAGCAGATCGCCGCCGACGCACTGTGGGAGGCGCTCCAGAGCGACACGATGGACCAATGGATCGCCCAGAACCCCGAATGGGTCAAGCAGACCGGCAACGCCGCGACCGACACCACGACCGAGGCGACCGACGAGGCCACGGCCGACGCCACCACTAACTGAGGGCAAGCTCGTGCACGCCGGAGGGACCGCCACGCGCGGTCGCTTCGGCGTCGCGCACCGTAGTATTCGCGCTCTTTTGCAACCGGCCCCATCACCTGGGCGTTTATCCAAGGGGCTGACCCCCCTCTGACCCTTGGAGACACATTGGCCGGCAAGAGCGGCGCCCCCTGGTGGGCCCACGTGATGCTGTACGCGGGCGGCTTGACGATGGTCGCCGCCGGAAGCGCGGCGGCGGTGACCCAGATCGGCGTGAACACGGCGAACAGCGTCGTCGCGGACGAGGACATCCTCGGTGACGCGCAAGCGGAGATGGACGTCGAGGACATCAAGGGCCCCTTGAACATCCTCGTGCTCGGCGTCGACAAGCAGGGCGACTCGACCCGCTCGGACACGATGATCCTGGTGCACGTCAGCGAGGACCTGACCAAGACGACCATGGTGTCGCTGCCGCGCGACCTGTGGGTCGAGATCCCCGACTGCGGGCCCGGCTTCGACAACAACCCGTGCGAGAACAAGATCAACCACTCCGCGTCGATCAGCGACGACTGGGACGTCACCCGCCCCAACGTGGTGCAGACGATCTACGACCTCACCGGCGTCGACTTCCACATGGGCGCCACGGTCGATTTCGAGGGTTTCCTGGGCCTGGTGGACTTGGTCGGCGAGATCGAGCTGTGCCCCTGGCACGAGATCACCTCGATCCACGGCGAGAAGCGGGTCTTCCCCGAGGGCTGCGCGTACTACGACAAGGACGAGTCGCTCGACCTGATCCGCCAGCGCTACGGCTGGGGCTGGGACTCCGACTGGGAAGAGGGCCGCGGCGGCGACTACGGGCGCCAGGCGATGCAGCAGCAGGCCATCAAGTCGCTGCTCCGCGAGTTCAAGGCGCAGGGCTTCCACAAGGACCCGGCGAAGCTGACCGAGATCCTGCAGGGCTTCGGGGATTCGCTGACCCTGGACCTTCCTGACGGCGTGAAGGTCACCGACCTCGCGGTGAACCTTCGCGACATCGACCCCGAGAGCATGACCAGCATCCAGGTGCCGTCCTCGACCGACCAGACCGTGATGGGCGGCGAGGAGGTCTCGATCGTGATGACGCACGACGGCGAGGAGCAGATCGCGGCCGACGCGCTGTGGCAGGCGCTGCAGGACGACACGCTCGACCAGTGGATGACGCAGTACCCCGAGTGGGTCAAGAGCGCCCCCAAGACGGACACGACGACCGAGGCGACCGACGAGACCGCGGCGGACACGACCACCGACTGAGCTTCGATTACGACCGTGGGGCCGCGCGATGCGCGGCCCCATCGACGTATCAAGAGCTCAGTTGTATGAAGCGCAGACTTGTCCGCTTACTGCTGCGCGGCTTTGGCCTCGTCTTCGTCGTCGACCTTGCGCCATTCCTGCTTGGAGGACTGCCAGCCGTCCTCGTCGTGGCCCAGACGCCAGTAGCCGGAGATCGACAGTCGCTCCTTCGGGACCTCGCGTTCGAAGCGGAGCAGGCGGCGCAGGTCGCGCACGAATCCGGCCTCGCCGTGCACGAAGGCGTGCACGACGCCCTCGGGGAACTCGAAGGCGCGCACGGCTTCGACGAGGCGCTCGCCGATGCGCGCGCCGCCGCGGTGAAGCCAGGTGACGGTCACGTCGCCCGCGGACTTGAGCTGCTGCTCCTCTTCGGGCCCTTCGACTTCGAGGAAGACTTGGGCGCGGGCGCCGGGCGCGAGGCCCTCGACGGACGCCGCGATCGCCGGGAAGGCGGCCTCGTCGCCGACGAGGAGGTGCCAGGCGGCATCCGCGGCCGGGGCGTACGCGCCGCCGGGCCCGGCGAAGCGAACGAGCGTGCCGGGCCGGACCTTGGCGGCCCAAGGACCGGCGATGCCCTCGTCTCCGTGGTAGACGAAGTCGATCCACAGCTCACGAGTGGCGCGGTCCCAGCGCCGCACCGTGTAGGTGCGGGTGACCGGCCACTGTTCGCGCGGGAACTCCTCGCGGATCTGGGCGAGGTCGAACGGTTCGGGGTACTCGACGCCCTCGACGGGGAACTGGAGTTTCAGGTAATGATCGGTGCAGTCGCCGCAATCGAAACCGTCCAGGCCCGGTCCGCCGAGCACGACGCGGATCATGTGCGGAGTGATCCGCTCGGTCCGCAGCACTTCGGCGGTGGTGACCCTGGGGGTTATGCGTCCTCGGCCTTCAGCCACGTCGGACTCCTCACGTCCTCGGCTCGCGCGCCCACCTCGCGAGGCCTGCGAGCCGTCCTTCGGCCTCGTCGCGGGGAGACTTAGGTTTCCCTAACTATCACACTCGGAAACGGCGGACCTCTACTGGGACGGCAAACGGACCGGGGCCGCCACACCCTGCATGCGGCGGCCCCGGCCTGGGAGTAGATCGCTGCTTCAGTCGGGTCGCGGGCTCACGTCGTGCATCACCGATCGCAGCAGCGGCCGCGACAGGCTCCCAGCGGCGATCACCGCTGCAACGCCGGTGGCGACGGTCGCCGAGAGGATGAGCACGCCGCTCACGTCGAAGCCCATGGCGCCGATGACCGGCATGGTCAGGAGCATCCCGGTGACGATCGACGCGCCGCCGATGAGGCCGAGCGGCAGCAGCGTCTCCTGACGGCGGGCCTGGTCGAGGACCCGCTGCTCGGTTCCTGCGAGGTGCAGGAACCGGTAGGAGCGGCGGCGGTCGAGGACCGAGCCGATCGCGCTGATCGCCGCCGAGACGGCCGCCGTCGCGAAGACCACCGCGAGGACCACGGTGACGCCCACGCGCACCGAGCCGACGATCTGGTTCGACATGAGGCTGGAGTCGACCTCGCGTTCGGGCGCGTCGCCCGGCAGGGCCGCGGTCATGGCGCTGCGCACCGCCTCGAGGTCCGCGCCGGCGGTGGTCGCTTCGATGACGGCCGAGCCGTCGGCGGCGGTCAGGTAGCCGCTGCCGTCGACCACGGCGACCTCGGCGAGGCCGCCGAGCTCGTCCTGCAGGCCCGCCGCGAGCGATGCGGCCTGGTCGGCCGGGGCCATGGCCGCGATCGTCTCGGTCTCCTGGGCGCTCGCGTCGGCCTGGATCATCGGGAACATCGCGACCGACCCGGCCACGAAGCCCGCGATCGCCACCCCGGCGACGGTGCGCCAGGCGGCCTTCGGGTCCTCGGCGAGCCGCCGGGCCGCCAGCATTCGGGCCGGGCCCTTCGCGGTGCGCGCCAGGATCCTGCCGAGCCGCTGCACGGTCCACGGGCCGACGAGGTTCACCGCCGCGAGCGTCCCGGCGAACAGGCAGATGAGGATCGCGACCGCGGTCATGCTGCCGTCGACCATGTTCGACGCGACCACGAACGCCAACGCGAGCACCGCGAAGACGACCACGCGGATCGCCTTGAGGCCCTTGGGCCTCACGCGCCTCGCCACCCCGAGCGGGCTGATCACGACGCCGCGCAGGCCGATGAGCGCCGAACCGGCCACCAGGACCGGCACCGCGATCGCGACCGCGAGCATCCACGGGGCCCCGGCCCACAGGTCCGCGACGTACCAGCGGCCGCCGTCGATGGGGATGAGCGCGAACAGTGGGGTGGCGGCCATCCACGCGAGCGTGCCGGCGATCGCCCCGGCCACCGCCGCGAGCGTCGTCTCGATGAGTGTCAAGCGCATCACCTGGCCCGGTGTGGCGCCGACCAGCCGCAGTGTGGCGAGCCGTTCGTCGCGACGCGAGACGGTGAGGCGCGCGGCGGCCGCGCCGAAGACGGCGGCGGGCACGGCCATGAAAATCGCGGCCAGGACCATGAGGATGATGTAGAACGCGTAGATCGAGGTGGGGCTGCCGCCCGCGAACGTGTCGATGCCGCGCGGGGAGAGCGTGTCGGCGCTGCGCCGCTCGGCGCTCATCGCCGGGTCG
>DATABR010000327.1:0-39498 GCA_036259435.1 Glycomyces sp.
GGCATCAGCTACCAACCAAACCCTTCAGGAACTTGAAAAGGCCCTGGTCAGCCCGGCCGTCCATCGAGACGCGTTGTCGCCTTCGAGTAGTTTGAGTGATGGAGCGCCCGGTGCGTAGGCCGCGGTTCCTTCGTTTCGGGAACGGGTTGTCGCAGGTTCGATTCCTGCCGGTCGCGAAAGCGACCGTAGCTCAGGGGTAGAGCGCCAGTGTGCCGCAGCCGCTTTGATCTCGGGCGCTCCTCTGCTCTGGTCCGCATTGGGTACTTGTCGGTCGTCTAGGTGTCGGTTTATCGTCGGGGCACCTCGTTTGGAAGGACATCATGGGCGATCCTCAGTTGGCCGCGCTGGCACAGCGGCACTTCGATCTCTATCTGGCGGACAACCCGATCTCGGCCACGTTCTACGGCATTCCGGGGCACGATCACCGGCTCCCCGACCCCAGCCGAGACGGCGATCAGGTTCGGTTGGGGCACCTCGCCGAGGTCCGGGACGGGCTCGGCGACATTGATGCCTCGGCTCTCGAGGGGCAGGACAGGATCACCTATTCGATGCTCGGGCGGTTGGTCGCCGACCAGACTGCGAGTCTCCATGCCTCGCTTGGGGAGGTCGGGCTCAGCAATACGATCATCGGGCCCGTCTCCTCGATGCTGTCGTCGATCCCGAGAGTCTCCCTGGACACCGCGCAGCGGAGTCGGGATTACCTTGTTCGACTTGCCTCGCTCGGGGGCTACTTCGACGCCGTCTTGGAGCGGTATCGGCAGGCCGCCTCCGAAGGGCGGCACCAGACTCGGCACGGGGTCGCGGCTGTCATCGGGCAGATCGACGACTACCTCGCTACGGCGGTTGACGATGACCCGCTTGCGGGACCCACGCCTTCTGAGGTTGACGTCGATGAGTGGAAGTCCACCGCTCGACAGCTCGTCGTCGATCTCGTGCGGCCATCGCTTGCTCGGTGGCGGGTGGTTCTCCAAGATGAGCTCTTGCCGGTCGCTCGCGACGACGAGCGGGTCGGGGTCCGCCATGTTCCCGGTGGGCTGGAGGGCTACGCCGCTGCTTCTCGGCAGTTCACCACAACCGATTTGAGTCCCGAGGAGATCCACCAGATCGGGCTCGGCGAAGTCGAGCGGCTTCGCGCCGAATTCTCCCGGATCGGTTCCAAGGCTTTGGGAACCAGCGATGTCGGTGAGGTCATCGACCGGCTTCGCAATGATCTTTCGCTTCGGTATGACAGCGCCGATGAGATTCTTTCCGATGTCACCGCAGCGCTTCGGCGGGCGGAATCGACCTTGCCCTCGGCTTTTCTCGATTACGACATCGCGCCTTGCTCCATCGAGGTGATTCCTGAGGCGGCCGCCAAGGGGTCGACGCTGGCCTATTACACGGTGCCCGCTTCGGATGGGTCCCGGCCCGGCACGCATTGGGTGAACACCTATGAGCCTTCGACTCGGGCGCGGTACGAGTACGAGGCGCTCGCGTTCCATGAGAGCGTTCCTGGGCACCACCTCCAGTTCGCCCTCGGGCAGACGCTCACGGATCTGCCGCAGTTCCGGCAGTTCGGTTACGTCACGGCGTTCGGCGAGGGCTGGGGGCTGTACACCGAGCGCCTGTCCGACGAGATCGGGCTCTACAGCTCCGATCTCGCTCGGCTCGGCATGGTGTCGTTCGATGCTTGGCGGGCTTGCCGACTCGTGGTCGACTCCGGGATGCACGTATTCGGGTGGTCCCGCGAGCGCGCGGCGCAGTTCATGCACGACAACACCGCACTGTCCGAAGTGAACATCGCGAATGAAATCGACCGCTACATCGCCTGGCCCGGCCAGGCACTGGCTTACATGATCGGCCGCAAGCACATCGAATCGCTACGGGCCCGCGCCGAGCGCGAGATGGGCGCGGCGTTCGATCTGCGGCACTTCCACGACCGGATCCTGTCGAGCGGATCGATCCCGCTCGAGACGATGTCCGAGGTCGTTGAGGCCTGGATCGCCGAGGCCCGATGAGCGCGGGTTGAACAATGCCGGCGACGGGCCTTTGGTCTGTCGCCGGTTGTTTTGTGCGCCAACGTCAACGGGGCTGAGCCCGCTGCCTGACGCTCAGTTGTCAAATTGGTGACAGACAGTTCTGTCCCGATTCGGCACGATATGGACGCGGCGGTGGCGTCCCCGGGCGCCGCCGCAACTCAAGCTCTCGTCCCACCGATCCGGCGGCCGCCAGGCCCGGTCGGTCTGCGCCGGCAGGCGTTGTCATTCGTCCCTTGGGGACTGCACGCCGCATAGACGGCATCTCGGGTAAATGCCTTGGTCGGGCTTTGCTTACAAGGTTTCGTGGAAAACGTCACCATTCGGGATCGACTCTTCTGCGAACCAGTGATTTAGGTTAGCCTAACCTACACGTTCCCCGGCCACCACCCGAGACCGTCCCTCTGCGAAAGGACCCTCCGTGCTGACAAGCGCCGACCTCCGTCCGGCTCCCGCGCCGCTCAACCCTTCCGACACCCCAGTCCTCCTGGGCCGCGAATCGGCCGCCGCCTATCGCGGCCTCATCGCCGATGTCGCTGGGCGCCTTGCCGAGCAGTTCGCCGCCGTCGACCGGCCCTGGACCGGCGCCGCCCCCGCCGACCTGGGCCCCGCCATCGCCGCGGTCGACCTCGACCGGCCCCTGGAATCGTTCGAGGACGCGTTCGACGAGGTCGGCGAGCTCTATCTGAAGGACGCGGTCTGGTTCCACCACCCGCGCTACCTCGCGCACCTCAACTGCCCCGTCGCGCTGCCGGCCGTGGCCGCCGAGACCGTGCTCGCCGCCGTCAACACCTCGGTCGACACCTGGGATCAGAGCGCGGGCGGCACCTTCATCGAGCAGCGCCTCATCGAGTGGACCGCCCAGCGCATCGGCCTGGGGCCGGACGCCGACGGCGTCTTCACTTCCGGTGGGACGCAGTCGAACCTGCAGGCACTGCTCCTGGCCCGGGACGAGGCCGTGGAGCACGTGCTGCTCAAACACCGGGTGGAGGTCGGGACGCCGCTGCGAGGGGTCGAAGTGCTGCCGCGGCTGCGGTTGTTCGCCTCGCCGCACAGCCACTTCTCCGTCGTCAAGGCCGCCCGGCTCCTTGGCCTGGGCGAGGACGCGGTGATCACCGTGCCCGCCGACGACTGGTTCCGCATGAATCCGGCCGCGCTGGACGCCGCCATCGAAACCTGCCGCGAGCAGGGCCTCGTGCCCGCCGCGGTCGTGGCCACCGCCGGGACCACCGACTTCGGGTCGGTCGACCCGCTCGGCCCGATCGCCGAGATCACTGCCGCGCACCGGGTCTGGTTCCACGTGGACGCCGCCTACGGCTGCGGATTGCTCGTCTCGCAGCAGCACCGGGGCGTGCTGGGCGGCGTCGAGCAGGCCGATTCGGTGACAGTGGACTACCACAAGTCGTTCTTCCAGCCGGTCAGCTCCTCGGCGCTCATCGTGCGCGACCGGGCCTCGCTGCGCCACGTCACCCACCACGCCGACTACCTCAACCCGGCCGAGGCGGTCTTCCCGAACCAGGTCGACAAGAGCCTCCAGACCACGCGGCGCTTCGATGCGTTGAAGCTATGGATGACCTTGCGCACCTTGGGGCCTGACACCGTGGGCGCGATGTTCGACCGCGTGTGCGCGCTCGCGGACCAGACCTGGGACTGGATCGCCTCCGACCCGCGCTTCGAAGTCGCCGCGCCGCCTTCGCAGCTGTCCACGGTGCTGTTCCGGCTCGCCGGGGCAGACGACGAGGTGCACCGCCACGCCAGAGAGGCCCTCGCGGCCTCGGGAGAAGGCATGGTCGCGGCCACGAAGGTCGAGGGGCGGATCGCTCTGAAGCTGACGCTGCTCAACCCGGAGAGCGGGCTCGCGGACATCGTTCCGGTACTGGAGGCGCTGGCGCGCCATGGCAAGAAAGCGCAGGAAGCGGCGTGAAGACCTACGATTTCATCGGCATCGGGCTCGGGCCGTTCAATCTCGGGCTCGCGGCGCTGACCGCCCCGATCGAGGGCCTCGACGGGATCTTTCTGGAGCGCAAGCCGAACGTCGACTGGCACCCGGGGATGCTCATCGAGGGCACCACCATGCAGGTCCCCTTCATGGCCGACCTCGTGACGCTCGCCGACCCGACCTCTGGGTACTCGTTCCTCAACTACCTCAAGGAGAGCGGGCGGATCTACCCGTTCTACATCCGCGAGTCGTTCTTCCAGCTGCGCGCCGAATTCCAGGACTACCTGCGCTGGGCCGCCGAGAAACTCGACAACCTGCGGTTCGAGCGGACCGTGACGGCGGTGACCTGGGAGGACGGCGTCTATGCGGTGCGTTCCGAGGGTCCGGGCGGGGCGACCACGGATTACGCGAAGCGCCTGGTCCTCGGGACCGGCACGCCGCCGTGGACGCCGCCCGCGTGCCGGGAGCTGGAGAGCGACACGGTGTGCCATGCTTCGTCCTATATGGAACATAGGGATCGGTTGAAGGAATGCGGCTCGGTCACCGTGGTCGGCAGCGGGCAGAGCGCCGCCGAGGTGTACCGGGATCTCTTGGACGACATGGAGGCCGGCGGGTACGAGCTGAACTGGGTGACGCGCTCGCCGCGGTTCTTCCCACTCGAGTACACCAAGCTCACGCTGGAGATGACCAGCCCGGAGTACGTGGACTACTTCCACGGCCTGCCCGCCGCCAAGCGCGACGAGCTGAACGCGGCGCACAAGAACCTGTACAAGGGCATCAACGCCGAGCTCATCAACGAGATCTTCGACCTGCTGTACCAGAAGCGGTTCGAGCAGGGCACCGTGGCGACCCGGCTGTTCACCAACTGCACTGTTGAAAAAAGCGCAGCGGAGAAGGACGCCGGGAAAGGCAGCGTGCGGCTGAGCATTCGGCAGCGCGAGCAGGACCGGTCCTTCGACCTGCAGACCGAGGGTCTGGTGCTGGCGACCGGCTACAGTTACCGCGTCCCCGACTTCATGAACGAGGTTCGCGACCGGCTGCGCTTCGACGCGACCGGACGCCTGGAGGCTCGCCGCGACTACAGCGTCGACGCCGCGGGCGGCGGCGAGGTCTTCGTCCAGAACGCGGAACTCGCCACCCACGGCTTCGTGTCGCCCGACCTCGGCATGGCGGCCTACCGCAACTCCTGGATCATCCGGTCCCTGACCGGCCGGGAGGTCTATCCCATCGAGCGCCGCATCGGCTTCCAGGAATTCGGAGCGCCGCAGCAGTGAGCACGGTCCAGTCCGATCCAGTGCTGAAGGAGGCACAGGCATGAACGCAGTCTTGAAGGCCCCCAAGACCTTCTACCACCTGCACGAGCGGCTCGGCGACTTCGGCCTGCGCCTGGTCGACCCGCCCACCGACTCCCCGCTCCTGCACGAATGGGTAACGCACCCGAAGGCGACGTACTGGATGATGCAGGACGCCTCCGTGGCCGACGTGCTCGCCGAGCACGAGGACATCGAGGCGAACCCCGGGCACTTCGCGTACATGGGGCTCTACCACTACCGGGCCCGGTTCCTCGTCGAGGTCTACGACCCGGCGCGCTCGGAGCTCGCTGGCGTCTACGACCCCGCCGAGGGGGATATCGGGATGCACGTGCTCACCGCTCCGAGCGAGCAGCCGATCCCCGGATTCACCAAGGGCGTCATGGAAACCGTGATGCACCTGCTGTTCGACGGCTTCGGCGCGAAGCGCGTCGTGGTCGAGCCGGACGTGGAGAACGAGGCCATTCACCGGCTCAACGAGTTCGTGGGGTTCAAGCCCGAACGGGCAGTGGAGCTCAAGGACAAGCAGGGGCTGCTGAGCTTCTGCACCCGAATCGATTTCGAGCGGTCCGCCGCGAGAGGAGTGAAAGCGTGAGCGCCATCGACCATCTCATCCCGGAACTGTGGCAGCGGGCCACGAGGAACCTGCTGGCCAAGGCGATCGGCGAGTTCGCACACGAGCGGCTGCTGGTTCCCGTGAAAGACGGTGAAGTGTATGCCGTTGCGGCCGAAGGCGATCGGTACCGTTTCGCGGCGCGGCGCTTCAAGCTCGATCACTGGGTGGTCGACCCCGCCTCGATCGAGCGGACCGACGACACGGGCGATGAGCTGGAACTGGACGCTGCCGCGTTCTTCCTCTCGTTCAAGGGCGAGCTCGGCTTGAGCGAGACGGTGCTGCCGGTGTACCTCGAGGAGGTCGCCGCGACGGTGAACCGCGGTGCGTACCAACTCGGCGAGGGGCAACCGAGCGCGGAGGCCTTGGCGGAGGCAGGGTTCCAGGCGATCGAGGCGGCCATGACCGGCGGGCACCCGTGCTTCGTGGCCGGGTCGGGCCGACTCGGCTTCACCGCCGAGGACTACCAGGCGTACGCGCCCGAAACCGGGTCGGGCGTGCGGCTGATGTGGCTGGCGGCGCGGCGCGAGCAGGCGATGTTCGCGGCCTCGCCGGAGCTGGACTTCGCATGGCTGCTGGACACGCAGCTCGACGCGGACTCGCGGGAGTACTTCGCGTCCATGCTCACCGACCAGGGGCTGTCCTACGAGGACGTCTATTTGATCCCGGTGCACCCGTGGCAGTGGCGCAACAAGATCTCGGTGACGTTCGCAGCCGAGATCGCCGCCGGAAGGCTCGTGCCGCTCGGCGAGGGGCACGACGAGTTCCAAGCGCAGCAGTCGATCCGCACGTTCTTCAATCGCAGCAGGCCCGAGGCCGACTACGCGAAGACAGCGCTGTCGGTGCTCAACATGGGCTTCATGCGCGGGCTCTCGACCGAGTACATGGAGGTCACGCCCGCGATCAGCGACTACGTGGCGGACTTGGTGCACGGCGACCCCACGTTGAAGCGGCACGGCGTCACGATCCTGCGCGAACGGGCCGCCGTGGGCTACCGGCACCCCGCCTACACGGCCGGCGCGCCGAAGGGCTCGCCGTACCGCAAGATGCTCGCGGCCCTGTGGCGCGAGAGCCCGGTGCCGAAGCTCGCCAAGGGCGAGAAGGCCGCGACGATGGCCTCGCTGCTGCACGTCGATGCGGACGGCAAGCCCTTCGCCTCGGTGCTCATCAGGCGCTCGGGGCAGCGCCCGGCCGACTGGCTGCGTCACTACCTCGACGCCTATCTGGTGCCCGTCGCGCACTGCCTCTACAAGTACGGTTTGGTGTTCATGCCGCACGGCGAGAACGTGATCCTGGTGCTCAAGGACGGCGCGGTGGAGCGGGTGTTCTTCAAGGACATCGGCGAGGAGTGCGCGATCATCGAGCCTTCGACGGAGGTGCCCGAAAAGATCGCGCGGATCAAGGCCGAGGTGCCCGACGACGTGCGGGCGCTGTCGATCCTGACGGACGTCGTGGACTGCTTCCTGCGGTTCCTCGCCGGGTACCTGCACCTCGATGGCGTGTTGGACGAGGGTGAGTTCTGGCGGGTGACCGCGGCATCGCTGAAGGACTACCAGGCCGCTCACCCGGAGCTGGCCGAGGCGTTCGCTCGCTTCCCGCTGTTCGAGGACGGCTTCACGCTCTCTTGCCTGAACCGGCTGCAGCTCAAGAACAACCAGCAGATGGTGGACCTGGAGAACCAGGAAGCAAGCCTGATCTACGCCGGGAAGCTGGACAATCCGCTCGCGCCTTGGCGCTAGCGATCGTTCCGGCGGCGGGCGGGGTGCCGGGCGGCACGGGTGGCGGGGCCGGTGCGGGTCGGTCCCGCCACGAGCGTTCCGGCTGGTGGGAGCGGACGAGACACGGCAGGCCATTATGAACGGTATGCATCTGAATAGCCCTGTTCTCATCACCGGCGCCAGCCACGGTCTGGGTATGGCCGCGGCCTCGGTGCTCGCGGCGGAGGGCGTGCCGCTGGCGCTGTGCGCCCGGAACGCCGCCCCGCTGAACGAGTTCGCCGAGAAGCTTCGCGCGGACTACGACGTCCAGGTCGCCACGCGCGCGCTCGACGTCAACGATGCCGAGGTGATGGTCGAGTTCGTCCACGAAGCCGGCCGCCGCTTGGGCGACCTCGGCGGCCTGGTCGCGAACGTCGGCGGCGCACGCGGCCGCAGCCTGGCCGACACGGAAGCCGACGATTGGGCTTATACGCTGGGCATCAACGTGGTCAGCCCGATGACCGCGCTGAAGGCGGCCCTGCCGCAACTGCGGCGCACCCGCGGCTCGGCGGTCCTGGTCTCCTCGATCTCCGGCAGCAAGCCGGCGCCGGGGCTCGCGTACGGCACGACGAAGGCCGCGCTGAGCCATGCGGCGACGATCCTCGGGCGCGAGCTCGGGCCGAGCGGCGTGAGGGTGAACGCGGTCGCGCCGGGCTCGATGCTCATCCCCGACCGCAACTGGGACCGGCTGCGGGTGGCCGACCCGGGGCGCTACGAGACGTTCCTCAACGAGTTCCCGAAGCGCGAGCTGCTGGATCCTCGGGAGGTGGCGCAGGTGATCGCATTTCTATTGTCGGACAAAGCGAAGGCGGTCAATGGCGCGGTGATCCCGGTCGACGGCGGCCAGAACGCCCCGAGTGCGTACGGGTACTAAGGCGTGTTTGAGAGGCGAGGGAGCCTCCAGTTAGTTTGGCTGTGCTGCAATCAAGGAGTGCGCCGCCCGGGCCAGGGCCGCATCGGGCGACCGGCCGGTCATGGTGCACGGCGAGGGAGCGGCGCAATCGCTGCTGCGGGAAGGCCTGCCCGACGAGATGGAGATCCACCTGATCCAGGTCCTGCTCGGCCGAGGGCGGCGCCTGTTCGACTCGCACGGCACAGATCCCCTCCCGCTCGAACTCGTGCGGCGACTCCCCGCGCGAGACGTCACCCATCTTCGATACCGCATCGTCCGTTGAGACCGACGCGCGTATTGAAGCGCGACAGAACGGATGAGCACCTCATTTCTCAGAGCCGGCTACGAATACCGATCGAAGGAGTTCCCACGAGCCCGATGCGCCGGCGTGGACCGGCTTCTGCTTCGGCGACTGACGCCATCGCGTCGGGCCGGCTCGTCCGGGTAGATGCTGCGAGTCTCGGCTCGCCTGTCTCGACCGCGCCATGAGATTCGGGGTGCCGGCAGGATCTTCACGACCGTGAGCCCGAGGTAGAGCATGCTGTTGACGGCGACGAACGACGCGAGCAGAGCGAACCCCTCGGTGTGGAAAACCTCCACGGGGGGGATGTTCCCGGCGTGGGCGATCATGCCGCCACCTCCTCTCGATGGACGACCTTGGCCGCGCGATCGTGCCCCCAGGAGGCACTGCGTCCGAAGACCATGTCGCCCACACCCTTGAGGAACACCACCCCGATGTAAAGGTCGTAGACCAGTTCTGGAATGACTGTGGCCGCGAGTAGGCGCGCGCGCCGGCCTCCGCGCCACGCCGTCACGATGCGCTCGATCGCGAACACCATGCTGAGACAGCCCCAGAACGGGAACCAGACCCATGAGTCGATCGCCATCACCGTGATTCCCATGAGCGCGAAATACGAGGCGAGCGCGACGGCCGAGTAACCGATGGCGATCTGCTGTGCCCAGTACCGCGTGGTGGTCGGTGTGACACCGTACGCGCTGAGGTTCTCGAGCGCGCCGCGCTGCCAGCGCAGGCGCTGCCGCCACAGCTGCCGCCAGGTGGGCATCAGCTCGGTGATGACGGTGCACTCGTGCGGCGAGATCATGAGACCGCCGAGCGTCTTGATCGCGAGAGTGAGTTCGTTGTCCTCCGTCAGAGCGATCGTGTCGTAGACGTCGCCGTGCACGCCCGGAAGGAGCGTGCCGCGGGACTCGGCGACCGTGCGCAGCGCGGCGGGTCGGAACACCGACGCCGTGCCACTCAGCACGAAGACACGACCACGGCGGCGCCTGATCTCCCTGGTGTACCGCGTGTACTCGTTGCGCTGGAACTGACCCAGCAGGCCGTGCCCCTGCTCGCCGAGGAACAGGCCGCCGACAGCCATCATCGCGCGGTCGTCGGTCATGCAACGAACAGCCGTCTCGATGAACTTGTCGGACGCGAAATAGGTGTCGGCGTCCATGACCATGACCAGGTCGTTCGGTCCGAGAGTTGGCAGCATGCTGGCCAACGCCTGGTTGAGGGCACCGGCCTTCTTCTCCCGGTTGTCGACGGAGAAGAACACGTCGACGTCTGCGGAGCGAGCGATGTCAGGCGTCGCATCAGTGCAATTGTCGGCGACCACGACGATCCGGTCGGGTGCGACGGTCTGCCGAGCCAGGGAAGCCAGCGTCGCGGGAAGCCGCTCCTCCTCGTTATGAGCCGGGATGAGGACCGTCACGGTCACTTCACCGTCGAACCTCCCGCGTGTGTCCGCCATGATCCGGCGCGGTGAGAGAGGCAGCTCCGTCGACCAGGGAGGTGTGCGGCGAGCCGCAGTGGCCACCCGCCCTTCGTAGACTGCGATTCCAGCCCCGGCCATGGCGGCCATCAGCAGCGCGCCCACGACGAGCTCGGGTGACGGACCGTGCAGGTCGTATTGGATGGTCAGACCGAGAGTCTCCACGGACTCCGGTTGCGACAACCTACGCGGCACCGTCAGCCAGGTGATACCGAGAACCGACAGGGACATGACCAAAGCCAATATGACAATGCCCAGTCCCGTGAAACGTTTCATATCGACGCCGACTGCTCTGGAGCCGAGGAGCCCGATCAACAGCCATGCGGCCAGGGCGAAGACCCACCAGGGCAGTTCGAGGCCGATGTGGGTGAACACGTCCGCGGCGGTCAGACCGAGCAGCCCGAAGAGGCTGATCTGGAGGGCGCAGCACGATGTGACGGCCACCCAGACGATGACTGGGGTGCGGACCAGTCCACGGGCGATGAGGGCGTAGAAGGCGCCGTTGTGGATGTGGCGGGCCAGGGAGGTATAGCCGACGCTGAACAGGGTCAGGCAGACGGCGATGACGATGTAGCCGAGTGCGATGCCGGTCTGGCCGGCGAGTGCGAGCATGACGCCGACGCCGGCGGCGATGACCGTCAGCGGTGTGGCGGCGGCGAGTGAGAAGTGCAGGAGGCTGACGGTGCCGAGCTTGCTGCGCGCGAGCACGGTCCTGTCGGCAGTGCGTGGGGTGGACATGGGTTCGGTGACTCCTCGTCGGTCAGGTAATCCGGTCGGAATCCTCCGGTGATGGCGATCGCCGCGGCCAGGTTCCCCATCAGGACCTGGAGCGATGCGGCGAGCGTCCGCCGGGCGGCGGTCCTCGCGAATGGCCGTATTGGTCGGGGGATCTTGGATGATCGGCCCGGTCAGGCCGACGGCCTCGGTCAGTCCCATCGGGAACAGGAAAGGTGTTCTCGCCGTGTGGAGCGAGTCGAGGGTGCGGCGCGGGTTCGCCAAGGGGGGTATCGGCGATGAGAGCGTCGGCCGGAATGGGGCGGGCCCGCTTGTGGCGGCGCCAGCCCGAACGGCGTTCGCTGCGGGCCGGGAGCCCGCCGTCGACCTTGCCTGCGGCATAGATGTCGGATATGTCGCGTCACATGACAAAACTAAAGCACTACACACCAGTAATCAAGGACTTGATCGTGACAAATTCTTACGAAAAGCCGCAAGATACAAATATCAGCCTAAATAGTCTAATTCGGACTTAACCCCGCTGTCCAGGTCAGGCAGCTGCTGCGGCTTGGCGACGCCCTCCCGGTGCAACGGCTGCGAGCGCCAGACGTTCTCGCCGACTGCCCGGCTCCTCACCAGTAGATTGCGCAAGCGGTGGCCATGGAGTCGGACATATCGCCATATTCGGCCAGTGAATGCGCCGTGGCTTTGACGGCCCACCACAGGCGAGGGCTGTCGTCCCAGCGCTCGCGGACCGTCGCATAGGCCGCGGGGTCGTCGGCGAGCGTCTCCGCGTCCGATATCAGTGCGTCCTCTTCGCCGCAGCGCTGCTCGTCCGCGCTCTCGGCTTCGGGGACGTCCCCAGTGAGCGTGAGCACGTAGTCAACGTCCGATCCGCTGGACGCCTCGACACTGAACGCGCCCCGCAGGGTCGAGAGGGCGTCCTGGGCCTCGATGTCGCCGATCGCCAGGGCCGCTTCGGGGACGTTGAGGGTCAAGAAGTTGTCCTCGCCCCCGTCGAAGAAGAACCAGAGGTTGACGCTGTCGGCCGCGCCGCCGACCGGATCGGTGGTCTCGACGCTCTCCCCCTCGACGTGCAGGGTGAGATCGAGGGCGACCTGGCCGGTGTCCAACAGCTCGACGAGCTCCCCCGTGGCGGGGTCGGTCGCGCGGAACAGGCCCATGGATTCCCGGAAGACCTCGGGCTCCGGCTCGGCGGTCGGCTCCTGCGTCGAAGTGGCCTCGGCCACGTCGGTCGCGGCGGCGGCGTCGGGACCGGTCTCGGGATCCTCGCCGGTGCATCCGGTGAGCGCCAGGACCGCAACGGCCGCTCCGACAAGGGGTGTGGTGGAACGCATCGGCGGTCGCCTCCGTGTGATGGGATGTGCCTGTCCTTGACCACTTTCGACGATACGAAGACCACGCAATACGGTGGCGGCTTGCGGCGTCAGCTCGGCGCGGCGTTCGAGCGCGTCGAGACCGTAGGCCGGTCAGGAGCATCGGCCAGATGCCTTCCTGTTCCGCGACCTGGTGATCGGACGTCCTCGGTTCGAGGACGAAGGAATCCACCGACGGAGGTGTTCCCACTGGTTGTCGGTGATCAGGGCGTGGGCCGGAGCCTCCAGTTCTCAGTTTGATTGCAGCACAGGCAAACTAACTGGAGGCTCCCTCGTTTCTCAAACACGCCCTAGGCGGCTTCTTCCACCGCAGTCGGTCCCGTCAGCTTCCCCATGATGAACGGGAAGACCAGCAGGGTGACCACCGCGCAGAAGACGCACAGCATGCCGTAGCTGAGGTACTCGACGATCGGGCCCGATGCGATGCCCGCGCCCATCGCCGACAGGCCCATCACCAGGTCCGAGAACCCTTGCGTGGACGGTCGCTGCGCAGGCGAGACCGCGCCGGTGACCAGCGCAGCCGAGCCCACGGTCATCGCCGACCAGCCGAGGCCGAGCAGCCCCAGGCCGATCGAGACGCGCACGTGGTCACCGGGCGGGGCCGACCCGGCCACGGCGCACGCGGCCACGAGGGTCGAAGCGCCCGCCATCAGGACCGGACGCGCGCCGTACTTGTCCACGAGTCGGCCGAACACCGGCGCCAGCGCGTACATCGCGCCCACGTGGAGCCCGAGGATCACCCCGACGACGGTCAGCGCCTCCGTCGGGTCGGCCATGCCGTGCTTGATGTGCAGCGCGGTCATCGCCATGACGCCGACCATCACGAAGTGGCCGAGGGCCGCCGCGATGACGCCCGTGCGCACGGCCGAGTTGACCTTCGCGGTGCGGTAGCCGTCCGCGATGGAGCGCTTCGGCGCGTTCGTCTCGCCGCTGATCTCGCGGGCGGTCAGGAGCGGATCGGGCCGCAGCAGCACGCCGATGATCACGGCGGTCAACAGGCAGAGGAGGCCGATGGCGGCCATCGAGCCGACGTAGGCGGGCCCGCCGAACCAGGCGGTCCAGACGCGTTCGGCGAGGCCGGCGATCATGGGGCCCGCGACCGAGCCGATCGTGGTGGCCCACACGATGATCGCGAGGTGCGAGCCGCGCTTGGCGGCTGGGGCGAGGTCGGCGGCGGCGTACCGCGATTGGAGCCCGGAGAACGAGGCCGCACCGAGCAGGAAGTAGCCGAAGATGGCCAGCGCGGCGTTGTCGACGTGGATGGCCGCGATGACCGTGAGGGTGCCGAGGACGGCGCAGGCGTAGCCGAAGGCGAGGCCGCCGCGGCGGCCGTAGCGCTCGGTGATGCGCACGGCGGGGACGACGACGAGCGCGGAGCCGCCCACGAAGAGGCTCTGGGCGAGCCCGGCGTAGGTGGAGGAGCCGGTCATGTCCTCGATGAGCAACGCGCCCACGGCGATGCCGATGCCGACGGCGAGGCCGCCGATGATCTGGGTGGCGAAGAGGGTGCGCAGGACGCGGCGTTGCAATGCGGTCGTGTCGAGTGGAGTGGCGGTGGCCATTCGGAGGGTCCTTTCTGGAGTTGTCGGCCGGATGGTCGGATCCGGCCGTCCGTCCGCCTCGGGAGGGACCGAGGCCGACGGTCAGATCGGCGGCGCTGCCGGTCCTGAGGCCGCGGCGATGGCGTCGGCCACCGCCGGAGCGAGTGCGGGGTCGAGCCGCGAGGTGCTCACGCGGATGCCCTGCTGGCCGTGGAAGGAGTAGGAGCGGCCGGGGGCGACGGCGAACCCGGCGTCGCGCAGGGCCACGACGGCGGCGGTCTCGTCGGTGACGGGGACCCACAGGTTGAGGCCGGAGTCGCCCCACACGTCGATGCCGCGTTCGGCGAGTGCTTCACGCAGGGCCCCTTGGCGTTCGGCGTAGACGCGGCCGGCCCGTGCGACGCGTTCAGCCACGTCCACATCGGTCCAGGCGGCGATCACGAAGTGCTGCAGGATGCACGAGACCCAGCCGTGGCCCATGGCCATGCGGCCCTGCACGCGGGCTTTCGTCTCGGGGTCGGCGGCCACGAGGGCGCAGCGCAGGGTGGGCCCGAAGGGCTTGGAGGCCGATCGCACGAACATCCAGCGTTCGGCGGCGTCGGCCACGACGTGCAGCGGAACCTGTGAGAGCTCGGCCCAATGGTCGTCCTCGATCACGAACACGCCCCGGTGCCGGGCGATGACCTTGCGAAGCGCGGCGGCGCGTGCGGCCGAGACCGCTGCGCCCGTGGGGTTCTGGCCGCGTGAGGTGAGGACGAACGCCTTCGCGCCGGTGGCGAGCGCAGTCTCCAGCTCGGACGGCACGGGCCCTTCGCTGTCGATGGCGACGGGCGTGACCTGGTATCCGGCCGACAGCAGCAGGTCGCGGCCGTTGGACCAGGTGGGTTCTTCGACCGCGACGGTGTCGCCGGGTTCGAGCCGGGCGGCGAGGCCGCGTTCGAAGGCGTCGAGCGCGCCGGAGGTGACGGTGAGGTCGCCGTGGACGCCGTCGGCGGCGAAGCGGTCGCGGGCGAGGTCGAGCAGGTCGGGGCAGGGCCCGCCGTCGCGGTAGTTGCCATGGGTGACTTCGACGCGGGGTTTGAGCGCGTCGAGGTCGGGCAGGAGCGCAGGGTCGGGTTCGCCGGAGACGAGGTCGGTCACGCCGGAGGGCACGGTGAGGGTGCCGGTGGGGGTGAACGCGGAGCGCTGGCGGATGAAGGTGCCGGCGCGCCCGCCGGTCTCGACCACGCCGCGTTCGCGCAGGCGGCGGTAGGCCGAGGCGACTGTGCCTGGGGCGACGCCGAGGTCGGCGGCGAGTTTGCGGACGGGTGGGAGGGTGCGGCCGGGCGCGAGGCGCCCTGAGCGCACGCCGGACTCGACGCTGGCGGCGATCTCGCTTGCCGCCGAACCGGTGATCTGATACTGTACCGACATAACTTCATCAATGTACCAGTACAAAAAATCGCGAATGGGAGCCCCCCACGATGTCGACTCTCGATAGCCCCGGCACCGCCGAGTTCACCCCGACCGAGCGCACCACCCCCAAGCGCTCGCGCGAGCGGGTCACCTATGAGCGGGCCGCTTCGTACCAGGTGCTCGACGAGGCGCTGTTCGTCGATCTGGCGTTCGTCGGTCCTGACGGCGCGCCCCGGGTGCTGCCGACCTTCCATGTGCGCGTGGGCGACACGCTGTTCGTGCACGGTTCGACCGGGTCGAGCATGGGCCTGGGCGGGCGCGAGGGCTTCCCGGTGAGCGTGACGGCGACCATTGTGGATGGACTCGTATTCGCAAAGTCCTGGTTTCACCACTCGATGAACTACCGCAGCGTCGTGGTGCACGCGAACGCGCGGCTCGTCACCGACGCCGACGAGCGCTGGCCGGTGTTCAAGGCGCTCATCAACCGGATGGGCGAGGGCCGCGCCGAGCGCTCGCGGGAGGCCGACGAGAAGGAGAACGCGATGTCCGCGCTCCTGGCGATCCCGCTCGAAGAGGTCTCCATCAAGCAGCGCTCCGGGCCGCCGGTCGAGGAGCCCGAGGATGAAGACTTGCCGTATGTAAACGGTGTGGCCCCTGTGACGACTGTGGTCTCCGGGCGCCTTTAGACTGCGATTCGCGGTGCCGGTCCGGTCACGAGCGCTTCAGGCGAAATGACCGCCGGGAGTGAGTGGGTCGTGGGAACTTCCCTTCGCGACCGGACCGGCGCCGTCCGGGTGTTCGGAGGTGTTCACCTCAGCGAATCGCGCAACGATCGGGCGGGCGGAAGTTCGAGACCGCCCGCCCGATCACCCTCGTTCACATGCGCTGTCGTTCGGGTGTTCAGACGCCGGTCTTGACCGGAGTTTCGGCTTCCTTCGCGAGTTCCGCGCGGTCCAAGCGCCACACGGCGATCGAGCCGCCGCCTGCCACCGCGACCACGAAGACGACGAACGTCAGGGTGTACGGCCAGGCCGGGGCGGCATCGTCCGAATTCTGGACCAGTGCGCCCTCTTCGCCTGCGGCCCACCAGATGCCCTGGCGCATCAACTGAAGGAAGTCCCGGTTGCCCCAGGTCTTGCCGGTGCCGCCCGGGGAGGCGTAGAAGAGGTTGTGGGACTCGCTGCTCCAGGCCACCGGGTCGTTCGAGGGCAGTTCCGCGAGGATCTCCACCTCCGGTTGGGCCGGTTCGGGATCGAAGTAGTACCAGCGCTCGGTCAGCTTCACGTCGTCGTCCAGGCCGTCGGTGATCGGCGAACCCTGGTTGAAGCTGATCTCCTCTTCAGTGGCCGGATCGGTGGGCGGCGTCAGCACGCTCGCGCCGAGCGCCTCCTGGTACCAATCCCAGTCCGGTTCGCTGGCCGCCGCCGAATGCGTGGCGACGAAGCCGCCGCCGCCCTCCACGAAGGACTGGAGCGCGGCCTGCTGGGATTCGTCGAGGAGGTTTTCACCGGTGTTGACGAACATGACCACATCGACCCCGTCGAGGTCGACCAAGTCCTCCGGGGTGCCCTCGGTGAGGGTGAAGTTCCAACGCCGCGCCTCCATCTGGAGGCGCTCCACCGCGTAGTCGGCCACGTCCTGCTTCTCGTTGCCGGTCGTGATGATCAGGACCTGGGGGCCTCCAGCGGCGAAGGCCGCCGAAGGGGCGAAGGCGGGCGCGCAGGCCAGCGCGACGATCGTGCACAGTCGCAGCAGGGTTCTCACGTGCCCACCTTAGCGTTTTGGTCTAGCCGCAATGGCTCCAGCCGCTCGTCCAAGTCGTGGAGCCGACCGAGCCGCCCCACTTGACGCAGGTGTTCGCCGCCGATTTGCGCTCGGGGCCTGCGTAGTAGGAGAAGTTGCCGGAATCGGTGGTCTTGGTGCCACCTTCGACTTGGAGGCTGGCCTAAGCCGCGCTGGGCGTGCCGACGCCTTGCGAGTCATGAAGGCACGAAACCGATTTCGGTCGGCTGGCACGGTTTCCCTTGGCGCACAGCGAGCGTTGGAGAACGGCGGCGCCGCAATTCGCAAGAGGGCAGCTGTCAACCTGCCCAACGGAGACCCATCGCTCCCCGGTGTAGCCGGTACGCCGCGGCCAGCGGCGGGCACGAGTGACAAGCTCCGGACTTCAGTCCGAGGTAGTTGACCGTGACGGCGCAGTTGCAGCCGCTTGGAACCGATGATGCTAGCCAAGTGAGCGTAGCGGCTGCGGGAGCCTTCGGAGTGGGCGATCTGGTCCCATTTGAATCACTGGTGTTCCCACAGAAATAGGCCGCGCCGCCCTCCGGCGGCGCGGCCTGCTGCTTGACCTTCTCTATTTGTACAAAGCCTTCGCCAACCGGCGCTGCGCGATCCACATGCCCGCGCAGCACAGCGCCAACAGATAGGCGATGTGGGCGAACATCATCGGGCTCAGCTGGCCGAGGCTGAGGCCCCGCACGAGCTCGATGCCGTGGTAGAGCGGCATGACGTAGACGATCGGCTGCGCGAACGCCGGGTAGGCCTCCACGGGTGTGAAGGTGCCGCCGAACAGGAACATGGCGAAGACGAAGGCCATCATCCAGTCGAAGTCGGTCCAGTCGCGAAAGACCGTGGCGAGGGTGAGCCCGATCCCGGCGAAGGCCAGCGAGATGAACACGCACGCCGGGATGGCCAGGAGCGACCACCAGGAGTCGAGGAGGCCGAAGAGCCCCATGACGACCACGAACGCGCCGATGTAGGTGCCGCCGCGGATGAGCGCCCACCACACCTCGCCGAGCGCGAGGTCCCAGGGCCGCAGGGGCGTGTTGAGGATGCCGTCGTAGACCTTCATCCACTTGAACTTGGCGAACACGTTGATGGAGGTCTCGGCGAGCACCCCCATCATGGCGGCGTTCGCGAGGATCGCCGGGGCCACATAGGAGGTGTAGGAGACGGTGCTGCCGTCCGGGAGCGTGATGTCTCCGACGAGCGCGCCGACGCCGAACCCGAAGGCGAACAGGAACAGCAGCGACTCGACCGCGCCGGAGACGACGAGGATCCAGGCGCGGCGCATGGCCACCCAGTTGCGGTTGAGCATGGCCCCCGATGAGCGCAGGCTCGCGCGGGCGGCGCTGTAGGCGATGACGGACACGCGGGGCTCCTAGAAGTTCAGGCGGCGCTGGACGACATGGCGGGCGGCGAACCAGCCCGCGACGGCCAGCGCGGCCAGGTAGGCGATGTGTGCGTACGGCGGCAGCGCGGGCGCGACGCCCGCGGTGGCGGCCCGTGCGAGTTCGGTGCCGTGCCACAGCGGCGAAAGCCACACGAGCGGTTGCAGGAAGCCCGGCATCTCACTGGCGGGGAAGAACACCCCGGAGAACAGCGAGATCGGCATGACGGCGAACCGGAAGATCATGTTGAGGTTGGCGTCGTTCTTGATGCTGGAGGCCCAGAAGTGCAGCCAGGGCGCGAGCGCGGCCGACACGAGCGCGGCGGCGACCACCGAGAGGACGGCCCACCAGGAGGCGTAGACCCCGAAGAACGCGAGCACGACCGCGACGATGGTGCAGTTGGTGAAGGGGCGGAAGACGGCCGCGTAGGCGAGGTGGCCGTTGAGGATGTCGACCGGGCGCAGCGGCGTGGCGCGCTGGGCGAGGTAGTGGCCGCCCCAGTCCTGGTAGCCGCCGAAGACGGGGAAGACCATGTCGTTGCCGAGCATCATGACCGCGACCGAGCAGATCAGGCCGGGGGCGATGAACTCCGCGTAGCCCAGGCCGCCGATGGAGGCGGGGTCGATGTAGGCGCCGACGCCGATGCCGATCGAGATCATGTAGAGGATCGGCAGGAGCACGGAGGTGAAGATGGTGCCGTGCCAGACGTGCCGGTACAAGGCCATCTGAAGGTTGAAGGCCCGCAGCATCGCAGCGTAGGGACTCGGGGCGGTGCGGTCGACTGCGGCGGGCGCGTCGACGACTGTCGTTGTCACGCTTCGTCCTCCACGAGGGCCCGGCCGGTGAGGCGCAGGAAGACGTCTTCGAGGGTGGCGCGGCGGGCCAGCGTCGAGGTGGGACGGATGTCGCGGGCATCGAGCGCGGCGTTCGTGTCGTCGGCGTCGTCGGTGTAGACGAGGATCTTGTCCGGCAACGACTCGATCTGCGCGCCGACGCCGGTGAGGGTCAGGGCGAGTTCGGCGAGCTCGGTGGTGTGAGCGGCGCCGAAGCGCAGCTCCACGACCTCCTTGGTGACGTGGGTGTCGATGAGCTCGCGCGGGGAGCCGGCGGCGATGATGCTGCCCTCGTCCATGTAGTGGGTGGTGAGCAGGATCGAGACGCCGCGCTGCTTGAGATGGAACAGCCGCTCCCACACCAGGTGGCGGGCCTGGGGGTCGAGGCCGGTAGTGGGCTCGTCGAGGATCACCAGCTCGGGCTCGTTGATGAGGGAGCGGGCGATCGCGAGGCGGCGCTGCATGCCGCCGGAAAGCTCGTTCACCTGGTCTTTGGCGCGGGAGGAGAGCTGCACGAACTCGAGGAGCTCGGCGGCCTTCGCTTTGGCGGTTTTGCGCTTGATGCCGAAGTAGCCGGCGTAGACGACGAGGTTCTCGAAGACGGTGAGCATGCCGTCGAGGGTGTTGTCCTGGGGGACGACGCCGAGGCGCGCGCGGATCTCGGCCCCGTGGGTGCGCGGGTCGCGGCCGAAGACCTCAAGGGTGCCTTCGGTGGGCTGGGAGACGCAGCCGATCATCCGCATCGTGGTGGACTTCCCGGCCCCGTTCGCGCCGAGGAACCCGAAGGCCTCGCCGCGCCGGATCTCGAAGTCGACGCCGCGCACGGCCTCGTGCTCGCCGTAGCGCTTCCGCAGGTCCCCGGCGCGCACCAGGATCTGGTTGTCATGTGGCATGAGACCACCCTAAGTCCGAGGTCCGACATGAATCCAGCTCTTTTTGAAAGATACGTTTCACAGTGTGGGGATAGGGAAAGCGCCCGGATCCGGTCCGGCCGGCGGGGATGCAGAAAGCCGCGGCAAGCGCTAGACCTGACCGGCCGGTAACTAAAAAGGTAGGGCAAGCACTACCCCTATTGACGGGTCAGCAGTAGCGACAGGAGGCCGCTCAGGCGGGAAGCTTGAGATGTCGCCACCGACCCACGACAGATCGGAAGTCTCCATGACGATGCTCACCGCCGAGGCACCGCAACAGCAGCGGACCGGCAGCGACTTCGCCGAGCTCGGACGCCGCATCAACGCGGCCGGCCTCATGCGCCGCCGCCCGGTGTACTACGCGATCCGCTTCTCCCTCATGGCCGCGGTCTTCATCGGCACGTGGGCTGCGTTCGCTCTGATCGGGAACTCCTGGCTCCAGATGTTCACAGCCGTGTTCCTGGCCCTCGTGAGCGCTCAGGTGGCCATGTTGGGCCACGACCTCGCGCACCGCCAGGTCATCCGCAGCCGCTCCACCTCCGAGCGCCTAGGCTGGTTCACCGGCAACCTCGTCAACGGCATGGGCTACGGCTGGTGGAACGACAAGCACAACCGCCACCACGCCAACCCCAACCACGAGGAACTCGACCCCGACGTCTCGCCGGGCCTGTTCGTGTGGTCCAAGCGCCAGGCGGGCTTCGCGCAGGGCATCACCACCTGGTTCGGCAAGTACCAGGCGCAGCTGTTCTTCCCGATCCTCACCCTCGAGGGCATCAACCTCAACTGGTCGGGCATCAGGTCGGTCTTGAAGCCGGGCCTGAAGAACCGCGGCTGGGAAGCCCTGTTCCTGGCCGTCCACTGGATCGCCTACTTCAGCGCGCTGTTCATCGTGCTCTCCCCCGGTAAGGCGATCGTGTTCTTCCTCGTGCACAAG
The DNA here is from genome assembly GCA_036259435.1 of Glycomyces sp. GTDB lineage: Bacteria > Actinomycetota > Actinomycetes > Mycobacteriales > Micromonosporaceae > Glycomyces. The sequence goes on from DATABR010000327.1 coordinate 21,200, forward strand.
GCCGTGTGGGGCCTGTACATGGGCTCGATCTTCGCCCCCAATCACAAGGGCATGCCGACCTTCGTCGGGCAGACCGAGCTGGACTTCCTGCGCAAGCAGGTGCTGACCTCCCGCAACGTCAAGGGCGGCTGGCTGATGAACTTCGCCCTCGGCGGCTTGAACTACCAGATCGAGCACCACCTCTTCCCGGCCATGCCGTCGGTGCATCTGAGGGAGGCGCAGCCGATCGTGGAGGAGTTCTGCAACGAAAAGGGCATCCCCTACCACGCGACCGGCCTGATCCAGTCCTGGAAGGAAGCCCTCGGCGAACTCCACGCCCACGGAGAACCCCTCCGCAACCCGCAGCCCGCCAAGGTCTGAACCCCTTAAAGCGCAACGAAAGCCGCCCGCAAATTCGCGGGCGGCTTCCTTTTTTCCTGTTCGGCTCAGCTGGTCGCAACGAAATACCGCTGGCCGTCGCTTTGCGGGTGACCCCTCGGCGTTTAAGCAGTATGAGGGTCGAAGACGTCCGAAGCTTCCTGAGCGGTCGCGGCCCGAAAGATCCAGACATCGATCAGCCGTTCGTCATCGCAGGTCTCGATCCGCTCGCGTTGCTCTTTGCTGAGCTCAACGCCACGAGCAGCGAGGAATTTCTGCAGCGTCTCGGCCCGGCCCTCGGCGCGACCACCCGCGTGGCCGCGCGCCATGAGTTCTTCACGCAGTTTGGAGGAATGGGTAGGTCATAGTCATGATCTTCCAGTGGTCGTAGGCGCCACCCTCGCCACCGACCTCGACATACTCGGCGAAGAACTGGGCAGATTCGAAGTCGATCGCATTCAAGGCCCCTGCAAGGGCATCGAGCGCGGTGGTGATCTTGTGAAGTGGGTCTTCCGTGTTACTCGACGGCGTTGGCGGCTTGGTCTCTTAGGGATCTGACGTGTTGTTCCAGGCCCATGAGTTGGCCGAAGAGCTTCATGTACTCGTCTTTGTCGGTGCTCGGGTTGATGCGTTGGAGGCGGCGCTTCAGGTCGGCTACTTCTGCCTCGACCACTGGCCTTTGGATGCGGGCCAGGATCGTTCGCACATAGAGCTGGCCGGCCTCGCCTGCCAAGCGCAGCTCCTCGACCGCCAGTTCGCTCACCAGCGCGCCCGCGGCGATTTCGGTGCAGGCGCTTTGGACGGCGGCGATCCAGTTCGGACCTGCCGTCGCACGCGCCGCTCCCCCGGCCGCTGCGATCGCTTCGCGGACCGCTCGGTAGTTCGGGTCGGTGTACGGCGTGGCGTCGACCGCGTCGAAGTACGGGCCTGCGACCTGCGGCTGCTGCAAGGCCACTTTCAAGACCTCGCGCTGGGCGCGCAGTTGCGTCGAGTCGGCGCGCATCTCGCGCTTGGGACCGGCCGGGGCCGCTTCGGGCTGCTGGCCGGTGGCCGCGCCTTGCACCGCGCGGCGCAGCTCTGCCTTGTCCTTGCCGAGCCGCCCGGCGTAGACGCCGAGGTACTCCTCGACCAGCCCGCGGTCCTTGACGCGGGCCAGGAGCGGCGCGATCGCGCGCGTCGCGTGCAGGCGGCCCTCGGCAGTGTCCAAGTCGTGCTTGGCAATCGCGCGTTCGAGCGCGAACTGCACCAGCGGCGTGTGCCGCTCGATCAGCTCGCGCACCGCCGCGTCACCGGCGCTCTGACGCAGCTCGCACGGGTCCTGGCCGCCCGGGGTGACCGCGATGTAGGTCTGGGAGACGAAGCGCTGCTCCTCGTCAAAGGCCTTGAGCGCGGCCCGCTGGCCCGCCTCGTCACCGTCGAACGTGAAGATGATGCGCCCGTCGGCGGTCTCGGAGTCGAACAGGAACCGGCGCAGGATGCGGATGTGCTCGGGTCCGAACGCCGTGCCGCAGGTTGCCACCGCCATCGGGACGCCGGCGAGGTGACAGGCCATGACGTCCGTGTAGCCCTCGACGATCACGACGCGGCCGGTCTTGGCGATCTCCTTGCGGGCCAAATCGATCCCGTAGAGCACCTGCGACTTCTTGTACAGCGGCGTCTCAGGGGTGTTGAGGTACTTGGGGCCCTGGTCGTCGTCGTAGAGCTTGCGGGCGCCGAAGCCGATCACCGAGCCCGACGAGTCACGGATCGGCCAGACCAGGCGGCGGCGGAAGCGGTCGATAAGGTTGCCGGTGCGCGAGGGCTTCGCGAGCCCGGCCGTGGTCAGCTCCTCGGCCGTAAAGCCCTTGGCGCGCAGGTGCTTCGCCAGTGCGTCCCACGAATCGGGGGCATAGCCGCAGCCGAAGGTCGCGGCCGCGTCGCGGTGAAAGCCGCGGGCGGTGAGGAATTGGCGGGCCGTCAGCGCCTCAGGGGAGAGGAGCTTGCCGGTGTAGAACTCAGCCGCGGCGGTGTGGGCGTCGAGCAGGCGCTGCTTGAGGCCAGGCTGGCCCGAGGGGCCGCGCTGTACTCGGCCGTCGACGTCTTCATAGGTGAGCTTGAGCCCGGCGCGCCCGGCCAGGCGCTCGACCGCTTCCACGAAGGTGAGGCCGTCGAGCTCGGTGAGAAAGGTGATGGCATCGCCGCCGACGCCGCAGCCGAAGCAGTGGTAGACGCCGCGCGCAGGGGTGACGTTGAAGCTGGGCGAGCGCTCGTCGTGGAACGGGCACAGGCCCTTGAGGTTGCCGCCGCCGGCGTTGCGCAGGGTGACGCGCTCGCCGATGACCTCGGCGATATCCACACGCTCGCGCACCAGCTGGATATCGGCGTCCCGAATTCGCCCCGCCACTGTTCACCTCTTTTCACTGCCCCCACTATTCTGCCCGGTCCGTGCGACACCGCGCTCGCGGACGCTCCCCGGTGTGAGCGGAGAAGAAAAGGTCGCGTCCGTGTCGTTGGACACGGTCGGGGATGGAGGGATGCGACACTCCGAACCGCTTGCCTCCGACGGGGTTCACTGTGGTCGGGCCGCCGTAGCATGTGTCCCATCGGCACCTTTCCCGACCACGCCTCACGCACACGGGGTCCGATCCGCTAGAGTCGCCTATCATGCCGGACCCATCGCCCGAGCAGCCGCCCTCCTGGCCTCCCACCAGTGAACCGGCGGCCACACCCACGAATCCGCCCCGAATCACCGCGCGCGGGGTAGGGCATCTGCCTTCCACGACGCCGGAGGACGAGCCCTCGGCATCCGAGCGGTACGAGCGCCCGCCGGGCGGTGGCGGCCTCTACGGCGATCCCGCCCAGCAGGGCGGTCCGTACGGGGACCTCGATCCCGAAACCCGCCAGAACGAGTGGTCGGGCGCCTTCGGCGACCCGGCTCCCACCACGCCTCCCGATGTACCGCAGCAGGCGGGACCCGCTTACGCGGACCCGCAGGCGGGAACGCTCTTTGCGCAACCGCAGGCTGCGCCGGGCTCTGCTTCCCAAGACACCCAGGGCGCCGGTTTTCAAGATTTCACCCCGCAGACGCCTTCGCCTGGGCCGCAAAGCGAATTGGGCGACGCCGCGGACTGGCCGCCGAAATCGAGTCAGGACTGGATGGCCCAGCAGACGCAGACCGGCTGGGGCCTGAGCAGCGGCGGAGCCGCGTGGTCGGGCACGGGCCAACCGCCCGAATCGACGCCTCCGCCGCAATCGCCCGGCGACCAGTCGCTCCGTCCTGACGCGGCCGCGACGCCTTACGGAGCATCCGCTTCCGCGCCCGGCTTCGACCCGCCCACGTACGACGCGCCGAAGCTGCCCGGCCAGGGCACCGGCGGCGGAAGCCTCGAATTCCCCGAGCTGCGCGCCGATCCGTACGAGGCCGACGTCTACGGCCAGACCCAGTACCGCGGCGACTCCGGCGGCCAGGACCTCTATCAGAGCGACCCGTACCAGGCCGAACGCCTCCAAGACGAGGCGCGGCAGGCCCGCGGGCAATACCAGACCTCCCAGCAGGGCGAGCCGTTCCCGCCCGTGCCGCAGCAGGGCTCCTATGGGGAGCAGCCCGGGGGCTATGGCGAGCAGCCGTACGGCTCGGGCTCGGACGCTTTCGCCGCGGGCGCTGAAACGCCGCCGCAGGACCCGTACGGGGCGCAGGGAGCGCCGGGCGGGCAGTTCGGATCGGGTTCGGACGCCTTCAGCGCGAACGCCCCGGCTGCGCAGCGGGACCCGTACGCCGCACCGGCCTCTTCTTATAGCGAACCGTCGGACTACGGCGAGCAATCGTCCTATGGGGACCAGCAGTACGGCGACCAGGGCTTCACCGACCCCGCGTACAGCGACCAGGGTCAGCAGTCCGAGACCGTGACTGCTGACGCCGTGCCCGCGCAGCGCGCCGGCGAAGGGAGCCCGGCCGCGGAGGCCCCGGCCGAACCCGCGCCGAACCAGGCGCGCGTCGCCCCGCCGACGCACCGCGGCGTCCGCTACGCCATCTACGGCATCGGCGGCCTCATCACGCTCGGCCTGATCATCGGCATCGTCCTCATGCTCGGCGCCGAGCCCCCGCGAGAGCCGGGCGGTCAAGGCGACGACGCCGGCAGCGAGGGCGGCGACAACTCCGGCGCCGACGAAGCCCTCACGCCCGAGCGGTACGGCGAACTCGCCGCCGCCGCGGGCAGCGAGGAATGGTTCTCCTGGCGCTACGGCGAGGCGGGCGAGAACGGTGCCGAGGAACTGGCCCAGGCCGGTGGTGACGCGCTCGCGACCGAACCGCTCATGGGCGACGCCGACCGCAGCGTTCAAGGCCAGCTCGGATACGTGACGGACGAGTCGAACCTGTCCGGGATCGACCATGTCACCGCCGTCGAGAGCACCGACGACAGCATCGGGATCGCGCCCCGAGCGGGCGGGCGGTTCTCCGACGACGGCGCGCCCGAACTCGAACTCACCGAGGGCGCGACGGCCGACTGCCTCAACGGGCTCGGCACCGAACTGGGCCGGCCGGTCGCGATGGCGCGGCCCGAGCAGAGCGCGGAGGTCAACGCGCACGCGGTGATCGCGTTCTCGTCCGGAATCATCGCCACCACAGGCATCAGCGGCGCGCAGGGCGGCACGTGCCTCCAGCTGCCCGCCGGTCAGGTGCCGACCGATGTGGCACTCACCGACGGCAACGAGCTCGCGCTCGTGACCACTTGGACGGCCGAGTCGCAGACCGGGTCGCTCGTGGTGATCGCCTTGGGCGACAAGGCCGGTTCTTACCAGTCGAGCTGGTCGGAGTCCTACCCGGGCCTGCCGAACGCCGGGCACTTCGCGGCCGCCGAGATCCTCGGCACCGTCGAGCTGCCGTTCAGCGCGCCGACGTCGGTCGACGCGTGGTCGAACTCGAGCGGATCACTGACGGTCGAGCGCGGCACGGTTGCGGACGGGGCCGGGCGCGACGACGTCGCCAGCGCGAGTCACGCGCTGATCGGCGACCTGAGCGCGAGCCAGGTGGCGCTCGTGGACCTCGGCCCGACACTGGAAGGCCTCGCGGCGCAGTACTACGACGGCGCTGAGTTCGCGTTCAGCGCGGCGGCCGGCGACCCGGTGGCGTTCGACGGGGGCGTGGCCGACGTGGCGACGACCGAAGACGGTTCGGCCGTGGCGACCGTGGACGGCGTGGTGCACGAGACGGACGACGCGCTGGCCGAGACGGCGGCGACCGACGTGGGGGCGAACCCGACGTGTCTGGTGGTCGGATCGCAGAGCGGCGCGTTCATCGCGACGAGCCGCGGCGAGGCGAAGATCAGCTGGGTCCAGGGCGGCGAGGTCGCGAAGGAACTGGCGGACTCGCGCATGACCGACCCGCTGTGCGCCTCGGAGACCCCGGCGCTGGACGCAGGCAGTTATGGGGGCACGGCTGCGGTGGTGCTGGTCTCGGACTACGAGGGCCAGAAGCTGCACGCGTACCTGGACGGCGAGGCGACGCTGCCGGGAGGCGCGACCGTCGGTGGGGAAGGTTTCTCCTACGGCGGCGCTTACGAGGTGGCCGGCAAGCCGTGGGGCTCGTCGGTGACCGTCGACCTGGATTAGCGAAAGCGAGACGAACGAGGGGCCGTCCGGCGATTGCCGGGCGGCCTTCGCGCGTTGCGGCGGGCGGCCACGGTCACCCCCGTCGCGCTTTGGCGCTTCCTCCGGCCACTGGGATACTTGTACCGTGACCGCATCGCTCTCGCTCGCTGGGAAGCCCGTTTCCCCGCCCGTCGTCCTGGCTCCGATGGCCGGGATAACGAACCTGCCGTTTCGCAAGCTATGCCGCGAGCAGGGCGCCGGTATCTACGTGTGCGAGATGATCACCACCGTCGCGCTCACCGAGCGCAACCCCAAGACCATGCGCCTCATCGAGTTCGACCCCGACGAGGAGACCCGCTCGCTCCAGCTCTACGGCGTCGACCCGGCCGGGATGCGCAAAGCCGTCCAGATGGTCGTCGACGAGGACCTCGCCGACCACATCGACCTCAACTTCGGCTGCCCCGTGCCCAAGGTCACCCGCCGTGGCGGCGGCTCCGCGCTCCCCTGGAAGCGCCGCCTCTTCCGCGAGGTCGTGACCGCCGCGGTCGCAACCGCCGCCGTCCGCAATATCCCCGTCACCGTCAAGATGCGCAAGGGCATCGACGACGACCACCTCACCTACCTCGAAGCCGGGCAGATCGCCCAGGACGCGGGCGTCGCCTGGGTCGCCCTCCACGGCCGCACGGCCGCCGAGCGATACTCGGGCACCGCCGACTGGGACGCCATCGCGAACCTCAAGCAGCACTTGGACATCCCCGTCCTCGGCAACGGCGACGTCTGGGAGGCCGACGACGCTCTGCGCATGGTCGAGCAGACCGGCAGCGACGGCGTCGTGGTCGGCCGCGGCTGCCTCGGCCGCCCCTGGCTCTTCGGCGACCTCGAAGCGGGATTCAACGGCCGCGCCGAGCGCCGCATGCCCCAGCTCGGTGAGGTCGCGCAGGTCATGCTCCGGCACGCGACGCTCCTGGTCGAATGGATCTCCGGCGCCGAGTCCTATGAGGCGCGCCGCAACATTTCCGCGGAAGAGCACGGCTGCAAGGAGTTCCGCAAGCACGTGGCCTGGTACCTCAAGGGCTTCCCGGTCGGAGGCGAGTTGCGCCGGGCGCTCTCGATGGTCGCTTCGCTCACTGAGCTCGAAGACCTCCTCGGCAAGCTCGACGCCGACGTGCCGTTCCCCGAGTCCACCATCGGCAAGCCCCGCGGCCGCACCAACAGCCCCGGCAAGGTCACGCTCCCCGACGGCTGGCTCGACGACCGCGACGACTGCACCGTCCCCGAAGGGGCCGAGATCGACTCCTCCGGAGGCTGACGCCGAGCCGCCGCGGGACCCCTCCCGCACCTGGTACCGGCACAATGGGGTCCTGGCCCGCGTTCGCAAGAGAGGACCGCTCCCCATGCCGGATCACGCCTTCTTCCCGCAAGTCCTTCCCCTGTGGGTGCGCAGCCTCGCCGCGGGCGTCCCGGCGCCGCCGCCCGAGGAGGATCCGCTTCCGCCGCCCCCGCTGGGCACGGTCTTCGCGCTCTCGGCCCACCTCGGCTGGGCGGTGCCGCCGCGCCGGTTCGAGCTGCTCTTCGGGCGCGACGAGGACAACGTGAACATCCCGCTCGGCGTGAACGACAAGCGGATCAGCCGCTGCCACGGTCGCCTCGTCTGCCACGGCGGCGAGTGGACGATGCGCAACGAGGGCCGCCTGCCGATGCTCTTCCCCGGCGACACCATGCTGCTCCAGGGCCAAGAGCGCCTGGTCGAGGACGCCTACACGCCCGTCTACATCGGAAATCCCCGCGAGGAGGTCCACTTCCTGGAAATTCGCGTGATCGGCGGCAAGCGCCCCGACGGCGAGGCCACGCCCGACGACGAGACCGCGATCCCGGTCGTGCACGACCTGAGCGAGACCGAGCGGCTCGTCATCGCCTCGCTCGCGCAGCGATACCTGCGAGGCGTGCCGCACCCGCAGCCGGTGGCCTGGAAGCGGGTGGCCGAGGACATGGAGCGGCTGCCGGGCCCCAAGGACCGCGACTGGAACGAGCGGACCGTCGCCCGCGTGGTCGCCAACGTGCGCGAGCGCCTGTCGGCTCCCGGCTACCGCCACCGGGTCTACGGCCTGCGCCGCAGCGAGGTGTTCGGTGAGCCTCTCGGCAACGCGCTCAACGACAATCTCATTCGGGCGCTGCTCCAGTGCACCACGCTCGCCCCTGGTGACATCGAGCCGTTCGATGCGGCGGAGAGCCAGGCCGAAGCCGCATAGGTTCTCACAGCTCTCGGTAGCACATGATCCAATAGATCCGGTCGGACTCGGGGATCCATTCGCGGTCCGCATTGGTGGCCGAATCGCTCCAGATGTACTCGTAGTCGATGTCCCCTGCCCCGCAGGCGAGCCAGGCGGCGTCCTCGTGGTCCGGCTGCGCGGGGTTCGGGTCCTCCGGGTGGTAGACGATGTCGTAGACCTGGTCGACCGCGGCGTCGGAGTCGCAGGCGACCACGATGTAGTAGTCCGGATTGTCGTTGAGGCACTCGCCTTCCACCGGGTAGCGCTGCGCCTCTTCGTTCCCGGTCACCGGCTCCACAGTCGGCGACGGCGGCTCGTGGATGTCCGGGCTCTCCGATTCCGAGGCGGATTCGGACGAGGCGGCAGTGAGCTGGTCGTCGCCGGACCCGCTTCCCGCTTGCACGATGTCGTCAGGGTCGAAGACCTGGTAGAGCAGCACGCCCGCGAGGGTCAGCACCGCGAGCACCGAGACGAGGGTGCTCAGCAGTCGCGAGCGGCCGTCCGTCGCGGTGCGCGTCGGAGCCCCTGCGGCCGCGGCGCCGGGGAAGGCCGCCGTATCGTCGCGGCCCGCCGGTGCGGTGCGGAGCCGGTCCTGGATGTCGCGCAGGATCGGAAGCGCCGAGCCGTTGGAGAGGCCGAGCGCCTGCGTGAGCGCGGCCGCGAGCTCGCCGCAGCTGCCGTAGCGCTCATCGGGATCGAGGTGCATCGCCTTCGCGACCACCGCGTCGAGCTCGGCCGTCGCGCCGGGACGCAGCTCGCCGACCGGCGTGAGGTCGCCGCGGCGCTGCGCGGCCTCGGCCGCGCTGTCGTCGGCATGGTCGAAGGGCCTGCGGCCCGTCAGGCAGTGGTAGAGCACGGCCCCGAGGGAGTAGACGTCGCCGGCGCGTTCGCGCGGCGTGCACGGCAGCAGGCGGGCCGAGGAGGGCGGCTCGGTCGGGGCGCCCTCGGCCGAGCCGGCGTCGAAGACTTCCGGGGCGGTGTAGCGGCGGGTGCCGATGGTCTCGCCGGTCGAGGTGAGGTCCTCGCCGAAGTGCTCCTTGGCGACGCCGAAGTCGCACAAGTACACGTGCCCGTCGGCGCCGAAGAGGATGTTGCCGGGCTTGACGTCGCGGTGGATCACGCCCCTCTCGTGGGCGTAGTCGAGCGCGCGGGCGGTCTGGGTGATCGCGTCGGCGCTCGTGGACAGGTCGAGCGGGCCCTCGCGCAGCAGCGCCCGCAGGTCGTGCTCGGCTCGGGGCATCACGAGGTAGAGCAGGCGGTCGTTCTCGGCGGCGGCCGTGATGACGTACACGATGTTGGGGTGCTCGAGGCTCGCCATGAGCTGGATCTCGCGCAGGAACCGCTTTCGGTAGACCGGGTGCGCGGCCAGGTAGTCCGCCATGATCTTCACCGCGACCTTGCGGTGGTGGAGCCGGGTGTCGGTGGCGAGGTAGACCTGGCTCATGTTGGTGGTGTTCAGGGGTTCGGGGTCGAGCAGATAGCCCGGCAGCAGCCGCGCCAGTTCGTGGTGGGCAGGGAAGGCGGAAGCGGTGTCGTCCATGTGGCGAGAACCTTCGGGGTCGTGGGCGCAGGCGCAATGACTGCCGAAATCCGGTTGTACCGGTTTCCCCCCGAGGCAAGGACTATGAAACCAAACAGGCCACTGCCACCGCAAGTGGACTTCGCGGAAGAGCGCCGCTCGAAAGAGGCACAGCGAAAGGGGACCTCCGGTGCCGGGAGGTCCCCCTTCGCCCTGATGAGCCGCAGGCGGCTCGGGCCTTTACTTGGCCTCTTTGCCGCCGTACTTCTTGTAGAACTTGGCGACCCGGCCCTCGTCGTCCAGGACGCGGCTCTTACCGGTCCAGAACGGGTGCGAGGCCGAGGAGATCTGGACGTCGATCACCGGATAGGTGCGGCCGTCCTCCCACTCGACGGTCTCGGCCGAGCTGACCGTGGACCGGGTGAGGAAGGCGAAGTCCGCGCCGCGGTCGCGGAAGACGACGTAATCGTATTTCGGGTGGATGCCTTGCTTCATTTCTGGTTCCTCTCCTTGCTCTCGAAACAACCCTCGAAGGGGTCGGGGTATTCCTTCCAGGCTTCCCAGCCTTCGGCGAGCTCAACGTCGGTGAGGAGGCACGAGTCCAGCACGGCGGTGATCTCGTCGGCCGCGAAGTGGAGGCCGACGAACGCGAGGTGGATCTCGCGGTCGCCGAATTCGCCGTCCCAGTGCAGGTCGGCGTAGACGCGCCGCTCGGGGCTCGACTCCTGCCACTCCTCGTCGGGGGTGGCGGCGAGCCAGCGCCCCATGTCCCCCATCGAGACGCCGCCGCCGCTGGACTCCCAGGCCACGATCTGGTCGGGTTGCCCGGCGAGCCACAGGTGGCCGCGCCCGCGCAGGGTGCTGTTCGCGATGGTGGACAGGGCTTCGTGGAAGCGATCGGGGTGGAAGGGCCGGCGGGCGCGGTAGACGGCGGCCACGACGCCGCAGTCGGGTTCGGGCTCATGGCATCCGACGGCGTAGCCCTCGATGCCGCGGCCGTAGGGCTCGGGCGCTTCGGGGTCGAAGCGGCCGCTGCGGCGGATCCGGGCGGAGAGCCAGCTGGGTTCGTCGATGTCGACGACGAGGTGGCGGGCCCAGGGGTTGAGGCGCTGGAGGAGGACGGCGAGACGGGTGTGCTCGTAGTCAGGGTCCGAGCCCGGGGCCCAGAGCAGCACGGTGTCGGCGTACTCGATCTGGCGGGCGGCCACGTCGGCCACGGAGCGGGTGTCGTCGTCGGCGGCCTGCATGTGGCGTTCGGCGAGGTCCTGGTCGGAGTCCAGGGTGGCGAGCAGGGTGCTCGGGTCGCAGACGGCCACGATCGAGTCGATGCGGAGGGCGTCCGTGACGGGCGCGCCGTCCACGTGGCACCAGGAGCAGGCGGAGGCGACGGTCTCGGGCTCCATCGACGGCGGCAGGACCAGCGCGAGGTCGTTGGCGGGCCGGGACCGGGCCAGGCGCACGAGGGCCGGGAGGAGGTCTTCGCGCACGGTGCAGGAGATGCAGCCGTGTTCGAGGATCATCCGCTGGTCCTCGATGACCCCGCGGCCGTCGCGCACGATGCGGTGCACGGTGCCGCTCTCCAGGAGCTCGGCGAGGTCGTAGGTGACGACGATCAGGCCGGGGTCGGCCTGGGCGAGCAGGTCGGCGGCCTCGCGAGTCGCCTCGGGGGCGAAGCCGGTCAGGAGGGTCAGCGCCGGACGCAGGTCGGCCGGTGAATGGGTCGCGCCTGGCTGTGCGAGCTGGGACATGAGACCTCCGATCTAAGTGAAAACGATTGTCATTATACTGGTGATCGCGAGAGGAGGACGACCGTGTCCAGAACATGCGAAGTGACCGGCGCCGGTCCCGGATTCGGCAACAACGTGCCGTGGTCGAAGAAGAAGACCAAGCGCCGGTGGAACGTGAACCTGCAGAGCAAGCGGTACTACCTGCCCAGCGAAGGGCGACACGTACGGCTGCGGGTGTCGACCAAGGGCATCAAGGTGATCGACCGTGACGGCATCGAAGCGGTCGTGCAGCGGCTGCGAGCCCAGGGAAAGAAGGTTTGAGATGGCGAACAAGAGCACCGACGTGCGGCCGGTGATCAAGCTGCGGTCGACCGCGGGGACGGACTACATGTACGTGACCCGCAAGAACCGCCGCAACGACCCGGACCGGATGGTGCTGAAGAAGTACGACCCGGTCGTGCGCAAGCACGTCGAGTTCAGGGAGGACCGCTAGTGGCGACCCCGAACATGAAGCGAAGTCGAGAGGACAGGTAGTGGCCAAGAAGAGCGCGATCGCGAAGCAGCAGCGGCGCGAGGTCCTGGTGGACCGGTACCGGCAGCAGCGGGCCGAGCTGAAGCGGCTGGTCGCCCATCCGGACACCGATGCCGAGACGCGGGCCGCGGCGGTGGTGAAGCTGCAGAGGCTGCCGCGGGACTCCTCGGCCACTCGCCTGCGCAACCGCGACGTCGTGGACGGCCGTCCGCGTGGTTTCAATCGCAAGTTCGGACTGTCGCGTGTCCGACTCAGGGCGATGGCTCACCGCGGCGAATTGCCCGGTGTGCGTAAAGCGTCCTGGTAGTAATCGCGTCACGAGGGCGCAAAGCACGCGCCCGGACGACGCCCCCCGACCACTCGTTCACATGAAAGCGTTATACGAGTGTCGCCGGGGGGCGCTAGTCTGGGCGTTGCGAGTGCGCTGTGAGACTGCTCTCAAGCCCGGAACCATGTGAGCTCCTCCTGCGTTTGACTCGGAGAACGAAGGAGCAATGTCAGCGATGGTCCAGCAAGTCGAGACCACCCCCGTCGAGGCGAGCGAAACGGCTCAGTCCTTGATGAACGAGACCGAAGCGCCCGCCAGCCCCGCGTCCCTGTGGACGTCCGAGAGCCGGGTTCACTACTCCATCACCCACACCGACGCCACGCGCGCCGACCAGCGCGAAACCCCCGCCTGGATCGACTGCGACTGCGTCATCCACAACGACTAGCCCCGGTCGTCGCTCACTCGACCTCCATCACCGTGCGGCAGTGCTCTTCGGCCAGGCTGTAGACCCTGTTGATCGAGGCGCCGCCGTCGAGGTCGAGGTTCGCGTAGAGGCCGTCCACCCAGATCGGGCAGCTCACGAGCGCGGTGCGCTCCTGGCCCTCTTCGGCGATCAGCGCGGTCACCTGCACTTCGCCGGGCGTGGCCGTCTGGAGTCCGAAGCCCGTGCCGGGTTCGAACCAGAGCCGTTCGGCCTCGATCTCCGGGTAGGCGGTGATCTCCCAGGCCGCGCCGGGCGCGGGCGTGAGTTCGCGCTCGGGATCCTCGGGGAAGGCGAACGGGCATTCCTCCCCGGAGGGGTCGGCCGCGCAGGCGTCGAAGTGCTCGCGCAGCGCGGCGTTCACGAGCCCCTCGCCTTCCTCTGACACGGTGAGCCAGGGCGCGGGCAGCCAGTGGTCGGGCACGTCGCTCCCGAGCGGGAGGTAGCCGCCCCCGAGGACGAGCATGCTGGCACTGCCTTCGAGTTCCAACGTGGACGGCAGGTCGGGGTAGAACTCGTAGAGGCCCGGCAGCAGCATGACCCGCGCAGTGCCGAGGTCGGGGTCGATCTCGCGCCTGACACCGTTCATGTCGAGGTAGTCGAGCGGCGCCCACGCCTCGTCCTCGGCCAGCGCGTCCTCGATGCGGGCGTCGCCGTTCTCAAGGGCCACGTTGTAGCGGTGGCCGATCCGGGTCCCGTCGCGGGCTTCGATCTCGGCGTAGACCTCGGCGACGTACCTGCCTTGCGAGGCGCTCTTCTGGTATTCGACCTGGGCGACGGTGACGATGTCCCAGCGCGGGTCGAGCGCCTCGGGCGCCAGGAAGGCGCCGGCGGCGTCCTCTTGGTCGGTGAGGGCGAGTGCGCCCTCCACGTCGCCGTCGCGCACGGCCTCGAGGAAGGCGAGCACGGTGGTCTCGGCGACCGGCCGGTGGAGCGGGGACCATTTCACGACGGTCACGACGGCGGCGGCCAGCGCGATCACCAAGGCGGCGTATGCCAAGGCGACGTTGGGAATGCGGAATCGGCGGTGCGGCGGCGAGGGGCCCGATTCGGAGGCCGACACGTCGTGCTCGACCGCGCCGAGGTCGATCGCGTGCTCCTCGCCCCGCCCCAGCGGCGAGGCGGCTTCGGACACCCTGGCTCCCGTGGCTCGACTGCTACCGTTGACGAGCAAAGTGTAGCGTTCCCAGCTAGGACCCCGATGCCCTCGAACCGGTTGCTCAATCGCGGCGCTCATGCGTTGCGGGACTTGGTGGCTCGCGCGCATCTGCGGGCCGATCCGCTGCCGAGTCTGCCGTTCGTGATCGCGATCGTGGTGGCGGCGGTGGCGCTGGTCGTGGCGATCGAGCACCGCCCGGGGACCGATGCGGCGACCGCCTCCGTCTCGGAGCTGCCTTCAGGACCGCCGAAGTACGACGACGAGGGTATGGCCGCCGGCGAGGACGCCGAACTCGAGATCGTCGAGTACGGCTTCAGCAAGGTCACCGACGCCGCCGGCAAGGTGTGGCTGATCGCCGGGCTCGTCGTCCACAACCCGCACGACCGGGAGCTGATGCCCGGGGGCTTCGTGGTGACGACCGAGACGCCGCGAGGCTATCCGATGCAGCTGGAGCAGATCTACCTCGGTTCACTGCCGCCGCGGTCGACGGCGAGCTTCGGCCACGTGATCTACCGCGATGTGGACGACATCGCTGTGGAAGACCTGGAGCTGAAGGAGATGGAGCCCGCGACGCTGTACCCGCAGGGGGCGTGGCGGGACGAGGAGTGGGCGGTGGATCCGCTGCCGGACATCGAGGTCGTCGCGACCGAGCCGCTGGTCAGCCCTGACGGGTACCGACTGCACTTCCGGTCGGAGGCGGCCGTGGCGACCGACGTGCAGCTCTCGGTGCTGTTCCGTGACGACCAGGGGCGGCTGCTCGGCGGGATACCCGCCGCGTCGGAGCCGTTCTCGTTCGACGGCGGCTCGAACGCATACCGGATGCAGCCGGAGGGCGAGTCGCTCCAGTTCGTCGACGTGCACGAGAGCTGGATACCGGAAGGGGCCGACCTCGCTTCTGTCGAGATCGGCCCCAGCCACTGATATCGGTCGGCTGCTAGAGCCGTTCGAGCAGGAAGCGCTCCACCTGGTCGACGGCGACGCGCTCCTGCTTCATCGAGTCGCGGTCGCGAATCGTCACGGCCTGGTCCTCGAGGGTGTCGAAGTCGACGGTGATGCAGTAGGGCGTGCCGATCTCGTCGGCGCGGCGGTAGCGACGCCCGATCGCGCCCGCGTCGTCGAAGTCGACGTTCCAGCGCTTGCGCAGGCGTGCGGCGAGGTCCTTCGCCTTGGGCGAGAGGTCCTCGTTGCGGCTGAGCGGGAGCACCGCGGCCTTGACCGGCGCGAGGCGCGGGTCGAAGCGGAGCACGGTGCGCTTGTCGACGCCGCCCTTGGTGTTCGGAGCCTCGTCCACGTCGTAGGCCTCGAGGAGGAACGCGAGCACCGAGCGGGTCAGGCCGGCCGCGGGCTCGATGACGTACGGCGTCCACCGCTCGCCCTTGGCCTGGTCGAAGTAGGACAGGTCGGCGCCCGAGTGCTTCGAGTGGGTCGAGAGGTCGAAGTCGGTGCGGTTGGCGATGCCCTCGAGCTCGCCGAACTCGCTGCCGGCGAAGTTGAATTTGTACTCGATGTCGACGGTGCGCTTGGAGTAGTGGGAGAGCTTCTCCTGAGGGTGCTCGAAGCGGCGCAGGTTCGCCTCGGAGAGACCGAGGTCGACGTACCAGTCCCAGCGGGCCTGGAGCCAGTACTCGTGCCATTCCTCGTCGGTGCCCGGCTCGACGAAGAACTCCATCTCCATCTGTTCGAACTCGCGGGTGCGGAAGATGAAGTTGCCCGGCGTGATCTCGTTGCGGAAGGACTTGCCGGTCTGCGCGATGCCGAACGGGGGCTTGCGCCTCGAGGCGGTCATCACGTTGGTGAAGTTGACGAAGATGCCCTGGGCGGTCTCGGGGCGCAGATAGTGCGTGTTCTCGGTGTCCTCGGTGGCGCCGAGGAAGGTCTTCATCATGCCGTTGAACATGCGCGGCTCGGTGAACGAGCCGCGGGCGCCGCAGTGCGGGCAGGCGAGGTCGGCGAGGCCGTTCTCGGGCTCGGCGCCGTCGTGCTTCTCCTGATAGGCCTCGACGAGGTGGTCGGCGCGGAAGCGCTTGTGGCAGGACTGGCACTCGGTGAGCGGGTCGGTGAACTCCTCGAGGTGGCCGCTGGCGACCCACACCTGGGGGTTGAGGACCACGGCCGAGTCGAGGCCGACCACGTCGTCGCGCTCGCGGACCATCGCGTTCCACCACTCGCGGCGGATGTTCTCCTTCAGCTCCACACCGAGCGGGCCGTAGTCCCAAGCAGAGCGGGTGCCTCCGTAAATCTCCGAGCTGGGGAAAACGAAGCCGCGGCGTTTGGACAGGCTGATGAGCGCTTCGGTGCGATCTTGGGACACGATGATTCCTCTCGATCCGGCTGGCGGTCGGTGAGACTGCGGATGATTCTCAGTTGCGATCCTCTGAGCAGATTGCCCAGGCGGCGGATACTCGGTCAACTCAGTTTCGCCACTGTGTCGTTGCCCGAGACGCACGTCGAGTGCGGTCCGCCAGTGAGCAAGCGTACCTCGCAGTAGGGCTCGCACTGCTCGCGGCCCGCTCAGCGAGTCGTCCCCCTCAAGCCTCGGACGCTCCCTGGCGCAGATCGGCCAAGTGCTGCTCGAAGCCCTCGCGGGCCTCGGTCGATTCGGGCGCGGCGAGCCAGCTCAGAGCGTCCTCCCCCACCTCGATCGCGCCCTTGACGTCGCCGAGCTCGGACAGGAGCCACATCGTCTGGTGCGCGGTCAGGCTCGCGCGTTCGAGCAGCAGGGGCCCTTCGCGGAACACCGCCAGCGCGCGGCGCTGGAGGTCGAGCACCGGTTCGGCCTCGTCGCGGCGCAGGCCCTGCGCGCCCGCCTGACTCTCCAGGAACTGGAAGGTCAAGTGGGCGTGCTGGCGGTAGGTCTCGCCGAGTTCGAACCGGGCGGCCTCGCGGACCGCGTCGGACGCATGGGCATCGGCGCGCACCGCGTGGAGGCGGGCGGCGATCTGCGCCATGGTCTGGAGGCCCTCGCCGAACGCGGCGTCGCCCATGATGGTGCGCAGCAGCCAGGCGCGGGCGCGGCTGACGCGGCTCCACAGGGCGAGGTCGTCGGCGGCGTCGGCGACCGTGATCGCCCGGGTGTAGACCTCCCGGGCGTGGTCGTGCTCGCCGAGCTTCTCCAGCAGCTCCCCGGTGAGGAACAGCGTGTCGCCGTAGAGGTTCACGATGTGGTCCTCTTCGGCGGACTCCATGAGCGCGAGCGCCGCGAGGCCGTGCTCGACGCCCTGGCGGGTGTCGCCTTGGCGGTCGTAGGACTCGGCGAGGTTGAAGCGGATGTTGCACACCCGCCAGACCTCGTCTTCGGGAAGGTCGTCGAGGGCGGCCTCCAGCAGCGGCACGGCCTCCGCGCGGCGGTCCTGCTCGACGAGGGCCACGCCCATGAGGTGGCGGGCGACCGCGCCGGGCACGGGCAGGCCCGCGGCGTCGCAGTGGATCGAGGCGGCGAGGGCGTGGTCGTAGGTCGCGGGATGGTCGGCGGCGCGCATCGTGAACTCGGCGGCCTGGAGGTGGAGCTTCGCGGCGATGGTGTGGGAGGGTTCGTCGCCGAGGGCGGTGAGGCCTTCGCGGGTGATGGCCAGGGCCCGTTCGTAGTCGCCGGTGAGGCCCACCTGGTCGGCGAGGTCGGCGCTGGCGCGGGCGACGGCCCAGCCGGCGTCGGCGGCGCGGGCGATGTCGAGCCCGGCGGTGAGCAGGGCGGTCTTGGCGCGCGGGTCGCCCTCGAGGCGGGCGCGCAGGTCGATGAGGTCGCAGCGGCGGATGAGCGCATACCGTTGCCCGGTGCTCGCCTCGAGGTCGGCTTCGAGGACGCGGGCGCGTTCGCCGAGGTCGGCGGGGAGCCGGTCGGGGTCGCTGAGGGCGGCGAGGTATTCGGCGCGCATGGCGAGGACCTGGCTGGTGTGGAAGCTGCGGTCGTCGATGCGCTGCTCGGCGCGCAGGGCCTTCGCGGTGGCGGCGATGCGTTCGGCCCCGGCGGGCACGTCGCCGGGGGCGGTCTCGGCGCAGTGGATGAGGAGGAACGCCTCAGCGACGAGGGCGCGGCCGGGCTGCCCGGCGAGGCCGAACAGGTCGATGGCGCGGCGCAGGCCTTCGACGATCCGCTCGGGGTCGTCGGCGCGCGCCGATTCGGCGTGCGCGATCTCGGCGCGGTGCTCGGGGATGAGCTCGATGCCGAGCGCGGCGGCGAGCGCGCCGACACGGAGCCAGGCCTGCCAGGTGTCGGGCGAGCAGTCGTCGTAGGCCGCGTACGCGGCGTCGATCGCGGCGTCGAGGTCCGGGCCTTCGACCTGCTCGGGGGCCGGAGCCTCGACGGTGGTCGGTTTGGCCTTCGCTTCCTTGAGGCCCAAGTGGATCGGTGGTTCGTAAGGCGTGGAGTCGACGACGCAGGCGGACATGGTCGAGTGGTGGTCGTTGCCGTTGCGGGCGTC
>DATABR010000328.1:0-9791 GCA_036259435.1 Glycomyces sp.
CGGGTCGTCGGCGGTGCGGCCGACGACGGCCACGAGCTCGTTCGGATGCGCGAGCGCCTCGGGGCCGAGTTCCCCGGCGATGTGCGCGTCGCCGTAGCGGGCGAGAAAGTCGGATTCGGGCACGCCCTCGAGGAGGTCGGCCGCGGACGGGGAGAGCCAGACCTCGCCGGGCGCGGGGAAGGCGTCCATGCCGGGCGGGACGGGGGCGTCGCCGCCGAGGGCCGCGAGGTCCACGCGAGCGATGGTGTCGCCGCCGAAGTAGTCGAAGGCCGTGGCGATCTCGGCCGTCGCGTCGCCGGTCACCGGGCCCGGATCGCGCCAGGCCGTGCGGTCGCCGCGCGCGTCGAACGCGAAGTTCCCGGCCACGGCGAACTGGAGCAGGAGCGTCGCCACGGCAACGGCGAGCGCGGTCAGGCCGGTGCTCAGCAACGCGCTGCGCCCGCCGAGGCGGGTCAGCCGCCAGGCCAACTCGCTCATCGCCACACCTCGACCACGGGCTCGTGGCCGTACGGGCCGCCGTCGGAATCGCCATGCGCCTCCGAAGGCCCGGCGACGGAACTGAAGTGCGGGCTGGAGGTACCGGTGCCCGAGCGCGTGCCGGGAAGCCCGGAGGCTCCGCCGGCCGGCGCGGGCGTCCCGGCGACCGCGCCGGGGGCGAAGGACGGGGTGCCGCTGAGGCGGCCGTCGCGGATCTCGATCGTTCTGGTGCAGCGCGCGGCGATCCGCGGGTCGTGCGTGACCACCACGAGCGCCGCGTCCAACTCTGCCACTGTGTCGAGCAGAACCCCCATCACCTGGTCGCCGGTCGCCCGGTCGAGCGCGCCGGTCGGCTCGTCCGCGAAGACCACCGCCGGACGGACCACCAGGGCCCGGGCCAGCGCGACCCGCTGGGCCTCACCGCCGGACAGCTCGCCGGGACGACGGTCCTCCTTGCCCGCCAAACCGAGTCGCCGCAGTTCGGCCCGCGCGGGCTCCAGCGCGGCGCGGCGGTTCATGCCGCCGAGCATGAGCGGCAGGGCCACGTTCTCCTCCGCGGGCAGCTCCGGCAGCAGCTGTCCGAACTGGAACAGGAACGCGAACCGGGTGCGCCGCAGGTGGCTGCGCTGACGCTCGGAGAGTGTGTCGATGCGATCGTCGAACAGGCGCACCTCCCCCGAATCGGGGCGCATGATCCCGGCCAGGCAGTGCAGCAGCGTCGATTTGCCCGAGCCGCTGGGCCCGGTCACGGCCACTGACTCGCCGGGGCCGACGTTGAAGTCCACGCCGTCCAGGGCCGGTGCGGTACCGAAAAGCTTGGTCAGGGCGCGGGCGGTGAGCATGGGCGGCCTCATCGGCGCGCCTTCCGCTCGTGGGAGACGAAGGGCAGGGCCGTGCCCGCGATGAGGAACGCGGCCAAGAGCACCAAGCTCAGGACCGTTCCGATTTCCACGATTCCGTTCATGACACCAGATTCGCCCGGAGCGGTGACCTCCCGCTTCGGCTCGGCGGCCGGTTTCGCGGCGCGCGGATCGGCCGTTCGGCCGAGGGCCGCTCAAGCGCGGCTACCGTCGTGGCATGACCGTCACGCCCGCCCGGCCCGCATGGAGCAGCCGCTTCAACCGGCTCACGATGCTCCTGCTCAAGATCGCCATCATCTGCGGACTCCTGCTGACCCTGACTGCCGAGATGGTCTCGCACGGCCCGCGGCAGAAGCCGCCGATCTACTCGTGGATTTCGTGGGTGGAGTGGGCCACCTCGATGTTCGTGATCTTCGTGTACGTCTGGTACCGGCCCGGTCGCAAGCACTGGATCGCGTACGCCTCGATCGCGTCGCTCGCTGTGACCGGGATCGACTTCGTCTACGACCAGGGCGTACGCGGCGTCGGCACGGCCGAGTTGACGGCGCTGGGCCTGCTGTTGCTCTTCGCCGTCCGCCACTGGGACGCCCCGCCGGGTCGGTGGGTCGCGTTCAGCACGGGCGCGGCGGTGATGCTGATCGGCGTGGCGCGCCTGTTCGCCTACGACTTCCCGGAGGCCGTCGGCGGCACGATCCTGGTCTTCATGGCGATGACGACCGTGATCGGGTTCGGCGCGTACCTGCGCAGCATGGACATGCTGCGGCGCGAAACGCAGGAGGAGGTGCGTCGGGCCGAGCGGCTCGAGCTGGCCCGCGAGATGCACGACTTCGTCGCGCACCACGTGACGGGCATGGTGGTGCTCGCGCAGGCCGCGCAGGTGACGAACACCGATCCGAAGAAGGCCTTCGCGGACATCGAGGAGGCGGGACTGTCCGCGCTGGGATCGATGCGGCGCATGGTGAAGATGCTGCGCGACGACGAGAACGGCGCGGGCGTGAACCCGCTCGGCGACCTGTCGCAGATCGAGGACCTGGTGGACCGCTTCGCTCGCGAGGGCACCGACGCGTCGTGCTTCATCTCGCCGGAGATCGCCGGCGCGGTCGCACCGGAGATCGCGGCGACAGCGCACCGGATCGTGCGGGAGGCGCTGACGAACGTGCGCAAACACGCCCGCGACGCGAAGCGCATCCGAGTGGTGGTCGCAGCGGCGAGCGGCCAAGGCCTGGAGGTATCGGTGCGCGACGACGGCAGAGGCCCCCGCGGCCGCCTCGCCTCGTCGGGGTCGGGCCTGGGTCTGGTGGGACTGCGTGAACGCATCGAAGCGGTCGGCGGTCAACTGCGCGCCCAGCCGAGACCGGAAGGCGGTTGGGAAACCGCGGCCTGGCTCCCGAGGGAGACGACTCCGGCGGAGTGAACGGGGTACGGCACGAACGCGCCTCGGGCCGACCGAGGTTCCGATCCGCAGCGGTGACCGAGAAAGCCGAAGGGCCCGCGACCTGGGGGTCGCGAGCCCTTTCGCTACTGGTGGCAGGTACAGGATTCGAACCTGTGTAGGCAATGCCGGCTGATTTACAGTCAGCTCCCTTTGGCCGCTCGGGCAACCTGCCGTGCTGTGTAGCGAGAGCAAGAATAGCCTCCCCGTCGGAGCGAAGCGCAAGCGGGTTCTCCCCCGATGAGACCGCGTTCACTGCCGCGCCGTTCCGTATGCGCGCGTCCGGTGCGGCGGGCCCGGACTAAGCTTGACGATCGCCCCCCTCGCACCGCCTCGACGCTGTGCTGAACCTACGGAAGGACCGGACTGCCATGGCTGACGCCTCGTTCGACATCGTCTCCGAGATCGACCTGGCCGAGCTCGACAACGCGATCAACCAGGCCCAGCGGGAGCTGTCGACCCGGTTCGACTTCCGGGGCACCGGCGCGAACGTCGAGCGCAGTGGTGACGAGGCGGCCGTGGTCGTCGCCGAGACCGAGGACCGCGCCAAGGCCGCTCTCGAAGTGCTCAAGGAGAAGCTGATCAAGCGCGGCATCTCCCTGAAGGCCGTCGACTCCGGCGACCCGCGCCAGTCGGGCAAGGAGACCAAGATCGACGTCGCCTTCAAGCAGGGCATCTCCACCGAGGACGCCAAGAAGATCGGCAAGATCATCCGCGACGAGGGCCCGAAGGGCGTCAAGCCCCAGGTCCAGGGCGACAAGCTCCGCGTCACCGGCAAGAAGCGCGACGACCTCCAGGAAGTCATCAGTCTGCTCAAGGGCAAGGACCTCGAGGTCGCTCTTCAGTTCACGAACTACCGCTAGCGCCGACGGCCACGAAGACGCACGCCGTGCTCGCCCGCGCGGAAGCGCGAGCACGCATGGCCCAGGTCCGCGGCTCGTTCACGAGTTCAGGCGGTGGGTGAGTCCCGTGTGGCGTTTGCCGGTGCCCGCCCTCCGCACGGCCGCCGCAAGCGCCTCCTTCGAACCGACGAGCACCACGAGGCGCTTGGCGCGGGTGATCGCGGTGTAGATCAGGTTGCGCTGCAGCATGGTCCACGCGCTCGTGGTCACCGGGATGACGACCGCGGCGTACTCCGAGCCTTGTGAGCGGTGCACGGTGATCGCGTAGGCGTGCACGAGCTCGTCGAGTTCGGCGAACTCGTACTCCACGTCCTCGTCCTCGTCGGTGCGCACCGTCAGTGTCTGTGCGACCGGGTCGACGGCCAGAACCTGCCCGACCGTGCCGTTGAAGACGCCGGCCTTGCCCTTGGCGTAGTTGTTGCGGATCTGGATCACCTTGTCGCCCAAGCGGAAGACGCGGCCGCCGTGGCGGCGTTCGGGCAGGCCCTCCTTCGCGGGGGTGAGCGCCTCCTGCAGGCGGGCGTTGAGGTTCCCGGCGCCGGGCCCGCCGCGGTGCATCGGGGCGAGCACCTGCACGTCCCGCACCGGGTGGAGGCCGAACTTCGCGGGGATGCGGCGGGCGACGATCTCGACCACGCGATCGGCCACGAGCTCGTTGTCGTCGCACGCGAACCAGAAGAAGTCGGGGTAACCCTCGAGCTCGGGGAACCGGCCCTGGTTCACCTTGTGGGCATTGGCGACCACGCCCGATTCGGCGGCCTGCCGGAAGATCCGCGTCAGGCGCACCCGCGGGACCGCCGGGGCGGCGAGGAGGTCACGCAGGACCTCGCCCGCGCCGACGCTCGGCAACTGGTCCACATCGCCCACGAGGAGCAGGTGCGCCCCGGGTGGGACGGCCTTGACCAGCTTGTTCGCGAGGATCGTATCGAGCATGGACGACTCGTCGACCACGAGCAGATCCACGTCGAGCGGGTTCTCGCGGTCGTACGCGGCGTCGCCGCCGGGGCGCAGTTCGAGCATCCGGTGCAGTGTGCGGGCCTCGAAGCCGGTGAGCTCGGCCAGGCGCTTCGCGGCGCGGCCGGTGGGGGCGGCGAGCATGACCTTGGCGCCCTTGGCCTTCGCGAGGGCCACGATGGACGAGACGGTGAAGCTCTTGCCGCAGCCGGGCCCGCCGGTCAGCACGGCCACTTTCTCGGTCAGAGCGAGGCGCACGGCCTCGGCCTGCTCGGGCGCGAGCTCGGTGTCGGTGCGCTGGCACAGCCACGCGAACGCCTTGTCCCAGTTGACGGCGCGAAAGGCGTCGAGGCGGTCCTCATCGGCGCGCAGAAGACCCAGAAGACCGGCGGCGAGACCGCGTTCGGCGTGGAAGAACGGCGCGAGGTAGCGGGCGGGGACCGTGGAGTCCTGGGCGGGAATCTCATCGGCGATGACATGCTCGGCGCTCTGGGAGAGCTCGTCCAGGGCCTTCGCGATCGGACCGGATTCGAGGCCGAGGAGTTCGACGGTGTCAGCCACGAGGTTCGGAGCCGGAAGGAAGCAGTGCCCGCCGTCGGAGGCCTGCGAAAGCGTGTACTGCAGCGCCGCTTTGATCCGCTCGGGAGCGTCGTGCGGGATGCCGACCGCGCGGGCGATCGAGTCGGCGGTGCGGAACCCGATGCCCCACACCTCGTTCGCCAGGCGGTACGGCTCGTTCTTGACCACGCCGATCGCGGCGTCCCCGTACTGCTTGTAGACGCGCACGGCCAGCGAGGTGGAGACCTCCACGGACTGGAGGAAGACCATGACCTCCTTGATCGCCCGCTGCTCCTCCCAAGCTGCCGCGATCGCCTTGGTGCGTTTGGGACCGAGGCCGGGGACCTCGATGAGCCGCGAGGGGTCGGCGTCGATCACTTCAAGGGTCAGGGCGCCGAAGTGCGCCACGATCTTCGCGGCGGTCTTGGGCCCGACCCCTTTGATGAGGCCGGACCCGAGATACCGCTCGATGCCCTGCACCGTGGCCGGCAGGACCGTCCGGTACGACCAGACCTCGAACTGGCGGCCGTACTTCGGATGGCTCGACCACCGGCCCGTCAGCGACAACGACTCGCCGATCTGCGCGCCCAGGAGCGGGCCGACGATGGTGACGAGCTCGGACCCCGAACGGGCGGGACTGGCACGGGCGATGGTGTAACCGGTCTCCTCGTTCGCGTACGTGACGCGCTCGAGCACCGCCTCCAGTTGCGAGCCGCCAGCCCGGGGTTCAGCCATGGACCAACGTTAGACGTGAGGTGTGTCAGTCCTTGTCCGGCTTGGCGGCGCCTTCGTCGGACGACCCGGACTGCTGCGTAGCGACCGGCGGATTGTCGGTGCCGTCCACGGCGTCCGACGGCAGCAGCCGCCAGTCCGGGCGCGCGAAGAACGCCTTGGTCTCGCGGTACACCAGCGGCGTCAGGATCAGCAGACCGATGAGGTTCGGCAGCGCCATGAGGCCGTTCGCGATGTCCGACAGGCCCCACAGCAGATCGAGGCTGGTCACCGCGCCGAGGTAGGTCACGAAGACGTACAGGATCCGGTACGGGAGGATCAGCGTCCGGCCGGTGAAGCGCTCCAGGCACTTCTCGCCGTAGTAGGACCAGCCGATGATCGTGGAGAACGCGAACGTGGCCAGGCCGACCGCGACGATGAAGCCGCCGAAGGCCCCGCCTGCCGTGCCCGCTCCGCCCATGCCCTCTTCGAACGCGAGCCGCGTCAGCGCCGCGGAGGTGACGAGTTCGCCTTCCTCGTTCACGCTGCCGAGCACCCCGGTCGAGACGATGACCAGTCCCGTCAGGGAGACGACGACGATCGTGTCGATGAACGTCTGCGTCATCGAGACCATCGCCTGGCGCACCGGCTGGTCGGTCTTGGCCGCGGCGGCCGCGATGCCGCCGGTGCCCAGGCCCGACTCGTTCGAGAAGATGCCGCGCGCGAAACCGATCTGAATGGTCAGCATGATCGCCGAGCCGGTGAAGCCGCCGACGGCCGCTCCGCCGGAGAAGGCCTGCTCGAAGACGGTGGCGAAGGCGGTGCCGAGCACGTCCCAGTTGAAGGCCAGCACCACGAGCGAACCGGCGACGTAGCAGACGATCATGAGCGGCACCAGCGCGGCGGCCACGTGGCCGATCCACTTGATGCCGCCGAGGATCGTGATGCCCACCAGCACGAAGATCACCAGGCCGGTCATCTCCGGGGTCCACCAGGAGTCGGCGGGCAACTGCGCGTCGAGGGCGCTCGTGACGTTGCCGGACTGCACCGCGTTGCCGATGCCGAAGCTCGCGATGACGCCGAACAGCGCGAACAGGATGGCGAGGGTCTTGCCGAGGGGGCCGCGGATGCCGCGCGAGAGGTACTGCTGCGGCCCGCCGGACTGCTCGCCCTTCTCGTTGGTGACGCGGAACTTGACGCCCAGCAGGGCCTCGGAGTACTTGGTGGCCATGCCGAGGAAGCCGGTCACCCACATCCAGAACAGCGCCCCGGGACCGCCGATCGCGATCGCCGCGCCCACGCCGCCGATGTTGCCGACGCCGACCGTGGCCGCCAACGCGACCGAGAGGGCCTGGTAATGGCTCAGGTCGCCTTTGGAATGCGCGTTCTCCTTGCGTTTGAACAGTGCCAGCCACAGGGCGTAGTTGAGGCGCCGGAACTGGACGCCTCTGAGGACGATCGTGAAGATCAGGCCCACGGCGAACAGCGTGAAGATGAGGACGGGGCCCCATACTTCGCCGCTGATCGTGTCGACTGTGGAACCGTACTTGTCGTACAGGCCGTCCGCCCAAGACTGGATGGCCTCCGTGACGGGATCGAGGAAATCCATGAAGTCCACATGCTCCTTTCAGGGGGTGGTAGCTATTGCGGGTTTTTGACCGGTCATCGTCACATGTAGAAATTTACATGTGTTATTCAGCGGTTTACGGTTGTCCGTCTGTGCTGGCCAGGCCGATGCGCCGCTAGATGAAGATACTCGGTTGACTGATGTGCCACTCGTTTGGGCGATTGCGACCTCGGGGTGGCGGCCTTCCGGCGACGGTCAGCTTCGCGGGGCCCCTGGTTCGTCGCCTCCGACGGACCTTCCCGGTCGAAAATCCGGGAATGCTGACACCCGACCACAGTTTCAGCACTGGTGGTACGCGGCGTAAGCAACGGATTGTCGGACCCTCCCGGTACGGTGTGGCCATGAGCGAACGATGGTTTGAAGGACCCCTGCTGGGCTTCGACACCGAGACCACCGGCGTTGTCGTGGACCGCGACAGGATCATCCAGGCCGCATTGGTTTCCGGCACCGGAGCCACCCAGGTGCCCGGGAGCGAGACGGCGAGCGTGTGGCTGATCGATCCGGGCGTGCCTATCCCGCCGGGGGCCACGCGGGTCCACGGGATCACCGACGAGCAGGTCAAATCCGAGGGGCGCGGCCCTGAGGAGGCCCTGGCGGAGGTCGCGGCGGCGCTGCGCGGGGCGGTCGAGGGCGGGGTGCCGGTGGTGGCGTTCCGGGCCGGGTTCGACTGCACGATGCTCTCGTACGAACTGGAGCGGTACGGGATCGCTCAGCCCGAGTGGCACCGCATGGCGATCGTGGACCCCTCGGTGCTCGACAAGCGTGTGGATCGCTACCGCAAGGGCAAGCGCACTTTGGGCGCGACGTCGGCGCATTACGGTGTGCCGCACGGGGAGGCGCACTCGGCGGCGGGAGACGCGGCCGCCACGGTGGCGCTGGCGCGGGCGATCGGCGCAATGTACCCCGAGGTCGGCGACGTGACCGCGCAGGAGCTGCACAAGTCGCAGGAGCTGTGGCACGCGGAGGACGCGGCGAGTCTGGAGGCGTACTTCCGCCGCAAGGGCCGCGAAGAGGCGGTCGAGCGCCGCTGGCCGCTCTGCCGTTGAAAAGCGCAGAGCCGGTAAGGCGCTTGTAGGGCTTGAGGCCGTATACCGTCCCTAACCCCCACCCACCCAAAAGGGGACCGAAGTGTAGGTCCGATCGTGGCAGGGGGGTCCGACAGGAAACCGGCCCGGACAACGACTGAAGGCCCCGATTCACTCGATCGGGGCCTTCAATGCGATTGGTTCTCGGAGCCTAGTGGCCCTCGGCCTCTTCGGGCTCGAAGTACGAGCGCTCGTCGGGTTCGAGCGGCTGGCCGATCGGGAGCTCGGCGGACACTTCCGTGCCGTCGGAGAAGACGAACGTCACCGCGACGGCTTCGCCGAACAGCAGGTCCTCTTCCAGGTTCTCGATCATGAAGTAGTCGCTGGCGCCGTCGCCTTGGGCGAGGTTCACGTACCCGGCGGGGGCGATCGGGATGGGCTCGAACTCGGCCTCGCCCTCGAACTCCTCTGCCGCGGGGGCCTCGGCGGCGTCGTCGCCCGGAGTGCTCGTCTCCTCGGCGGTCGCGTCGCCTTCAGGGGTGCCGGTCTCGCCGGCGTCCCCGGTCGCGTCGGCCGACTCGCGCGCCTCTTCCATGGCCTCTTCGGCCTGGTCGGCGGGGCTCACGAAGGTGACAGTGCCGCCCTCGGAGCGGATGCCCACCAGGCTCACTTCCTCGTCGCCTTCGTTGCTGATCCAGATGCGCAGCGGCGCGTCGTCACCGGCGGCGTAGCCCTCGGACGAGTCGTATTCGACCTCGAGATCGCGCAGCGCGAGGTCGCCCTTGTCGACGTTGACCCCGTCGATCGCGCTCTGCTTGGTGTCGGTCTGGGTCACCAGACCCGCGCCGCAAGCGGACAGAGCCGTCGCAGCGGCGCCCGCGATCGCGAGAGCGGCCGCGCGACGCATCGTGATCGCCGTGCTGATTCCCCTGACCACTGCTGGTCCTCCCTGGAGTTCCGACAGGAATGCTGACGACAGCGTAGACGACGAGCCCTCCTCGCTTCCCCGGGCCGTGCGCGCGGCGAGCCCTGGGTCTCATCTCAAGGCCGATTGGGGGCGATTCCTTTGGCGCTCAGGGTCATCGATGCCGAACGCACCCATCGCGGCAGGTCGCCGGGGCACCGGTCGCCATCGGGGCCGCCGTTCGATTCCGGTCCGTGTCGACGGCGGAGGCGCCGGACACAACGGAGCGACGCAGGCCTCATTTGTCTCACGCGCCGACCACTCGGAAGCCCAAGGTGCCG
>DATABR010000329.1:0-7732 GCA_036259435.1 Glycomyces sp.
GGGCCTCCAACTGGGGAGGGACGGTGACTGCACGAGCAGTCGCCGCTCCTTCTACAACGAGCCTCCGCGGGCCCGGTTACGCGCTACTTCGACGCGACCTTCTTGGCGAGGTTCTCCGACAGGGTGTCGAGGAACTCGTCGGTGGTCTGCCACTCCTGCTCCTTGCCGATGAGGAGCGCGAGGTCCTTGGTCATCTTGCCGCTCTCGACGGTGTCGATGACGACCTTCTCGAGCTCGTTCGCGAACGCGGTGACCTCGGGGGTGCCGTCGAGCTTGCCGCGGTGGGCCAGGCCCCGGGACCAGGCGAAGATCGAGGCGATCGGGTTGGTCGAGGTCTTCTTGCCGGCCTGGTGCTGGCGGTAGTGGCGCGTCACGGTGCCGTGCGCGGCCTCGGCCTCGACGGTCTTGCCGTCGGGGGTCATGAGCACGGAGGTCATGAGGCCGAGCGAGCCGAAGCCCTGCGCGACGGTGTCGGACTGGACGTCGCCGTCGTAGTTCTTGCAGGCCCAGACGTAGCCGCCCTCCCACTTCATGGCCGCGGCGACCATGTCGTCGATGAGGCGGTGCTCGTAGGTGAGGCCCTTGGCGTCGAACTCGGTCTTGAACTCGTTGTCGAAGATCTCCTGGAACACGTCCTTGAACATGCCGTCGTAGGCCTTGAGGATGGTGTTCTTGGTCGACATGTAGACCGGGTAGTTGCGGGCCAGGCCGTAGCGGAAGCTGGCCCGGGCGAAGTCCTCGATGGACTTGCGGAAGTTGTACATGCTCATGGCGACGCCGCCGCCGTCGGGGTACTTGACGACCTCGAACTCCATCGGCTCGGAGCCGTCGTCCGGGGTGAAGGTGACGGTGAGGGTGCCGGGGCGGTCGACCTTGAAGTCGGTGGCGCGGTACTGGTCGCCGAAGGCGTGGCGGCCGATGATGATCGGCTTGGTCCAGCCGGGTACCAGTCGCGGCACGTTGCTCATGATGATCGGCTCGCGAAAGACCACGCCGCCGAGGATGTTGCGGATGGTGCCGTTGGGGGAGCGCCACATCTTCTTGAGGCCGAACTCCTCGACGCGGGCCTCGTCGGGGGTGATGGTCGCGCACTTGACGCCGACGTTGTACTGGGCGATCGCGTTGGCGGCGTCGACCGTGACCTGGTCGTCGGTGGCGTCGCGGTACTCGATGGAGAGGTCGTAGTACTTGAGGTCCACGTCCAGGTAGGGGTGGATCAGCTCGTCCTTGATCTTGCTCCAGATGATGCGGGTCATCTCGTCGCCGTCGAGTTCGACGACCGGGTTCGCGACCTTGATCTTCGCCATGGGTTTCGCTACCTCTCCTGGCGCTCTCGCCGCGCCTGGTGTGACTGTGCCTTCAGAGACGTTCAAGACGTGGAGCGGTCCGCTCCTAACAGTACGAGCGTACTGGCTAACCTTGCGAGGCCGAAGCCCGCCCCCGGGAGTCGATGGTCACAGCTAAAGCCCTCCGATAACGATTCCGTCTCAAGGCTGGCGTGCCCCGGGTCACGGCAGGTAGCTTTCTTAACTAGAAACAATCTTTCCAATTTGTTTCGGCCTGCTTGGTTCGCACCTGTCCGCCCCGCCGCGGCACGGCCGCGATCCGGAGTTCTGACTAGCGCACGAAGGAGTGCACCGAGGTGACCGCACCTGTCGCACCCCCGCCGCAACCCAGCGTTGCGGACGGGTCGCCCCGCTTCGCCGCTCGCGTGCTGCGGCGCATCTGGGCTTCTTACGCCTTCCGCCGCGTCCTCCAGTCCGTGTTCGTGATCTGGCTGGTCTCGACGATCACGTTCCTGCTCATGCACTTCATGCCCGGCGACCCGATCGAGATCATGGCCGGGCGCCTCAACAGCGCCGGCATGTCGCACGACCAGGCCATGGCGACGGCGGCCAACATCGTCAACTACGACCCGGGCGCCAACGTGTGGTCGCAGTACCTCGACTTCCTCAAGGGGCTGGTGACCCTCGACCTGGGCAACTCGCTCACGAATCCGAGCAAGACCGTGGTGGAACTCGTCTTCGAGTACCTGCCCTGGACGCTGTTCGCGGTCGGCGCGGGCGTGATCCTCGCGGTGGTCGTCGGCCTGTCGGTCGGCATGGCCATGGCCTACCGGCGGGGCTCGGCCTTCGACCACGCGATGACCTCGGTCGGGTCCTTCCTCACGGGCGTGCCGAACTACATCCTCATCGCCGCGGTCGTCGTCATCGGCTACACGGTGCTCGGCATCCTGCCGTTCCTCGACATGCGCGGGCGCGTCACCGCCGGAGTCGAGCCGGGCTTCGACTTCGTGTTCTTCGGCGACGCGATCTTCCACGCGATGCTGCCGATCATCGCCTTCGCGTTCACCGCCACGGGCTCGTTCATGCTCAACATGAAGGCCGCCACCACCGAGGTGCTCACCGAGGACTACGTGACCGTGGCCCGCGCCCGCGGTCTCAAGTCCGGGCGCATCTCCCGCAGCTATGTGGGGCGCAACGCGATGCTGCCGATCGTCCCGCAGATCGCGCTTCACATCGGCACCCTCGTGGGCGGCTCGATCGTCATCGAGCAGATCCTCGACTACCCGGGGGCCGGCCAGATGCTCATGCAGGCCATCTCGAACCGGGACTATCCCGTAGTGCAGGCATCCGTGATCATCCTCGCGACCTCAGTGGTCATCGCGAGCCTCATCGTCGACCTCGTGCTCGTCAAGATCGACCCGCGCATCAAGACCGAAGGGCAAGAGGCGTGATGACCGCAGTGGACACCGAGGTCGCGAAGCCGCGGCAGCAGCGTCGTTCCAGCAACCACGGCGGAGAGACGTTCTTCGGCCAGGTCTGGACGGGGATGACCCGCTCCCCCGCCGGGTTCGCCGGAACCGTGCTGGTCCTGTCGATCGTGCTGTTCTCCTTCGTCGGGCCGCTGCTGGTCGACCAGGACAACCCGACCGACACCTCGAAGATCTGGACCTCGCCGTCGGCCGAGCACTGGCTCGGCACCCAGTACGAAGGCAAGGACACCTTCACGATCCTGGTGAACTCCGGCGCCGAGCCCATCTGGGTCGGCACGCTCGCGGCCCTCATGGCCGTGTTCGTGGCCGTCGTGTTCGGCTCGGTCGCGGGCTACTTCCGCGGCAAGATCGACGCGGTGCTGCTCCAGCTCACCGACGTCACCGTCACGATCCCGCAGTTCCTGCTCATGCTCGCGGTCGTCGCGTTCTTCGACGACATCCCGCCGTGGGGGATCTCGTTCGTGGTCGGCTCCACCATGTGGGCCTTCCTGTTCCGCTCCATCCGCGCGCAGGTCATGTCCCTCAAGGAACGCGAGTTCGTCGAAGCCGCCCGGCTCCAGGACCTCGGCACGGCCCGGATCGTCTTCCGGGAGATCCTGCCGAACATGGCGGGATTCATCTTCGTCAACTTCGTCATCGCCGTGAACCAGGCCATCTACGCGATCGTGGGCCTCTACGTCCTGGGCCTCATGCCCTCAGGCACCCCGAACTGGGGCCTGATGATCCACATGTCGTGGAGCAACAACTTCCATCTCAACCCCGTCACGCTGCCCTACGTCATCGCGCCGCTGGTCATGATCGTGCTCTTCACGATCGGCCTGGTGACCATGGGCCGCGGCCTCGACCAGGCCCTCAACCCGCGCCTGAGGGAGAACTGATGACCGACCCGATTCTCAGCGTCCGCGACCTCGCGATCGCCTACCGCACGGGCCGAAAGGAGTCGGTGACCGCCGTCAGCGGCATCGACCTCGACCTCTACGAGGGCCAGTCCCTCGCGCTCGTGGGCGAGTCCGGCTGCGGCAAGACCACGCTCGGGCTGGGCCTGCTGCGCCTGCTGCCGAACTTGGGCGAGGTCACCTCGGGCTCGCTGACCTATCGGCTCAAGGACGGCTCCACAGCGGACCTGCTCCAGATGAAGAAGGAGCAGCTGCGCCGCTTCCGCTGGAACGAGGCCGCCATGGTCTTCCAGGGCGCCATGAACTCCTTCAACCCGGTCATCCGCGTCTTCGACCACTTCGCCGACACCCTCCGCGACCACGCGGACGGCAAGAAGTGGACGAAGACCGCCGTCGAGGCCCGCGCCGGGGAGCTCCTGGAGACCGTGCGGCTCGACCCCGACCGCGTGCTCCAGTCCTACCCGCACGAGCTGTCGGGCGGCATGAAGCAGCGCGCGCTCATCGCGCTCGCCATCGCCCTCGACCCGCAGGTGCTCGTGCTCGACGAGCCGACCACCGCGCTCGACCTGCTGACGCAGCGCTCGATCGTGCAGCAGCTCCATGAGATGCGCAGAAAATTCGGATTCACGATGGTGTTCATCACCCATGACCTCGGCCTCGCCGCCGAACTCGCCGACCGGGTCGCGACCATGTACGCCGGCCGCATCATCGAGACCGGCTCGGCCCGCGACATCTTCTACGAACCGAAGCACCCGTACACGGCCGGGCTCATCAACGCGGTCATGCCCGTCAAGGGCGACCGGCCCGCACTCGAGTCGATCCCCGGCTACCCGCCGAGCCTCAAGGCCATGCCGAGCGGCTGCGCCTTCCACCCGCGGTGCGCCTTCGCCACCGACGCGTGCAAGCAGGACCTGATCGGCCTCGAACGCCTCGCCGAACGCCCCTTGGGGACGGACCACTCGGTGGCCTGCCTCCACCACGACCGCGTCCGCCTGGAACGCAAGGCCGCCACGGAGAAGGAGACCAGCCATGTCTGAGGCCCCTTTGCTGAAGCTCTCCGGTCTCGAGCAGGTCTTCGACACCAAGAAGGGCCCCGTGGCCGCCGTCGGCGGCGTCGACCTCGAAGTGCGGCAGGGCAAGGTCCTGTGCCTCGTCGGCGAGTCCGGCTGCGGCAAGACCACCACCGCCCGCGCGGCCGCGGGCCTGACCCGCCCCACCGCCGGCTCCGTGGCCTTCCGCGGCAGGAACCTCGCCGAGATGAATGCGGCCGAACGCACCACCTACCGGCGCTCGGTGCAGTACATCCACCAGGATCCGTACGCGGCCCTCAACCCCACGCGCACCGTCTACTCGACGCTCAGCGCGGGGCTCAAGCGCCACGGCATCGTCAAGAACCGCACCGAGGCCCGGGCCAAGGCCGCCGAGCTACTCCAACTCGTGGACCTCACCCCGCCGGAGTCCTACCTGGACTCCTACCCGCACCAGCTCTCCGGCGGCCAACGCCAGCGCGTCAACGTGGCGCGCTCACTCGCGATGAACCCCGATCTGCTCATCTGCGACGAATCGACCTCCATGCTGGACGTCTCGATCCGGGTGAGCCTGCTCAACACCCTCGGGAGGCTGCGCGACGAGCTCGACGTCGGCTTCCTGTTCATCACCCACGACCTGGCCGTCGCGAAGTACTTCGCGTGGGACGGCGAGATCGCGGTCATGTACCTGGGGAAGGTCGTCGAGCACGGCCCCACCCCGGAGGTCATCGCGAACCCGCAGCACCCGTACACCAAGGCCCTCATCGGCGCGGTGTGCGAGCCGGACCCGGACCTGGCGAAGGCGAATCGGTCGGCCGAGCAGTTGCGGTCGGCCGAGATCCCCAGCCTCACCGACCTGCCCGCCGGGTGCGCCTTCCACCCCCGTTGCCCGGCCTTCGAACCGGGCCTGTGCGACGCACGCGAGCCGTCCCTGCGGCTCGCCGAGGCCGCTTCGGACCGCAAGGGCCGCAGGGTCTCCTGCCACGTCGTGGCGCGCGACGTCGAGCGCGCCGCGCCCTCAGACCGGACGCTCACCGCAGGCGCCGTACCCGGCTCGCGGCGTCCCGGGCCCGAGACGGCGATCTGATGCCGCACCCGGGTTGCTCCTCACCTCGATCACCTTATTGCCCTCAGATTGAAAGACGGTTCTACGAAAGGAACTGGCGATGACCTCTCAGCAATTCGAGCTCAGCCGACGCAGGCTCATGCAGGCGGTCGGCCTCGGCGCGGGCGCCGTGGCCACCACGAGCGTTCTCGGCGCCTGCCAGGCGAAGGGCTCGGAGGGCGACGGCGCCTCCGGCACATTCGTCTACGTGTACCCGTTCGACACCACCACGCAGCACTTCAACGCGGCGCTCCCTAACGCGGCACTGCTGGTTCCGGCGCCGAACGCGGAGCTGTTCATCCCCCGCCCGGCGATCCTCAACTGGGATACGCAGGAGTGGATCCCGCAGCTGGCCGAGTCGGTGAGCCTGGACGGCACGACACTGACGATCAAGCTGCGGCCGGGCATCAAGTGGACCGACGGCAACACGGTCACGGCGAAGGACGTCGCGGGCACGATCTACCTGCAGAAGCTCAACGCCGCACAGGGCACCGTGGGATGGGACCAGCTCCAGACGGCCACGGCCGACGACGACACCACCGTCACTGTGCAGTACTCGGCGGCGTTCCCCGGCGTCGAGCACGGCGCGCTCAAGGTGCAGGTGCTGCCGCACGCCCGCTACGGCGAGTGGATGGACGAGGCCGAGGCGCTCGTGGCGGCCGACGCGATTCAGGGCTCTGCGGAGCAGTCGGCGCTGGCCGAGACGATCGCGGCGGAGGACTTCTTGGACACCGAGGAGTTCATCTCCTGCGGCGCCTACAAGTTCGACCAGATCGGCGAGACCGTCATCACCATGAAGGTGCACGAGGGCGGCCTGTTCGCGGACCAGGTGAAGTTCGCGACCTTCGAGATCCAGAAGGGCGACAACGCCGCTTCGGTGCAGTTCCTACTCCAGGGGGAAGTGGACTACTCGACGCAGGTGCTCGGCGCGACCGATCGCCAGACGATCGAAGACGTCGAAGGGCTCAAGGAGCTCTCGACCCCCGGTTACGACGGCATCGGCCTGATGCTCAACGAGGGCCGCTTCCCCGAATTCGCGGACGCGGACGTGCGCAAGGCGTTCCAGTACGTCTTCGACACCGAGTCGATCGGCGAGATCGCGAAGGGCGCGGGCGGCTACTACCTCCCGGCGACCTACACGGGCCTGCCGGACCCGCACGCCGAGGGCCTGTTCGACGACGTCGAGCTGGAGCACTACGCGACCGACCACGACAAGGCCACGGGTCTGCTCGAGGGCGCGGGCTGGACGAAGGAGTCGGACGGCTGGCACAAGCCGGACGGGTCCCTGGCCGAGTACACCATCATCGGCGTCGAGGGCTGGACGGACTTCACGCTCACCGGCGAGCAGGCCGCGGCGCAGCTGACCGAGTTCGGGCTGCACGTCGGCTACGAGAACGTGCCCGAGGACAACCCGTGGGGCATCTGGGGCGCGGGCGACTTCGACATCGCGGTGCGCCAGTGGGCCAACCCGTTCGTGCCGTATGTGTACGGCTCGTGGCAGATGGCGTGGTTCACCGACAACTCGCTCACCTCGGACGCCCCGGGCATGGGCGTGCCGGTGGACGCGGTGACGACCGCGACCCAGGGCACGGTGAACGTCGAGGAGCTGTACCGCAAGTCGCAGCAGGGCACGGAGGCGGAGCAGACCGAGGCGAACAAGATCCTCGGCATCGTCTTCAACGAGACACTGCCGCGCCTGCCGCTGTTCCTGAACCAGCGCGTCAGCTACGCGATCGAGGGCGAGCGCGTGAAGGCGGTCGACCCGGGTGCGTACAAGCTCAACGACATCTACTTCGACAACCCGATCATGATCCGCATCCTCGAAGGCGGCATCGAACCCGCCGAATAGGACGTGGCCGCGCAAGACCGAGGCGGGTCGGCGCGGTCCGAAGAGGACAGCGGGGCCCCGGCCGTTCTTGGCCGGGGC
>DATABR010000330.1:0-5503 GCA_036259435.1 Glycomyces sp.
GCCCTCGGCGACGACATCGAGGTGACACCGGTCGCGTGCGGCATGAGCCAGACGCCCGACGCCGCCCGCATCATCGCGGCACTGCTCGAAGAGGCCGACGAGGGCACGGTGCTCGTGTGCTCCACCGACCTGTCGCACTACCACGACCAGGCCACGGCCGAACGCATCGACGCCGCGACCGCCGAGGCGATCCGCAGCCTGCGCCCCAGAGAGATCGCTCCGCAGCACG
Source organism: Glycomyces sp. (assembly GCA_036259435.1). Lineage (GTDB taxonomy): Bacteria > Actinomycetota > Actinomycetes > Mycobacteriales > Micromonosporaceae > Glycomyces. The sequence goes on from DATABR010000330.1 coordinate 230, forward strand.
CCTGCGGCGTCTTCGCCCTGCGCGGCACCCTCGCCTGGGCCGACGCCACCGGCAGGCGCCCGAGACAGCTCGCGCTGGCGACCTCGGCCGACACGGCGGGCCGCCCGGACCGGGTCGTCGGCTACCCGGCCTTCGCCATCGAACGCCCGCTCCTGGCCGACTGACGTGGCAATGTCGGTCCCTCGAGTCACTCTTGTGATCGGGGTCCTGCGGCGCGCCCCGCCTGGGCGCGGGGTACAGCCGGCCCGAGCGGTGTCATACCTCGGGAGCACTCTTGTGTTCAGGGGCCTGGGCGCACGACGCACCCGAGCGCGGGGCGCGGTCGTCGCGGCGCCCTGTCGCACCTCTGCGGCACCCTTGTGTTCGGGGGTTCGAGGCTCGCCGCGCCCGACCGCGAGGGGCAGGCGTGTGACACGGCGCGATGAGGCGAAACTCGCATGCTGAGCCGAGTCGGCGACATTTACCCTTGAACACGTGACCGAGCACGAGCAGACACCCGACAGCGGCGACGAACTTCCCGAGCAGATGAAGATCCGGCGCGAGAAGCGCGCCGCCCTCCTCGCGGAAGGCAAGCAGCCGTACGCGCTCGGCTATCCGCGCACGCACACGCTCGCTCAGCTGCGCGAGCAGTTCGCGGGCCTGGCCGACGGCGAGTCCTCCGGCGTCACCGTCGCCACCACCGGACGGGTGATCTTCGTGCGCACCGCCGGGAAGCTCTGCTTCGCTCGCCTGCGGGACGGCGACGGCACCGAGTTCCAGGTGATGCTCTCTCTGGGCAAGGTCGGCGCGGAGGCGCTCGAGGACTGGAAGCGCCTGGCCGACATCGGCGACCACATCGGCGTCACCGGCGAGGTCGTCACCTCCAAGAGAGGTGAGCTGTCGGTCATGGCCGACTCCTTCGCGATCACCGCGAAGGCCCTGCGCCCGCTCCCGGTGGCTCACAAGCCGCTCGCCGAGGAGACACGCGTCCGCCAGCGCTACGTCGACCTCATCGTGCGCCCCGAGGCGCGCGCGACCGCCCGCAGCCGGGCCAAGGTCATCCGCTCCCTGCGCGAGCAGCTCGACGACCGCGACTTCATCGAGGTCGAGACGCCGATGATGCAGGTGCAGCCGGGCGGGGCCACCGCGCGGCCGTTCGTGACGCACATGAACGCCTACGACATCGACCTGTACATGCGCATCGCCCCCGAGCTCTATCTGAAAAGGTGCGTGGTCGGCGGTATCGACCGCGTATTCGAGATCAACCGCAACTTTCGCAACGAGGGCGCCGACTCGTCGCATTCGCCGGAGTTCGCGATGCTCGAGGCGTATCAGGCCTACGGCGACTACCGCACCATCGCCGGGCTCACCAAGTCGCTCATTCAAGGGGCGGCCCGATCGGTGTTCGGGAGCGAGACGGTGGTACTCGCCGACGGCTCCGAGTTCGATCTCGGCGGCGATTGGGCCGAGATCACCATGTTCGGGTCCCTTTCCGAAGCGCTCGGGGAATCCGTGACCGTGGACACGCCGCTGGAGACGCTGCGTCGTTACGCGGAGAAAGTCGAACTCGGCGTCGACCCCAAGTGGGGTCCGGGGAAACTCGCGGAGGAATTGTTCGAGCTGCTGGTCTCCGACCACCTGCACGAGCCCACGTTCGTGTTCGACTACCCGGAGGAGACCTCGCCGCTCACGCGCGGTCACCGCGACACTCCCGGTCTCACCGAGAAATGGGACCTGTACGTACGCGGCTTCGAACTCGGCACGGGCTATTCGGAGCTCATCGACCCGGTGATCCAGCGCGAGCGCCTGGAAGCCCAGGCCAGACTGGCCGCGAAGGGCGACGATGAGGCGATGGGCGTCGATGAGGACTTCCTGCGCGCGATGGAGTACGGCCTCCCGCCGCTGTGCGGCATGGGCATGGGAATCGACCGGTTGCTTATGGCGCTCACCGGACTCGGTATCCGAGAGACCATCCTCTTCCCGCTGGTGAAACCCGAATAGCAAAGCAATGGCACCGCGCCGTGCGACTGGCGAATTCACCGCCTTCGTCGCCGGCGCGGTCCCTTTTTGCCCCTCCGGGAGCGTTGGTCGTATGCAACTCGCCGCGTGCCTGGACGGTAGCCGCGTATTCACAAGTGAATCGCTCTACCCTCTTTCCCTTCGCTAATGGACTCGTATATGCTCTGGCACTAGCAAGACGGTTGTCCCGGCAGCGGTAGTCGCTACTCGAGAGGAATTTGCTATGGCGAAGAAGACACAGGTCATCCTGATCGACGATATCGACGGCAGCAAGGCTGAGGAGACCGTCAAATTCGCTATCGACGGGCAGGCCTACGAGATCGATCTCTCCACCTCGCATGCGAAGGAACTGCGCGACGCGTTGGAGAAATTCCAAGAGGCCGGCACACGTCTTGGCCGATACAGCCTGGGCGCCCCTCGCGGCCCGGTCCGCGGCTCCGCCGCTCCGCGCCGCCAGACTGTGGACCGTGAGCAGAACAAGGCCATCCGTGAGTGGGCTGAGCGCAACGGCAAGCGCGTCTCGCCGCGTGGACGCATCCCGCAGGCGATCGTCGAGGAATACAACGCCGCGCACCACTAGTCAGGCAGCCGAGACCCGACTTCGCGCCCGCTCCTCACCTGGGGGCGGGCGTTTTTCGCGCGCGGCCTCCAGAGGGAGTGTCACACCCGGCGGGCACCATCAATTGGATTGCGGCGGCGCGGGCCCGGGTATTGCGCTCACAGCGAACGTTTTATCACCGGGAATGGTCGAAGGTGCACGCTTGTTGTCACCCACGTGGCACCCGTCGTCCGCGGACCCGGGAGATAAGGTGTACCCACAGGGTTTTGCAAGCCACGACCAGTAACGACGACAAGTAGCGGCGGACGCGAGGAGCAGAAGCGCATGTTTGAACGGTTTACGGACCGTGCCCGACGCGTGGTCGTCTTGGCGCAAGAAGAAGCCAGGATGCTCAACCACAACTACATCGGCACGGAACATATCCTCCTCGGCCTCATCCACGAGGGCGAGGGCGTGGCGGCGAAGGCCCTGGAGAGCCTGGGCATCTCCCTCGAAGGCGTCCGCCAGCAGGTCGAGGAGATCATTGGTCAGGGCCAGCAGGCCCCGTCCGGTCACATCCCCTTCACCCCGAGGGCGAAGAAGGTCCTCGAGCTCAGCTTGCGTGAAGCACTGCAGTTGGGCCACAATTACATCGGCACCGAGCACATTCTGCTCGGCCTGATCCGCGAGGGCGAGGGCGTGGCCGCCCAGGTCCTCATCAAGCTCGGTGCGGACCTCAACCGCGTGCGCCAGCAGGTGCTGCAGCTGTTGTCGGGTTACCAGGGCAAGGAGCCCGCGGGCGCCACGGCCGGCGGCACCTCCACCGAGGCGCAGCAGTCCGGTTCGCTCGTGCTCGACCAGTTCGGCCGCAACCTCACGCAGGCCGCGCGCGACGGGAAGCTCGACCCCGTGATCGGCCGCCAGCGCGAGATCGAACGCGTCATGCAGGTCCTTTCCCGCCGTACCAAGAACAACCCGGTGCTCATCGGCGAGCCCGGCGTCGGCAAGACCGCCGCCGTCGAGGGCTTGGCGCAGGCGATCACCAAGGGCGAGGTCCCCGAGACGCTCAAGGACAAGCAGCTGTACACGCTGGACCTGGGCGCCCTGGTGGCCGGTTCGCGTTACCGCGGCGACTTCGAGGAGCGGCTGAAGAAGGTCCTCAAGGAGATCAAGACCCGCGGGGACATCATCCTCTTCATCGACGAGATCCACACGCTCGTCGGCGCGGGGGCCGCCGAGGGCGCGATCGACGCGGCCTCGATCCTCAAGCCGATGCTGGCGCGAGGCGAGCTGCAGACGATCGGCGCGACCACGCTCGACGAGTACCGCAAGTACCTCGAGAAGGACGCCGCGCTGGAGCGCCGTTTCCAGCCGATTCAGGTGGCCGAGCCGTCCCTGGCGCACACCATCGAGATCCTCAAGGGCCTGCGGGACCGCTACGAGGCGCACCACCGCGTGTCGATCACCGACGGCGCCCTGGTGCAGGCGGCGACGCTCGCCGACCGGTACATCTCGGACCGGTTCCTGCCGGACAAGGCCATCGACCTCATCGACGAGGCGGGCGCGCGGATGCGCATCCGCCGGATGACCGCTCCGCCGGACCTGCGCGAGATCGACGAGGAGATCGCCGAGACGCGCCGCCAGAAGGAGTCGGCGATCGACGCCCAGGACTTCGAGGCCGCCGCGCGTCTGCGCGACACCGAGAAGCGCCTGCACGAGAAGCGCGCCAAGCGCGAGCAGGAGTGGAAGGCCGGCGACCTCGACCAGGTCACCGAGGTCGACGAGGAGATGATCTCCGAGGTCCTCGCGAACTGGACCGGCATCCCGGTCTACAAGCTGACCGAGGAGGAGACCTCCCGCCTGCTGCGCATGGAGGAGGAGATCCACAAGCGCATCATCGGGCAGGAGGACGCCGTCAAGGCGGTCTCCAAGGCGATCCGGCGCACCCGCGCCGGGCTCAAGGACCCGAAGCGTCCCTCCGGCTCGTTCATCTTCGCCGGCCCGTCCGGTGTCGGTAAGACCGAGTTGGCGAAGGCGCTCGCGGAGTTCCTGTTCGGCTCTGAGGACGCGCTGATCCAGCTCGACATGTCCGAGTTCCACGACCGCTACACGGTCTCGCGCCTGGTCGGTGCGCCTCCCGGCTACGTCGGTTACGACGAGGGCGGGCAGCTCACCGAGAAGGTCCGCAGGAAGCCGTTCAGCGTGGTCTTGTTCGACGAGATCGAGAAGGCCCACCCGGACGTGTTCAACACGCTCCTGCAGATCCTCGAGGACGGTCGCCTGACCGACGGGCAGGGCCGCATCGTGGACTTCAAGAACACGGTGCTGATCTTGACCACGAACCTCGGTACGAGGGACGTCGGCAAGGCCGTGTCGCTGGGCTTCCAGGCGGACGCGAGCGAGGGCGGGGACTACGACCGGATGAAGGAGAAGGTGAACGAGGAGCTGAAGAACCACTTCCGCCCCGAGTTCCTCAACCGCATCGACGACACGATCGTGTTCCCCAAGCACACGCAGGATGCGATCGTCTCGATCGTCGACCTGATGGTCAAGCGCATCGAGGACCAGCTCGCGAACCGCGACATGGCCCTGGAGCTCACGGACAACGCGAAGCTGTACCTGGGGCACAAGGGCTACGACCCGGTGCTGGGCGCGCGGCCGCTGCGCCGCACGATCCAGCGCGAGATCGAGGACACGCTCTCGGAGAAGATCCTCTTCAACGAGTTCGTGCCCGGCCA
>DATABR010000331.1:0-3813 GCA_036259435.1 Glycomyces sp.
GTAGCGGCCTCAGCGCATTGCCCGGCTTATGAGTCACCCGACGGCATCTCGCCGTCGCTCGGCGCGCCACCGCCGGACGGCGCGGACACGCCGCCTCCGGCCTCGGTCGAGGAGTCCACGCCCACGCCCTCGGCCGTGGCCCTGCCGGCGCCGAAGCTCGAACGGATGTCGCCGCGCACCACGCCGCTCTGCTCGAGCACGTCCGCGCCGTTCGATCCGTCGCCCGGGTACGGGCCCGCGGTCTCCTCGGGGATCTCGGTGAGATCGCCCGAGGCCGTCGAGTCGGTCGCCGCATCGGTGGCACTGCTGCTGCCGTCGGAATCGTCGTTGCACGCCGCCCGCCCGGCGACCGCCAGTCCCGCGCTCGCGAAAGGCACACCGCGCCGACTCAGGATGGTCCCGATGTCGAACAGCAGGCCCTGGTCCACCAGCTCCTCGTCCGGCTTCGCGTATGGGCGGCCCTTGTACGCCAGTCCCGCATCGATCGTCATCGCCTCGTTCTTCGCAGCCACGGCCACGCTCCCCTCACCTTGTCGTCCCGACAATGTTCAGTCTGGATATCTCGGCAGGACTGAGAGGAGGATCAGAGAAGCCTCGGAAAACTAGCGCGCGTCGGTTCACTCGAGCTTGAAGGCCTTCAGCGAGTACATGAGCGGCGCTTTCGGAGTGCCCTCCGGCTGGCGGTAGGCATCGTCTGCGCGCTCGAGTGTGCCGAACTGCTTGAAGAGCGTCCAGTCGAACTCGTGCAGGAACTCGATGCGCAGCCCGTTCGCCGCCAGGGCCGAGACCACCGCGCCGATCGTGTGGTTCCACTCGTAGCTGAGGTTGTGCTCGGTCCGGGCCTCGAAGTCGACGTACGTGCCCGGCTCGTCGACGACGACCGGCTCCCGGCTGAGGTGATCGCGCATGAACCGGGTGCCGGTGTCCCAGTCGAGGACGTTGCAGAGCGGGTGGAACTCCGGCAGGTACAGGAACTTTCCAGGCGCGACCAGTGACGCGGCCACCTCGGCCCAGCGCCCGATGTCGGGCAGCCAGCACAGTGCGCCGATGCCGGTGTAGACGATGTCGAAGGCCTCGTCAGGAATCGCCGACCGGGCGTCGTAGACGTCGGCGGCGACGAACTCGGCCTCTTCGGGTCCGTAGCCGAGATCGGCCGCCAGGTTCCGGGCGACCTCGACCGCCGGTTCGGAGAAGTCCAATCCGACCACGCGGGCGGCCCAGCGCCGCGCCCACGAGAGCGTGTCCTGGCCCATGTGGCACTGGAGGTGCAGCAGTCGCTTGCCTGTCACATCGCCGACCTCGTCGGCCTGGAAGCCTGCGACGTGGTCCTTCCCCGAGCGGAAGGACTCCTGGTCGTAGAACGCACTGGCGGCATGGATCGGGACCCGCTCGTCCCACATGGCCCGGTTCGCCTCGCGCCAGCGAGACTCGGATTCGGTGGTCATGGGCACCACCCTCGCAGCGGGCCGCCGCGGGCGGCCAACGAATTAGCTGCCCTTGCTGCGGGCTCCTGGGAAATCGGAGACGTAGGTCCAGCCCAGGTGCTCGTACAGAGCGCGGCCGTCGTCGCTGCCGACCAGGAGTCCGGTGCGCATGCCCAGTGCGAAGGCGTGGTTCGCGAGGGCGCGCATGAGCGTCGAGCCGAGGCCCCGACGCTGGTGGGCCGGGGCGGTGACGACCTTGTCGAAGACGCCGAACTCCCCGGACCGGCCCAAGCGCGCCGAGGCAGCGAGGTCGCCGTTCGCATGGAAGGCCCGCGCCACGGTGAGCCCGCCCTCCGTCTCGACGGTGAGCCGGTACTCATCCGCGACGGTGAACGGCGTCGGCGCAAAGGGTGCGGTCATGAGGTGCCCGGCGGGGCCCATCGTCCAAGCCGTCGGTACGGCTTCGCGCAGCAGCTCGGTCGGCCCGGCGATCATGATCTGGCGGTCAGGCTCGGACAGCCGCTCGGCCGCGGCCGCGAGCGACCCGAGCGTGAAGGTGTGGAAGACCTGACGGATCTCGGCGCTGGGTCGGCCGACCGCCGCCTCGATTCCGCCCGGGATCGGGACCGGCTGCGCGGTGACCCGCGAGACGGCGCGACCGCGGCCCCAGGCCTCGACCAGGTCGGGAATCGAGTGTGCGGCGCTGGCGGGCGTGGACATGGGGCTCCTCCGGGGTGCTCGGTACCCGACCACTCTATTGCAAGTACCTTGCAATAAGCCAGCCGGTTTCGGCGGCGAGGGCATGTCGGTGGCGGCGCGTAGGCTCGGGACGGTTCGCACAAGGGACGGGAGTGAACGGTGAGCGATGCCGTGAATGGGGACGGGGACGGCCTGGCGCGGTGCCCGTGGGGCGCCGAGCCGGAGATCTACAGGGACTATCACGACCAGGAGTGGGGCGCGCCGGTGCGCGGCGACGACGCCGTGTTCGAGCGGATCAGCCTGGAGGCCTTCCAGTCGGGTCTGTCATGGCTGGTGATCCTGCGCAAGAGGGAAGCGTTCCGCGCGGCCTTCGGGGGCTTCCGCATAGCGACCGTGGCCCAGTACACCGAGGCCGACGCCGAGCGGTTGCTCGCCGATGCCGGGATCGTGCGCAACCGCGCCAAGATCGCCGCGACGATCGCGAACGCCAAGGCCGCCAGGGAACTCGATGACGGCATCAGTGACCTCGTGTGGTCCTTCGCGCCCGAGCGGCGCGAGCGCCCGAAACGGATCGCCGACATCGCCGCGGCGACCCCTGAGTCCACGGCGCTCTCGAAGGCGCTCAAGAAGCGCGGCTTCCGGTTCGTGGGCCCGACCACGGCCTACGCGATGATGCAGGCGATCGGCATGGTCGACGACCACCTCGTCGACTGCCATGTTCCCGGGCGGCCCTGAGCAGGCGACGCGAGCCGCAGCCGTCGCGGTCGTGACCGGGGGAGCAGCGGCCTTAAGCCGCGGCCGCGGTGGATCCTCTGACGACCACGCGGCACTGGACGGTGTGGAGGCCGCGGCCGTGCTCGGCGTCGATGGCCTCGAACAGGGCCCTGGCGGCGGCTCGGCCGAGCTCCTCCAGGTTCATGTCCACACTGGTCAACCGGGGCCTCGCGCCCGAAGTGAGCACTTCCCAGTTGTCGAAACCCATCACCGCCACGTCCTCGGGGACGCGGCGGCCGCGCTCGCGCAGCGTGTCCAGCACGCCGCGGGCCACCTGGTCGGAGCCGCACAGCACCGCGTCCACGTCCGGCTCGCGGTCGAGGAGCATCCCGGCCGCGGCCCGGCCCCAACCCTCTTCCCAAGCCCCGTAAGCGACCTCGCCGACGAGCGCCAGTCCGGCCGCGTCCAGTGCCTCCTGTGCGCCGGCCGCGCGGTCGAGGGCGGCGCTGTAGTGGCGGGCTCCGCTGATGTGCGCGATCCGGTTTCTGCCGCAGGCGATGAGGTGCTCGACGGCCATCCGGCCCGCGCCCACGTTGTCAGGCACGATCGACAGGTCCTCGGGATTGTCGGAGGGCGCGTACACGTACACCACGGGCACGTCCACCGCCTCGGCCAGGTGCGGCCGGGGATCAGTGGAGGAGCCGACCACGATGAGGCCGTCCACGCGGCGGCTGAGCAGCGCCTGCACGTGGTGCCGTTCGCGGATCGCGTCGCCTCGCGCGTCGCACAGGAACACCGAGACCTGGCCCGCGCCGAACGCGTCCTCGGCGCCCATGAGGATCGGGAGGCTGAAGCGGCCCACCAGGTCCGAGGTGAGGAGCCCGACGGTGCCGGTGCGCCCGGCCAGGAGCCCGCGGGCGAGCGAGTTGGGGGAGAAGGAGAGCTGTGCGGCGGCCTGCATGACCCGTTCGCGGGT
>DATABR010000332.1:0-5487 GCA_036259435.1 Glycomyces sp.
GGACCAGATCCCGCTCGTACTCCAGCGCCTGCAACCACTCGTCGGTGGTGAAGGAGGGGACGAGTTCGCCGCCCTCGTCCCGCCACAGGTTGCCCGAGCCGTGCCAGACCTCTATGGCGTCGTACGGGCTGCCGTTGCCGAGTCCGCCCCAGGCGATGTTGATCATGCCGTAGGTGTCGTCCTCGCCGTTGCCGTCCGGGTCGTCCTCGGTGAACGCGCGGGCGATCTCGTAGAGGTCGTCGGTGGTCTCGGGCAGTTCCAGGCCCAGGTTGGCGAGCCAGTCGGCGCGCAGGATGATGCTGTGCCGGATGACGTCCCGGGCGCGGTACACGCCGTAGACCTTGCCGTTGACGCTGGAGGCCTCTTGGACCTCGGGGTTCTCGGTGACGAGGCCCGGGTAGTCGCCGGAGGCGAGGTGGTCGGTGAGGTCCCAGAACCCGCCCGCCTCGGCGGTCTGGACGAAGCCTTGGTCCTTGCCTTGGATCACCATGACGTCGGGGATCTCGTCGCCTGCGAGGGTGACGTTGGTCCGGTCGCCGTAATCGCTGTTCGGCACCCATTGGACGCTGAGGTCGACGCCGGCGATCTCGGTGAGCGCCTTGTCGATCGGGTCGTCCTCCTCCGGCGGCACCTCGGAGAAGTAGGGCGCCATGATGTCGAGGGTCTCCAGCGGGTCGCCTTCGCCGGAGCCGCCGTCAGTGCAGGCGGTCAGCGCGAGGCTGCCGACCGCGAGCACTGCCAGCGGTATGCGCTTTCTTGTTGTCATGAAGGGGTCCTTTCACCAGTGGGGATTTCGTTCGGCGTTGTCGCCGACAGGGGTCAGGTCTCGGCCGGAAGGTTCCGGTCGTTCGCGGCGTAGAAGGAGAGGCAGAGCGCGGTGCACAGGTGCACCCACACGCCGATGGAGACCACGGGCAGCAGCCCGGGTACGAAGGCGGTGATCGCGATGACCAGGGCGGTCGTGGCGATGAGGAGGAGGGGCGCACCGGGGAACCGCACGATGAAGGCCCAGGCCAGTCGGATGCATTGCACGCGGCGCAGGTCGTAGTGGGCGTCCATGGTCAGCACGAGCACGAGATGCGCAAGGCAGACGGCGGCGGCCGCGACGAGCGCGGCTTCGAGCCACCTTGGAGCGAACTGTCCAGACAGGGCGGCAAGGCTCACGCCGAGGCACATGAGAGCGGCGGCGGACGGCGCGGCGAGCAGATTGGCGTGCACGAGCTGCCTGCGCCATTGGGAGGCGAAGGCGCGCATGAGGCGTTGATCGTCGCCCCGCAACCTGGTCCGACTGCACGACGCCGCGGCGGCCAGCGCGGGCGCCCAGCCGAAAGCGATCCCGCCCGCCAGCGTGAAGGCGATGGCCAGCAGGTTCAGCAGGCCGACGAAGGCTATGGCGTCGAACCATCCGTACCAGCGTTCGACCCGAGTGCCGCTTCGGGCAGGGCGCCCCGGCGTTACCGGCTCGCGAGGAGTGTCCAGTGTGGTCAATCTTGCTCCCCACATCTCCATTGATGGGCGTGGGAGGCCCGCACTCGGTGGCCGCCCACTCGTCGGTAATGGCACCTGCCAGGGGCACCGATTGCACTCATGTTTGAAACGATTCAAACGTGATAGACACAATAGCTAACGATCAATATCTTGTCAATGGGGGGCAGGGTCAGATGTAACGCCCTTCGACCGCTCCAGGTTCGTCCAATCAGGAACGGAGCCGTTCTCTTGGCGGTGGAGACCAGGTTCGGCAATGCCGGTACGAAACCGAATCGACCAGTGGATCGCCCGTGGCGCACTACCGTATGGACTCACCCGACCTGGACGAGCCGCCACTGCTGATCGAGGGCGCCGGTGTCGGCCCACTGAGTTACCTGGCCGCCGTCCGCTGTGGATCCGCCGAACACCGAGAGCACCCTGCCGCTGCTGCGGACTGCCTGGTGTGCTGTCTACGCAGTCGGCCGTCCCGATCCGACTCGGCGGCGAGCTGGAACCCTCAGGGCATCAACGGGTTCCGGGCGCCGCCTTCGCCATTCGGTCGATCGTCAATCGAGAACGACGAGGAGGTCGCCGCCTTGGACTTGTTGGACGGTGTCGATGGCCAGGCGGGCCACGGTCCCGCTCTTGGGGGCGGTGATCGAGGCTTCCATCTTCATGGCCTCGATGGTGGCCACGACCTGCCCGGCCTCGACCGCCTCGTCTGCGCCGACGACCAGGGTGACCACGCCGGTGAAGGGCGCGGGGACGTGGCCGGGGACGGCCGGGTCGGCCCGCTCAGCGCTCGGCAGGTCGGAGGCGACGGCCCTGTCGCGCACCGAGATCGGCCGCATCTGTCCGTTGAGCATGGCCACGACGATTCGCATGCCCCGTTCGTCCGGTTCGCCGATCGCCTCGAGTTCGATCAGGAGTCGCACCCCCGGTTCGAGGTCGATCGCGTGCTCCTGACCCGGCCGCAGTCCGTAGAAGAAGTCCTTCGACGCCAGGATGCCCGTGTCGCCGAACTGTTCGCGGTGGGCCTCGAACTCCTTTGCCGGGCCGGGGAACAGCAGCCGGTTGAGCGCGGTGCGCCGGTCCGATGCGAGCCCCTCGACATCGGCGGGCGTCAGCGCGGTCATCGGGCGCGGCTCGGCCCGCCCCCGGAGTGCCTTGGTGCGGAATGGTTCGGGCCAGCCGCCGGGCGGCGATCCGAGTCCGCCTCGGAGGAAACCCACAACCGAGTCTGGGATGTCGTATCGGTCGGGATCGGATTCGAACGCCTTCGGGTCGACTCCGGCGCCGACCAGGTGCAGGGCGAGGTCGCCGACGACCTTTGAGGACGGGGTGACCTTCACCAGCCGTCCCAGCATCCGGTCGGCCGCGGCGTACATCGCCTCGATGTCCTCGAACCGGTCCCCGAGTCCGAGCGCGATCGCCTGCGTCCGCAGGTTCGCGAGCTGCCCGCCGGGGATCTCGTGGTGGTAGACGCGGCCGGTCGGGGCGGCGAGCCCGGCTTCGAAGGGCGCGTAGATCCGGCGCACGGCCTCCCAATAGGGCTCCAGGTCCCCGACCGCTCCGAGGTCGAGCCCGGTGGCGTGCTCGGAGTGGTCGGTGGCGGCCACGATCGCCGACAGGGCGGGCTGGCTGGTGGTTCCCGCCATCGAGGCCACGGCCCCGTCGACCGCGTCGACCCCCGACTGGACCGCGGCGAGGTAGGTCGCGAGCTGACCGCCGGGGGTGTCGTGGGTGTGCAGGTGCACCGGCAGATCGAACTCGGCCCGCAGCGCCGAGACCAGCCTCGCCGCGGCAGGTGCGCGCAGCAGCCCGGCCATGTCCTTGACGGCGAGCACGTGGGCTCCGGAGGCGACGATCCGTTCGGCCAGCCGCAGGTAGTAGTCGAGCGTGTAAAGGTCCTCGCGCGGGTCGGACAGGTCGCCGGTGTAGCAGAGCGCCACCTCGGCGACCGCGGTACCGGTGGAGCGGACCGCGTCGATCGCGGGGCGCATCTGGTCGACGTCGTTGAGGGCGTCGAAGATCCGGAAGATGTCGATCCCGGTCGCGGCGGCCTCGGCGACGAACGCGTCGGTGACCTCGACCGGGTAGGGGGTGTAGCCGACCGTGTTCCTGCCGCGCAGCAGCATCTGAAGGCAGATATTTGGCACCGCCTCACGTAGGGCGGCCAGGCGCTCCCAGGGGTCCTCGGCCAGGAACCGCAGGGCCACATCATAAGTGGCCCCGCCCCAGCACTCGAGTGACAGCAGTTCGGGGCACGTCCGGGCGACCGCGGGCGCGATCGCCAGCAGGTCCTTTGTGCGCACCCGGGTGGCCAGCAGCGACTGATGGGCGTCACGGAAGGTCGTGTCGGTGACCGCCAGCCGCGGTGAGGCGCGGAGCCAGCTCGCGAAGCCTTCGGGTCCGAGTTCGGCGAGCCGCTGCCTCGAGCCGTCCGGAGGCTCGACCTCCACCGGCGTGTCGGGGATCTTCACGGCCGGATCGGGCAGTTTCGGGCGTTCGCCGTGGGGCCGGTTGACCGTGATGTCGGCCAGGTAGCGCAGCAGCCTGGTGCCGCGGTCGGCCGAGCCGCGCGCGGTGAGCAGCTCCGGGCGCTCCTCGATGAACGAGGTGGTCACGCGTCCGGCCTTGAAGTCCTCGTCGTCTAGGACCGCTTGCAGGAACGGGATGTTCGTGGCCACGCCGCGGATGCGGAACTCGGCCACCGCGCGGCGGGCGCGGCTCGCGGCGGCGGCGAAGTCGCGGCCCCGGCAGGTGAGCTTCACCAGCATCGAGTCGAAGTGGGCGCTGATCTCGGTGCCCGCGAAGGTCGTCCCGCCGTCGAGCCGGATGCCCGAACCGCCGGGCGAGCGGTAGGCCGAGATCGTGCCCGTGTCGGGTTGGAAGTCGTTCGCGGGGTCTTCGGTGGTGATGCGGCACTGCATGGCCGCGCCGCGGAGGCGGATCCGGTCCTGCGCCAGGTCGAGGTCGGCGAGGCTTTCGCCCGCCGCGATCCGCAGCTGCGACTGGACGAGGTCCACATCGGTGACTTCTTCGGTGACGGTGTGCTCGACCTGGATGCGGGGGTTCATCTCGATGAACACGTGGCGCCCGGACCGATCGAGCAGGAATTCGACGGTTCCTGCGTTGCGGTAACCGATCGCGGTCGCGAAGGCCACCGCGTCGGCGCAGATCCGTTCCCGGATCGCCGGGTCGAGGTTCGGGGCCGGGGCCAGCTCGATGACCTTCTGATGGCGGCGCTGCAGCGAGCAGTCGCGCTCGAAGAGGTGGATCACCTCGCCGCGTCCGTCGGCGAGGATCTGCACTTCGATGTGGCGCGGGTCGACGACGGCCTGCTCGATGAACACCGTCGCGTCGCCGAAGGCCGACTCGGCTTCGCGCGAGGCCGCCGCGATCGCCTCCCGTAGGTTCGCGCGGTCGTCGACTTTGCGCATGCCTCGGCCGCCGCCTCCGGCGACGGCCTTGACGAACACGGGGAACCCGATCGTTTCAGCAGCCGCCGCGAGTTCGTCCATATCGGTCGACGGCGCGGAGGAAGCGAGCACCGGGACGCCTGCGTCCCGTGCCGCCGCCACCGCTCTGGCCTTGTTCCCCGTCAGATCCAGTGTCTCGGCCGAGGGCCCGACGAAGGCGATGCCCGCCTCGGCGCAGGCCCGAGCCAGCGCCGAGTTCTCCGAGAGAAAGCCATAACCGGGGTAGACCGCGTCGGCTTCGGCCCGAAGGGCGGCGTCCACGATCGCCTCGACCGACAGATATGCCCGCACCGGATGCCCGGGTTCGCCGATCTCGTAGGCCTCGTCGGCTTTGAGCCGGTGCAGTGAGCCGCGGTCCTCGTGCGGGAACACCGCGACCGTTCCAGCGCCCAGTTCGTAAGCGGCGCGGAAGGCCCGGATCGCGATCTCGCCCCGGTTGGCGACGAGGATTTTGCGGAACATGGTCGTGCCTCTTCTCCGACGACGGCATTGTCGTCCACGAGTGCCAGTGTCAGGCATTGCGGTGGGGGGGGGGGCC
>DATABR010000333.1:0-8829 GCA_036259435.1 Glycomyces sp.
AGGCCGTTCCCGCTGCTTGACGGGTGCGAGGGCTGGGTTAACGCCGTGGGGTCTGGCGCGGCGTGATGTCGAAGTGCTCGGCGGTCCGCTCCAGTTCTGCCTGCCGGAACGAACGCTGCGTGCGCGTGCCGGGACGGTCCGGCACGATCAGCGGGCCGTCGTGGCCGCCCACCGATGGCGGGACCGGAGCGGTCGGCGGCGTCGAACGCTGGTCCGGGACCCGGCTCTGCGCGCGCTCGCTCTTGTTGCGCACCCGCCCCGCCCGGTTGCCGCCGCGCGGCTGGGGGCCGCGCAGCTTGTCCACCGGGATCGCGCCGGTCGCCGTCGGCGGCGCCTCCTCATCCGCGAGCTCGATCCCCAGCTGCTCGCGTTGGGACACCGTCTTCGGTGTGGTTCCCATGAGCGCGAAGAGGAGCACGATGATCCCGATCGTGGCGACGCCGAGGATCGGCAGGATGAGCATGATCGGGTCGATGCCCTCCACCGAGTCGCGGCCCTCGTTGTAGAGGGTCACCCGCACGCCGGCCATGCCCGTGTAGTGCATGCTGCACACCGCGATCGCCATGATCACGCCCGCGGCCGACTGCCACCGCCAACCGTCGAGGAACATGCCGCAGAACAGCGCCGCCGTCGCGGCCACCACGGCGATCACCACGGAGGCGATGAAGTAGTTCTCGTCGTGGCTGATGTGCCCCGAGACGTTGATGGCCGCCATGCCCGAGTAGTGCATGATCACCACGCCGATGCCCGTGATCGGCCCGGCGATGAGGATCTTCACGACCGTGTTGCGCCGGCCCGTGCCCGCCACGAGCAGGCCGAAGAACACCGCGCCGATCGAGGCCACGAGACTGAGGAAGGTCTTCATCGGGTCGTACGCGATGTCGGACTCCACGACCTTGAAGCCGATCATCGCGGTGAAGTGCATCATCCAGATGGCCGTGCCGCCCAAGGCGAGCGCGGCCAGGGTGATCCACTGGACGCGCTTGCGCGCGGACTTCACCCGGCTGTCCTGGCTGCGGGCCTGCGTCATGCACATGAGCGCCAGGATCGAACCCGCGAAGGCGAATCCGAAGGCCATGATGGGATTGATCCAGCCGTACGTGAAGTGACTGACGTGTTCCACCGTTGGTCTTCCTCCCCGGGCTCGGCCCGTATCCGGAATGTTGCGCTGAGGCGATCTGCGCGGTTCGAAACTTATACGACTACTGTCCGGCTGCATCCGCAAGACGGACAGTTGCGCTAGGACGGTCATGTGACTCACCAGTACCGTGAGCACCGGGTTCACCGTCGAGCAATGGCGATGCCAGCACCCCGAAGACCATCCCGACGATCGCGATGAGTGCCAGGATCAGGATAGGCAGCAAAAGCACCAGCGGGCTGATACCCGCGACGTCCGCGCGCGGCGGCCCCTGCACTTCGACCGCCGCCATCCCCGTGTAGTGCATGCCCACCACCGCGACGCTCATGACCGCCGACGCCAGCGCCATGCTGCCGCGCCGGTCGATCACCGCGGTGAACCGCAGCGCCACCGTCGAGGCGACCACCGCGACCACGACCGATGCCGCGACCAGCCGCGGGTCGTAGGCGACCTGCCCGCCGGTCGCGATCGCGGCCATCCCCGTGTAGTGCATCCCGACTACGCCCGCGCCGCACACCAGTCCGCCGAGGACCAAGCGCGGCCAGCCGGCGCGCTCGCCGCCGGACACGAACAACCCGACGCCGACCGCCCCGACCGCGAGTCCGAAGGAGGCGGCGGTGAGCGCGGGGTCGTAGGCGATGTCGGCGCCGGTGACAGTGAAGCCGATCATCGCGATGAAGTGCATCATCCAGATGCCGATCCCACCGATGGCCAAGGCGGCCATCAGGATCCAGCGGAAGCGCCCTCCAGCGGAGGTGGCGGCGCGGGCGTAGCGGGAGGCCGACAGACCGAGGAAGGATCCGGCCGCGGCGAAGGCGAGGCCCATCACCGGGTTGAGCCAGCCGTAGGTGAAGTGGTGGTGCTCGAGTGTCGCTGCGAGCAGATCCATCGGGTTGCCTCCTGAGGGTCGTGGGTCAACCGTGCCTAATGGAGGGCGAAGTCTGTCGCACAGGAGGTGCGAGTTCTTTGCGGGCCTCTGCGCGCTATGGCGGATCTGTCCCCCGCTCGTGTTCTGAGGAACGCGCTCGGTGAGTGGACTAAGGTGGCGAAACGGTCATCACGATCCGTGTTCGCGCCACCGCGATTCGTGCCGCGGCGCAGGAGCCGCATATAGTCCATCGGGATCAGCCGTGCGGGCTGCATCAGCTCGCCCGAACAGTCGGTTTTCTGATCCGATCGACCGAATACCGCATACGCATGTGTCCAAAAGATCAGTGTATCTTAGTATTCGCCCCGCATCAGGGTGGCCAACGCGACCGCGTTCAGTACTCCAGTACGCCCCTGGATTTCGCCGCCCACTTTCGTCATGATGGAATCTGCTGGGCTTCACATGCCGCCCCCGTCTCCCCGGCGGAAGGACGGCAGCCGGCGCGCGCCGTCGGCCCGCGACCGAGCCCGGCCCCGGCAAGGCCCATCGGTCTGACACAGAGGACCACCCCAGGAGGCTAGACAAGGTGAGCAAGCGCAGCTCGAACCGTGCGGGTTCAGCGGCTCGACGAGGACCGCTCGGCCTGCCCCGAATCGCCGACATGCGAATCCGGTCCAAGCTGGGACTGATCCTCCTGGTGCCCCTCGTGGTGCTGGTGGCCGTCGCGGGCCTCCGCCTCTACGACCTGGCAGGCCGCGTGTTCGAATCCGACGACATGGTCAAGCTCGTCGAGTTCAACACCGAGACCGCCACCCTCCGATACAACCTCCAGGTCGAGCGATCCCTGCTCATCACCAACCTGCAGCTCGAGGACGACTACGTCGACGGCATCGACGAGGCCCAGTACGACGAGGCCACCGTAAACGCCCAGCAGGCCGCCACGGACGAGGCCCTCGCCGCGTTCAACGAGAAGGCCGACCAGCTCCCGTCCCTGTCCGCCGACATCGACAACCGCATCGGCGCCGTCGGCACCCAGTACGACAGCCTCCGCCAGATCCGCGCCAATGCCGCCGAAGACCGCGCCGGCACCTCGATCGCCTCGATCGAGGCGGCCTCCCGTGTCTACAAACGGCTCATCGCCGAACTGGTGACGATCACCGACATCTCCTCGCGCATCGTCAACGACCCCGAGATCGCCCGCAACCTCCAGGCCATCGCCGCCGCCACGGCCGTCCTCGAGACCATCGAGGAGGAGCGCGCGATCGCGCTGAACGTCGGCAACGGCCGCGAGTTCATCAACAACTCGCGCTGGCAGACCTTCATCGCCTTCGCGGAGCTGCGCGAGGCGGCCGAAGAGGACTTCAAGACCGTCGCCTCCCGCGACCAGCAGCTGGCGTTCTTCTTCGACGAGGGCGGTCTCAACACCGAGGCGGCCGAGCCGGCGTCTACGTTCGAGAACGACGCGAGAAACGCCGGCACGGAGCAGCCGCTGCAGGTCAACGCCGCGCTCATGGACTCCTACAACGCGATCCTCGACAACGGCCTGGACTTCGTCACCTCCGAGTCGCGGCAGGTGCTCGAGGACGCCCGATCCGACCGCGAGGCGCAGGTCTTCCAGCTGCTGCTCGAGGCCGTGCTCATCTTGGCGGCCTTCGTCATCGCGACCGTGATCGCGCTGCTCATCGCCCGCAACATGGCGACGGGCCTGCGGCGCCTGCGCGAGGGCGCGCTCGACGTGGCGCACGTGAGCCTGCCGCAGGCGGTGGCGCAGATGCGGGACGCGGAGACCATCGGCAACCGGACCCCCGACGAGGTCGCGGCCGACATCGGCGCGGTGATCGACATCGACCAGCGCGACGAGATCGGCAACGTGGCGCACTCGTTCAACATCGTCCACACCGAGGCGATCCGCATCGCGGCCGAGCAGGCCGCCCTGCGCGCCAACGTCTCGCAGATGTTCATCAACCTGGCCCGCCGCTCCCAGAACCTGGTCGACCGCCTCATCGGGCACCTCGACCACCTGGAGCGCGGCGAGGAGAACCCGGACCGCCTGGCCGAGCTGTTCCAACTCGACCACCTCGCGACCCGCATGCGCCGCAACGACGAGAACCTCCTGGTGCTCGCCGGTGCGGACTCCACCCGCCAGGAGCGCTACCCGGCGCCCGTGGGCGACATCCTGCAGGCGGCCCAGTCCGAGGTCGAGCAGTACACCCGTATCGAGTTCGGGAACCTGGAGGCCGAGCGGGAGATCCGCCCGGCCGCGGTCAACGACCTCGTGCACCTCATCGCGGAGCTCATGGACAACGCGACCGCGTTCTCCCCGCCGGAGTCCCCGGTGCTGGTCGAGGCCGAGCAGATGCGCACGGCCGACAGCCCGCAGGGTGCGATCCGGGTGCGCATCAACGACATCGGCATCGGCATGCCCCCGGCGCAGCTCGAGGACATCAACCGCCAGCTCTCGGAGTCGGCCGACGCGATCGACCTCGCGTCCTCGCGCATGATGGGCCTGGTCGTGGTCGCGCGCCTGGCCAACCGCCATGAGGTGCGGGTGGAACTGCGCGCGGGGGAGCAGCGCGGCACCGTCGCCGAGGTCATCCTGGGCGACGCGGTCCTGACCGAGCCGCGGCTGCCCGAGCGCGGGGCGCGCAGCGGGGTGCCCCTGGACGGCGGCGAGACCGTTTCGTTCCAGGGCCAGGGCCAGGGCCAGGGCCAGGACCGCGGTCCCCGCGGCGAGCTCTTGTCCGGCATGGACACCGGCAACCTGCCGCGCGTGCCCGAGAGCCCGGCGGGCCTGTTCGACACCGTGGCCCAGCCGAGCCCGCACTCGCCGCCTCCTCCGGCGCCGCAGCCGATGTGGCAGCCCAGCGCCCCGCAGCAGCCGTCGCGTCCGCCCGTGGAGCCCGCGCCCGTCGAGCCTTTGACCGGCGAGCACAGCTACCAGGGCCAGCAGGCGCAGGTGCCCGCAGCCGAAGAGCCGGGCTTCATGTTCCGGCCCGGGGGCCTCGCTGAGGAGCGCCAGCCCGGCGGCAAGGTCATGGAGGTGACCGGAGAGATCGTCTCCTCCGAGCACGTGGCCCTGCCGAAGATCCAGCTCGAGGCGTTCACACCCGAGCCGGAGCCGGCCCCGCCGTCGTGGCCCGACGTGGCCGCGGCCCCCACCGGCACCGAAGCCCCGCGCGCCGCCAAGAAGGACCGCGTGTCCGCATTGGACGCCACGACGGAGCTGCCGATCTTCCGCGAGGTCGAGTCGGCCTGGTTCAAGGCCGTCACGCCCGCGCCGAAGAAGGTCGAAGACGCGCCGCCCGCCGGGCTGGCCCCTCCGACCGAGGAGTCGCCCTTGGTGGCCGAGCGCGCCGAGTCGAACTTCCGTCCCGCGGCCGAAACGCCCGCGGAGGTGGCGCAGACATCCGCGCCGCGCTACGCTGACCAGTCAGAAGCGGCCGAATCCCCTGCCCCGGCTTGGGAGGCGGCACCGCCCGCCCCTCCGCAGCCCACGGAAGGCTCGCCAATGCAGAGCACGCCCGCCGACGAGCCCCCCCCGGCCGCCTCGGGTCTGGAACGACGCCGCCTCACGTCCCCCGAATCCGAGCCCGGCTCCTACGCTTGGCGCACGGCGGCCGACGACGGCTGGTCGCGGGTCGACAACGCCTTCGCCGATACCGTCGACGAGACGACGTCGGTGGGACTCCCCAAGCGCCGACCCATGGAACGCCTGGTTCCCGGTGCCGTGGAGGAATCACAGGAGACCGTCAGCGCGCAGAAGCGCAACCCCGAGGGCATTCGGGGCCTGCTGTCGGCCTATCACCGTGGCGTCCAGCGAGGACGTGGCAATGACGGCAACTGAGTCGCTGAACCGCAACACGGAAGACGCTACTAAGGAGCGCAAACGATGAGCACTGGTGGAACCTCGGTCCAGGACCTGGGCTGGCTGCTGGCCGGCTTCGCCGAACGCGTGCCGGGCGTGGCCCACGCCGTCGCGGTCAGCGCCGACGGTCTGCTGCTGGCCTCCTCGCGGGACCTGCCGCGGGACCGGGCCGACCAGCTGTCGGCGGTGACCTCGGGTCTGGTGAGCCTGACCCAGGGCGCCTCCCGCTGCTTCGAGGGCGGTGCCGTCCTCCAGACGGTCGTCGAGATGGACCGCGGGTTCCTGTTTCTCATGTCCATCAGCGACGGCTCGTCCTTCGCGGTGCTGGCCTCGAAGAACTGCGACGTGGGCCAGGTCGGCTACGAGATGGCCCTCCTGGTCGACCGGGTCGGCCAGGCCCTGACGCCTTCGGCTCGAAGCTGATGAGTGCCCAGCTCTCACCGCGATTGGCGATCGGGCGGGCGGCACGGTAGGCTCCACTCGAGCGCAGGCAGCAAGAGTGGGACGAACTGAACAAGTGAACCCCTCCGTCGCATCCCCAGGCGACGGGCCGGTGCCTCCCCTGGCACCCGGTACATGGATAACAGACAAGACTGCGGCACAAGGATTGTGGGATCTGCGGGTCGCGGTTGGAGGTAACAATGGTCCTCGGTGGTGATGAGCCGACCGGCTCACTCGTCAGACCGTACGCGGTCACGCGCGGCCGCACGCGGCCCCAATTGGAGATCGCCCTGGAAGCCTTGGTGGAGACCACCGCGCGCGGCCGGTCCGGGCAGTTCCTCGGCGGTAGGGAACAGAAGGTGATCGTCGATTTGTGCGGCGGCCGGCTGCAGTCGCTGGCCGAGATCGCCGCACGTATGGAGGTGCCCCTCGGCGTCGCCCGCGTGCTGGTCGCCGACATGGCGGCCGACGGATTGTTGGCAGTGCACGAACCCACCGGCTTCGACGCGGACGGCGGCGACGGATCGGTTGGAACCGAGCTCCTTGAGCGTGTCCTCAGTGGACTCAGGAGGCTATAGACCGTAATGAACTCACCCGCAGACACCTCTCGTGTGACCTCTGCCAAGATTGTCATCGCCGGAGGCTTCGGCGTCGGCAAGACGACCTTGGTCGGATCGGTCTCCGAGATCACACCGTTGACGACCGAGGCGATCATGACCTCCGCCTCCGAGGGCGTCGACGACAACAACCTGGTGCCCGACAAGGCTACGACCACGGTGGCGATGGACTTCGGTCGTATCACCATCGACCAGGACCTCATCCTGTACCTGTTCGGCACCCCGGGCCAGACCCGCTTCTGGTTCATGTGGGACGAGCTCGTGCGCGGCGCCATCGGCGCCATCGTCCTGGTCGATACCCGCCGCCTCGCCGACTGCTTCTCGGTGATCGACTTCTTCGAACACCGCAAGCTTCCCTACCTGGTGGCCGTGAACTGCTTCGACGGCAAGCAGATCCACGAGCTCAACGACATCCGCGACGCGCTGCAGATCTCGCACGACGTCCCCGTGATGTACACCGACGCGCGCAATCGCGAGTCCACCAAGCAGGTGCTCATCAAGCTCGTCGAATACGTGCTCTCGATGCGCCGCACGCGCACCGTCGGCGTCCACTAGTCGCCCACAGACGGACGTACGACTGTCTAGGCTGACCCATCTCCCTGGACCATGCTTCGAAGGGGCTCAAGGCCGAACGGCATTGGGCCCCTTCGGTGTTCTCTGCCGAGTCATCATGCCGAATATGACCGGGCGTGGCCTGCGCGCGAGTCGGGACCCCTCCCGGCGGATCACGCGTACGTTCCAGGCTTGTATCCCGTGGATCGGGATGGAGGCGTGGCGGACATGGTCTTCTGGTGGCGGGGTTGATCGGATACGGTTAAAGCGAGCAGCGACAACGAGGACGGCCCTTCTCTGGGCGGGCTCTTCGACTGACCGGTTCGGTGATGGTTGCGGTTCAGGCGGGCAGCGACAGCGAGGTGGGGCCTCGGTGGGTAGTTCGGATTTGGGGGCCGTGTGGGGGGAGGCTGTGCCGGGCATGGGGAAGGGCCTGGACCCGTGTCGGTCTCGGGCTCGAGCTCGAAGGGGATCAGCAGCCACCGTTGGGGGCCTGGCGTCGCTTCTTCCTTCCCCGCCCCGGTCGCCACCGGAACGGGCCTCCTAAGTAGGGGATGTCGCCGTAGCCGACCTGCCCGACCGGGGCGAGTGGCCCAATCGATACCTGGGCAGGCTCCGTCCCCGACCCAACTGCGGTAGAGGCCATTGCCTGCCTTGGCGGTTCGCTTGTCCTGAACCGTTCGCGGGCCTTCGCCTTCGCGGCCTTCAAGGTCTTAAGGCATCGGTGCCGGTCGACCATTTCGGCATGACCGTCCAGGTCCGGCTTCATCGCCTCCGACCATTCCGAGCGATACAGCCCGGTCGGGAACACATCCCAGTCACTGCCCTGGTTCTCGGCATCCAGGTCCGCATCAGTCCGGTAGTCCGAACAACCACAGTGCTGGCCGCTCTGGGTCTCGGTGGTCCCGTGGCCTTCGTGGTGGGTGATGACCGCCTGACCGGGACCGGTCTTCTCCACCGACCAACCACCGGTGTGGATCCGGCCATGGTGGAAACGACAGAGCAAGATCAGGTTCTCCGCGGTCGTAGCGCCGCCATCGGCCCAATGCTGCAGGTGGTGGGCCTCAGTCCACGCGACCGGGCGACCGCACCCTGACCAAGCGCACCCTTCAGGCTGCTCCAGCTCGAGCTTGCGGCGCAGGGCCGTGTTGGGCAGGCGCATCGCCCGACCCAGCTCGACCGCCTCACCACTCCGGTAGTTGAAGACCGAGGGGATCACCCCGGCCTCACAGGCCAGCAGCCGAGCCCTGGCGACACTGGTCGGCTGCCCCTCCAACAAGGGAAGTCGGCCAGTGTCTTTGCCCTGCAACGTCTCGATGTCGACAATCAGGTCCAGGGTGGCCGTGTG
>DATABR010000334.1:0-11834 GCA_036259435.1 Glycomyces sp.
GACGTGCCCGGCGATCGCGTCCAAGGCTTCGAACTCGTACGGGCTGGGGTGGCCGAGGGCGGCCGCGAGGAGGATCCGCTGGGTGATCAGGTCGGGGTAGCGGCGGATGGGGCTGGTGGCGTGGGTGTACGCGGGGAGCTGGAGGCCGTGGTGGCCGTGGACGGTGGGCCCGTAGGTGGCGGCGCGGGCGATCATGCGCATCCGGCTGCGGAGCATCTCGAAAGCGGCGTTGTCGCCGGTGGCGGCGATCGAGTCGAGTTCGTCGCGCAGTTCCGCGGGGTCGCCGGCGACGGCGGCGAGGCGGTGGTTGCGGAACAGGATCGGCAGGTCCTCGCGGACGGCCCACGCGGCGATCTGCGCGTTGGCGGCGATCATGAACTCCTGCACGATGATGTAGCCGGAGTTGCGCTCGGCGTTGTCGAGGCGGACGAGCTGGCCTTCTTCGTTGGTGGCGAAGCCCGAGAGGAGGTCGTAGAAGGCGAGGGCGCCTGCGTTGCGGCGCGCGGCGAGCATGGTCTGGGCGAAGCGCAGGGCGAGCGCGAGCGTGCCGTGGAGGGGGTGGGCGGGATCGCCCGCGGCGTCGGCGGCTTCGCCGTGGGACATGGCCCAGGAGCGGGTGAGGCGGCCGGGACCGAGTTCGGCGGAGCCGATGCGTCCGGCGGCGTCGAGCCGCAAGTGGACGGCGAAGGTGTCGTTGACGCGGTCCGGTTCCAGGGAGGCGGTCTCGACTACGGGCGCGGGGAGCATGTGCCGGGTGTGCTCGGGGCGGTAGCGGGTGTGGACGCGGCGGTGGGCCTCGGTGTCGGCTCGGCCGCCGGTCGCGACGTGGTCGGCGACGCGGGCGATGTGGATCCAGACGTCGAAGCCGTCGCCGTCGGGTTCGATCCAGATGGCGTCGTCGCGGTCGACGGTGGTCACGGCGTCGATCATGATCCCGGTCTCGGCTGGGTTGTAGTCGACCAACTGCGCTCCTTCGATGTCCAGCCGCAATGGTAACCGCAACCACAGCCGACGGAATCGGACGGCGCGGGGCAACCTCGGCGAAGCTTGCGAGACGTAAGTGAGCCGGGCGTTCACAATGTGGACGCCCGGCTCCATTGTCATGCGTGCGCATGGTCCGTCAGGGCCGCAGGTCCCAGGTCTCCAGGCGGCCGCACATGCCCCACTTGAGCGCCGCGTCCCCGCCACTGGCGACGTGGGCGTCACAGAGGTGGGCCGCGTCGGCCTTGGCGAGGGCGTCCAGGTGGGCGCCGGTGGCGTCGGCCTGGGCTTTGGGCCCGGCGGCCCAGAGCCTGCGCCAGGTCTCGGTGCGGGACGCCACGAGTTGGGCGGCCTTGTCCCACAAGGGCTGCATGGCCTTCGGCCCTTCGGTTTCGACGCGGTCGCGCAGGGCCAGGTAGCCCTCGACCGCGAGGTCCCGGCGGGTCCGGGCGGCTTCGCCGCGCTCGGCGTCGGTCAGGTCCGGCGCGGCCGGTGCGCTCGCGGCGGCGGCGTAGGCCTCGGGGACGGCGAGGGTCGCTTCCGGGAAGGTGAACACGGCGTCCCCGGCTTCGGGGATGCCCGCGTTCTGCATGACCACCACGAGTTGGAGGTCGCCCGAGCCGTTGATCAGGCGGTGGACCGTCCCGGGGGTGAACCACAGAACGGTCCCGCGTGCCAAGTCGCGGCGCTCGTAGCCGTTCGCCGAGAGGGTCTCGACCGCTCCGGTGCCGCCGGTGACCACGTAGCCTTCGGTCGAAGCGGTGTGGAGGTGCGGGCTGCCGCCCGCCTGGCCGTCCAAGGTGGGCCAGTCGTAGACGGTGACGAGGGAGACGGCCGTGCCGCCGGGGAAGCCGCTCATCGCTGTCCCAACCGGGCCAGTTCGGCGGCGGCGAGCTCGGCGGCCTTGGCCGCGCCGTCGACGCCGGTGTCGCCGTTGCAGATCGCGACGGCGTGGCGCAGGGTCACGGTGTCCCCGGGGGCCATCGGCAGTTCGGTGTCGAAGAACGGCGCGGGGCAGACCGCGGCGAACGGCGTCGAGCGGACGAACCACTTGACGGGCGCGCCGGGGTTCTCGGGATGGTCGGTGAAGACCAGCGTCGAGGCGGCGTCCACGGAGTCGTGCACGCCGCAGAAGGCCATCCAGTCGCCCCGCACGCCCATCTTGTCGTCGCCGCCCTCGCCGTCGGCGGTGTAGACGCGGCCCTCGGTGAAGGAGCGCGGCCCGCGCCAGAAGAAGCCGCCGTAGCCGGCGTTCTCGCGGCCCTCGGTGGTGGGGCTGCCCATGACGACCGCGTTCTCGGTGTCGTTGGTGAACGCGGTCGAGAACGAGAGCACCCAGGTGTCGTCGGACAGGATCGTGACGGCGAAGGCGCGCTTCTCGGAGAAGAAGTGGCGGCCGTCCTCGGTGATCCAGTCGAGCCGCTCCACGGCCTTGACGCCGTGGTCTCCCGCACTCAACTCAGTGAACTCCCGGTGGACCATCGCGCCGTCGTTCTTCTCGTCGACGTAGCCCTTGCCGCGGCGGAAGGTGCGTCCACCCCAGAAGTTCTCGGGGCCGGCGTTCGGCAGCGAGAGCGCGATGCCCTTGTGCCACACGTGGTCGTGCGGCCGGTAGAGGCTCACCTGGTGACCGGCGAGATCGCGCAGGGGCTCGAAGTAGGGCCGCGGGGACTCGAATTGGTCATTGTCGGGGCGGTAGACGTACCGCAGGATCTCCAGGTCGCCCCTGGTGATCGACAGGGAAGTGTCGTTGTCGGCGAGGCTCAGCGTCATCGGTGTTCACTCCACGGTGTATCTGAACGACAGTGTACTAGCGGACGGCGGTTTGGTAGGTCACTTGCGATCGGGCCAGGGTGCGGCGGAGCCGTTCATGCGCTGGTAGAACGGCGAGGTCGGGTCGATCTCCCCGGCGCGGACACGCTTGCCGGTGAAGGCCGAAGCATAGATCGCGGCGAGGAGTTCGAGGGTGTGGCGGGCGTCCTCGGCGGTGACCGGCGGGGCGGCCTTGCCGTCGAGGGCGTCGGCGATGCGGGTGAACTGGCGGCCGTGGCCCGAGGCCTGGCCGCGCGGCTCTCCGGCCCAGGCCCGGTTGACCTCGTCGGCGGCCGAGGGGAGCGGGTGGATGCTCCAGTCGTCGTCGCCGTAGCCGTAGAGGTGGTCGAGTTCGACGGTGGCGTTGTCGAAGTCGAGGCGGATGTGCGAGACCTCGCGAGGTGAGAGCAGCGAGTTCGTGATGACCACGGAGGCACCGGATTCGAGGGTGACGATCGCGTGCGAGACGTCCTCGGTGTTGGTGATGCGGCGGTGGCGGTGCGCGGTGGCGACTACTTCGGACCAGGGGCCGACGAGCGACAGGAGCGTGTCGATCTGGTGGATGCCGTGGCCCATCGTGGGGCCGCCGCCCTCGGTCTCCCAGCGCCCGCGCCACTCGACCGCGAAGTACTCCTCGGGCCGGAACCAGAGGGTGTCGCACTTGGCGACGGCCAAGCGGCCGAGGACACCCGAGGACGTCATCGAGCGCACGCGCTCGGCCGCGGAGCCGAAGCGGTGCTGCGAGATGAGCGCGAAGTCGGCTTTGGATCCGGCCGCCGCGGCGGCGATCCGGTCGAACTCCTCCAGGCTCAGTGCGGGGGGCTTCTCGCAGACGACGCCCACGCCGGCTTGGAGCGCGGCGATCGCGCCGGGCGCGTGGGCCACGGGCGGCGTGCACAGGTCGACCAGCTCGAGCGTCTCGGCGGCGAGGAGTTCCTCGATCGAGGCGTAGCCGTTCGCGACGCCGAACTTCTCCTTGAACGCGTCCAGTCGGTCTGAGTCTGGGTCGACGGCCGCGACCAGTTCGATGCGGCCCTCACAGTGCTTGCGCAGTTCGTCGGCGTGGAGGTGGGCGATGCCGCCGGTGCCGACGACGGCGAGGCGGTAGGGGGAGGACACAGCGGACTCCTCTGATGGAGAGTGGGTGTAAGCGGTTTCCAGAGTCTATGGCAATACTAGCCGATAATGGTCTCGACCGTGACCTGGGTCGCCAAGGCGCGGGTGCCCGGCTCGAGGCGGCGCGTCCCGGTCACCTCGACCCGGACCGCCGCGACGGTATCAGCGGCCGAGCGGGCCAGCCGCAACTCGAGCGCCCCGGCCTCGATAACCCATTCGCCGTCCACGCCGACGAACCCGGCCAGGTCGGCGGGCATGGCGAAGCGGGCCTCGCGGGCCTCGCCGGGGACCAGGTCGAGGCGGGCGAAGCCGACCAGGCGCTGCACGGGCCGGACCGCGCTCGCCACCGGGTCGTGGAGGTACAGCTGCACGACCTCGCTGCCGTGCCGCTCGCCGGTGTTGCGCACGCGCACGGCGATGTCCACGGTCCCCTCGGGGCCGACCGCCGGTCCGGAGATGAGCTCCGGTGCGTCCCAGGCGAACTCGGTGTACGACAGGCCGTGGCCGAAGACGTAGCGGGCCGTGGGGTCGACGGTGGAGACCGAGGAGCGGCGGGCGAGTTCGGGTCCGAGGTAGGTCGCGGGTGGCGAGTCGGGGCGCGCCGGAACGCTCGCGGGCAGGCGCCCTTCGGGCTCCGCCGCGCCGGTGAGCACAGCGCCGATCGCGCCCGCGCCCTCCTGGCCCGGCAGGAAGGCCTGCACGATCGCCGCGGCCCGCTCCGGGGCCGTGCCGAGCGCGTACGGGCGGCCGGAGATCACCACGACGACCGTGGGCGTGCTTGAGTCGAGGACGGCTTCGAGCAGTTCAGACTGGCGTCCGGGCAGCGCGTGACTGGGGGCGTCGCAGCCTTCTCCGGAGGTGCCGCGGCCGAACAGGCCGGAGCGGTCGCCGACGGCGACGATCGCGAGATCCGCCGTTGCGGCGGCGTTCGCGGCCGCGGCGATGTCGAGGTCGGTGGCGTCGAGGACGGTGCCCCCGGCGACGTGCTCGATCGCCGCGCCGGGCAGGCGGGCGGCGAGGGATTCGGCGAGCGTGGCGATCGCGACGCCCATGTCCACGTGCGGGTAGGGGTCGTCGGTGTCGATGTCATCGGCGTCGTTGCGGCCGTGGTGGTTCGGAAAGGCGTAGCAGCCGAGCATGACGGCCTTGTCGTCTGCCACCGGTCCGACCAGGGCGATCCGGCCGGGCGAGGCCTCGAGCGGCAGGGTGCCGTCGTTGGCGAGCAGCACGATCGACTTGCGGGCGACTTCGGCGGCCAGCGCGCGGGCTTCGGGCGGATCGAGGTCGATGGCCTCGTCGGGTTCGGGCAGATTCTCGAGCAGGCCGAGCCCGATCTTCTGGGTCAGGACGCGTTCGACGGCGCGGTCGATCACGTCCTCCTCGATGCGCCCGGCGGCGACGGCGGCGCGCAGCGGCTCGCCGTAGCAGTCCACGTTGGGCAGTTCGACGTCGATGCCGCCGGCCAGCGCGAGGCGGGCGGCCTCGGAGCGGTCGGCCGCGACGCCGTGGAGGGAGCCGAGGAAGTTGACGCCGAAGTAGTCGGCCACGACAGTGCCCTCGAAGCCCCATTCGTCACGCAGCACGCCGTGGAGGAGGCGGTGGTTGGCGTGGGATGGCACGCCGTCGTTGGCGGCGTAGGAAGCCATCACCGATCGGGCGCGGCCGATGCGCACGGCCATCTCGAAGGGGGTCAGGTAGGTCTCGGCGAACTGCCTGGGGCCCATGAAGACCGGGCCGAAGTTGCGGGCGGCGTGGGAGGCGGAGTACCCGGCGAAGTGCTTGAGGGTGGCGATGATCCCGGCCTCTTGGAGGCCTTCGACGTAGGCGGTGCCGAGGGTGCCGGTGAGGTAGGGGTCCTCCCCCATGGTCTCTTCGGTGCGACCCCAGCGGGAGTCGGCGACGACGTCGAGGACGGGGGCGAGCCCTTGGTGGACGCCGACGGCGCGCATGGTGTCGCCGATCTGGCGGGCCATGGCGCCGACGAGGTCGGGGTCGAAGGTCGCGCCCCAGGCGAGCGCGGCGGGGAAGATGGTGGCGCCGTGGGCCATGAAACCGGTGAGGCATTCCTCGTGGGCCAGGGCGGCGATACCGAAGCGGCTGGAGGAGCGGATCTGGCGCTGGAGGGCGGCGAGGGTCGCGGCGCCTTCGGCGGCGTCGACGGGGGCTGAACCGAAGGGGCGGGTCAGCTGGCCGAGCCCGTGGGCGGTGGCCTCGTCCTCGGCGACGCCGCCGGTCTGCTCGCTCTGGTGCGGGGCCATGTGACCCGTGTCGGCGTCGACGCCGCGCCACAGGCTCGACAGCTGCGCGCATTTCTCTTCGAGCGTCATCCGCTTGACCAGCCCGGCGGCCCGTTCGGCCGCCTGTGCGGGGGTGTCGGTGTCCATGCTGCTCCACTCAGGCGGCCCATGGCACTTGCAGCGCCGGCTCCGGGCCGATAGTTTCTGAAACTTTTCCGATCGTTTTCGATACGGGTTCGCACACCATAACATTGATGACGGCCTACATCTAGCGTTCATCTGATCGTGGGATGCGTTTGCCCAGCGCCCTGTAACGAGGGAAATTTTCGAAAGTTTCGGGCGGTATCCGGGAGCCCGGACCCGCCGCTATAGGATGGCGGCACTACCGTTGGGCATGAACGACCAGGAGGACGCCTTGAGCGAAGCCGAACACGGGCGCATCACGATCCGCGCCATCGCCGACGAGGCGGGCGTCAGCGTGCCCACGGTCTCGCGGGTCATCAACGGCCGCTCGGACGTCGCCCCCGAGACCCGCCGGCGCGTCGAGGAGCTGCTGAACGAGCGCGGCTACCAGAGGCGCCGCTCTTCACGCATGCCGAGCCGGGCGCGCCTGGTCGACTTGGTCTTCAACGAGCTCGACAGCCCGTGGGCGGTCGAGATCATCCGCGGCGTCGAAGACGCGGCCCACGCGGCGGGCGTCGGCACCGTGGTCTCGGCCGTGCACCGGCGCAGGGCCTCGACCGAGCAGTGGCTGGACAACCTGCGCACCCGGGCCTCCGACGGCGTGATCCTGGTGGTCTCGCAGCTGGCCTCGCCGATCCTGGAGCAGCTGCGTCACTTGGGCGTGCCGATGGTCGTGCTCGACCCCTCGGGCGGGCCCACCATGGACGCCCCGGCGATCGGCGCGACCAACTGGGCGGGCGGCCTGGCCGCCACCGAGCACCTGACTTCCTTGGGTCACAGCAGGATCGGTTTCATCCACGGCCCGAAGCAGGTGCTGTGCTCACGGGCCCGCTTCGACGGCTACCGGGCGGCCCTGGAAGCCGGCGGCATCGAGTACGACCCGTCGATGGTCTACGACGGGGACTTCTACCACCAGTCGGGTTTCGACGCGGCCGCGGCGCTGCTGCAGCTCCCCGAGCCGCCGACGGCGATCTTCGCCTCCTCGGACCAGATGGCCTTCGGCGCGTACGAGGCGATTCGCCAGGCGGGCCTGCGGATCCCCGAGCACGTGAGCGTGGTCGGCTTCGACGACCTCCCCGAATCGCGCTGGACCAGCCCGCCGCTGACCACCGTGCGCCAGCCCTTGTCGGAGATGGGCGCGCTGGCGGCCCGCACGGTCCTGGAAATGGCCGCGGGCAACGAGATCGACTCCCCGAGACTCGAACTCGCCACGGAACTCGTCGTCAGGGAGTCGACCGCGAGGCTCACTCACCATTAGCCCAGCGCCCCACCTGTCACACCCGCGACATACCTTGGTTGATAGGGGGAATGTCCGATGGGACATATCCGAAATAACGGATATGCAACGGCCAGCCCGCTGCCTCTCGACCGCCCATCGACCAGGGCTCAGCCGCGGGGGATGCCGGCGTCCGCCAGCGGCACCGGGTCGGCGTCGACCTCGGTCACCTGGCCTACGTCCACGTTGTAGGTCGTGCCCTCGTAGTCCTGCACGCCGCCGCTCACGGTGGCGATGCCGACGGTCTGGTATCCCGCGTGGTTCTCGCCGCTGTAGGACAGCGGCACGATCCCGTTGCCGCGCAGGTTCCCCGACTCGACCGCCGCTATGAGCGACTCGCGCGTCGGCTCCTGCCCCGCGGCGGCGAGCGCCTCGGCGAACAGGTACCCGGCGCTCATGCCGAACACGGTGTTCGCGGTGAACGGCGCGCCGTCGTTGTATTGCTCGTTGATCCGCGTGAACAGCTCGACCCATTCGCCGTCGGGACTGAACGGCAGGTAGTTGACGCTGACCATGCCCTCCAGCAGGGCCGCGCCGGTCTCCTCGCCGAGGTACTGCACCAGCGTCGGGTAGTCGGCGCCCGAAGACGAGACGTACCACTGCGGGAACCACTCGAGCTGCGCGGCCGTGCCGACCGCCATAGCGGTGAAGCCGTTGATGGTGCCGAGGATGTTGACCTCGCAGTTCGCCTGCATCATCCGAACGATCTGATCGGTCAGATCCTCATCGGTGGTCGAGTACACCTGGATCTCGGCGATCTTGTTGCCGCCCACCACGGTCTCGACGCCCTCCAGGACGCCCTCGCCGTAGTCGTCGTTCTGCCCGAGCACGCAGATCGTCGCGTCCGGCCGCTGATCGACCGCGTACTGGGCCAGCGCGGCGCCCTCGGTGACGTACTCGGCGTTGAAGCCGAAGGTGTTGGGGTAGACCGCGGGCTGGTTCCACACGCGCGAGCCCGAGGAGATGAACAGGTCGGGCACGCCCTCGTGGTCGATGTACTCGAGCACCGACGAGTGGGTGGGGGTGCCGAGGCCGTTGACGATGGCGAGGACCTCGTGCTGCTCCACCAGTTCGGTCACTGCCGTCTGCGTGTTGACCGGGTCGTAGGCGTCGTCCTTGACGATGTACTCGATCTGGCGCCCGTTGATGCCGCCGTTGTCGTTGACGTACTCGAAATAGGCCAAGGTGGCCGCCGAGACCGTCGCATACCCGGCCGCCGCGGGTCCGGTCAGGGGGTGATGGGTGCCGATCGTCACCGTGTCCGCGGTGACGCCGGGCGTGCCCTCCTCTTCTCCGGGGCCTGAGCAGGCCACGAGCGCGATCGACGCCGTCGCCGCGAGGGCGACGAGGGCCGACGTTGTTGCTGGGGTGCGCATTCCGATCACCTCTATGTGTTCGCAACCGACGGTGCGCCTACTGGCGAGTAAGCGCAGGGGTGGAAGCGAAATAGTACGTGCAATCGCTGGCGTGTGGGGTCCGCCCCAGCTGCTAAACCGTGGCGCCCCATCGAATATCGCCGATATGTCGCGGACAGGCCAGGCCGCCCGTTGGGCGGTCCTTGCGCGCTCCTTCGTTCGGTTTGCGGTTCGTTGGGGCGTAAGGGCGTCAGGCGTTGGGGGCCACCTCGGTGCCCGCGCCGCGGCGGCGCACCTTGACCGCTTCGCGCACCGCTTCGGGGGCCTGGTCGAGGCCGAGCGGCACGAGACCGGCGTCGGCGATGAGCGCCAGGTCGTCCTTTGCGGCCTGACCCTCGCTGGTCAGGTAGTCCCCCAGGAAGATCGAGTTCACGACTTGGAGCGCCACCGCCTGCATCTGCCGCAAGTGGACTTCACGCCCGGCCGCGAGCCGCACCTCCGCGGCGGGGTTCGCCAGGCGCACCATCGCGAGGATGCGCACGCACCGGCGCGGGTCGAGCTCCCACTTGCCCTCCAGCGGCGTGCCTTCGAAGGGCAGCAGGAAGTTCACCGGGATCGAGTCCACATTGAGCTCGCGCAGGCCCAGGGCCACCGACACCAGGTCGGCGTCCGCCTCCCCCATCCCGGCGATAAGGCCTGAGCAGGGCGAGAGGCCCGCGCCGTGCGCGGCGTTGACCGTGTCGACCCGGTCGTTGAAGGTGTGCGTCGAGCAGATCTCGGCGTACGTGTCCTCGGAGGTGTTCAGGTTGTGGTTGTAGGCGTCCGCGCCCAGGTCGGCGAGTCGGTCGGCCTGGCCCTCCTTGAGCAGGCCCAGGCACGCGCACACCTCGACGCCGGGCGCGGCGTTCTTCACCGCCGCGATGGTCTTGCCGACCCGCTCGACGTCCATATCGGTCGGTCCCCGGCCGCTCGCCACGAGGCACACCCGCGAGGCGCCGCCCGCGACTCCGGCCGCGGCCTGCTCGGCGGCCTGCTCGGGGCTCAGCCACGTGTATTTGAGGACGTCGGCCTTCGAACCGAGGCGCTGCGAGCAGTAGCCGCAGTCCTCGGGGCACAGCCCGCTCTTGAGGTTCACCAGGTAATTGAGTTTGACGGTGTTCCCGAAGTGGCGGAAGCGAAGTCGGGCGGCTGCGGCCACCACGTCCATGAGCTCGGCGTCTGCGCTCGCCAGCACCGCTTCGAGGTCGGCGGCGGCAGGGGCCTCCCCCGCGTCGGCGGCGGCTGACAGGCGGCTGAGGGCTTCTTGCACTGCGGTCATGGCAAAAATATTGCCACAGCGACTGGCCGTGGAACGTTTCGGATCGTTCAGGGCTATTGGGCGAAATAGCCCGCGGACGTCGCGCTCGGACCGGAGCGTCGCGATCCGCATACACTTGCTACAGTGGGTGGTCGGTGCTGCGAAGAACGCGGCGGGCTGGTGGAGATCCCCCCTGCTCGCGTTTCGAATGACGAACCGTCCGAACCATCCGGAGAGAATCAACCGTGCCGATCGCACCTGGACAACCGGCGTTGATCGCCGTCGCAGTCGCGACCCTCTGGGCCCAGCCCTCGGCCCCCGGACCGGAGGACCGCCTCGCGCTGGGCGTGCCGTCCGCCATCCGCGAATGGGTCGCCCGGCTCACCAACGACATCCGCGCCAACGGGCTCAAGGGACGCGTGCGCAGCCAGTGCCTCCTCGGGACCCGCGTCGAGGTCCTCCAGATCAACGACGGCTGGGCCGAAGTCACCTGCGAGGCCCAGGAAGCCTCGGGCTGGGTACCCGTCGACCAGCTCGTACGCCCCGCCGAAGACGACACCCGCGGCGCCGAACACCTCGTCAGCGCCACCGCCACGGCCGTGCGTGAGGAGCCGGGCGGCGACGTCGCCATCCCCGGCGTCACACTCGGCACCCGCCTGCGCGTCGTGGGAATCCCCTACCGCGGCTGGGTCCCCGTCGCCCTGCCCGGACCCCGCCAGCCCGGCTGGGTGCCCCAGCGCGACCTCGCCGCCGAACCCGTGGCCGAGACGCCCGCGACCGCGCTGATCGCGGCCGGACTCGACGCGGTCAAGCTCGCCCAGCAGCTCCTCGAAATCCCGTACCTCCACGGCGGCGTCAGCGCCTACGGCATCGACGCCCCCGGCCTGGTGTGGATCGTCTACCGCCAGTTGGGGATCGACGTGCCGCGCTTCAACGAGGCGCTCATCGAGGCCGGCGAGCCGGTCGAGTTCGGCGACCTCCACCCGGGCGACCTGGTGTTCATCGAGCATGGCGGCGACCCGCGCACCCCGGCGATCATGGCCGAGCGGGGCCAGACGGACTTGCCGGAGGTCATCTTCTCCTCCCCCGTCTACGGCAAGGTCGTCATCGAATCGCTCAAGGACGCCGAGCTGAGCCAGGTCACCGCCTGTCGCCGCCTACCTGTCAAGCCCTGAACCCGAACATAGAGCGGCCCGCTGCCCCGAAAGGGACGGCGGGCCGTTCTATGTTCGGGTTACTTCTCGGCGACGGCGACCTCGGGAGCCGGCGTGGGCTCCTCGGAGGCCTCGGCGAAGAGTTCCCTCCAGGTCTTGCCGTCACGGCGCAGCAGGATCCCGTTGGCGAGCACGACCGTGCCGAGCACGCCGGCGATGACGCCGAGCGAGAGCGGGGTCGGGATGTGCGGCAGCCACTCGATGTGGTGCCCACCGTTGATGAACGGCAGCTGGTTCTCGGCCAGGCCGTTCATGACCAGCTTGACGCCGATCCAGCCGAGGATCGCGGCCAGGCCCAAGTGCAGGAACTTCAGCGACTTGAGCATCGCGGCCAGCAGGAAGTACAGCTGGCGCAGACCCATG
>DATABR010000335.1:0-21618 GCA_036259435.1 Glycomyces sp.
CGGGCGGGGCCCCGTTCCTACGTCTCAGTGGAGGACGACCAGGCCGGTCTCGCCGAAGAGCGTGGCCGCCAGGGAGGGGCGGTTCGCGGCCTTGACCGGAAGTTTCGCACCGGTCGCCGCGATGTTCGGTTCGATCCGCTCAGGATGCGGGTGGAAGCCTTCGAGGCCGACCAAGGGCACGACGGGCAGATTCGCGGACGGGTGCGGGGCCCGGCTCCAGTCGATGAGGAACGGCACGAGACCGGTGTGGGCGCCGTCGGCGTCGAGGGTGAGCTTCCAGGAAAGGTGCTCGCCGTCCGGGGTGTTCCGTTCCATGCCGCGCGGATCGCCGGGGTCGTACCCGGCCTCGCGGGCGGCCGCGACGGCGGCGTCGATGTCCTCGACCCGGATGGCCCAGGTGACCAGGAGGGCCTCGGTGAGGCCGTCGATCCCGAAGGGCCGCGGCCCCTGCGGGGCGCCCTGTTCGGGGTCGGGTCCGATGATCTCGAGGTAGCCGCCCTCGCCGAGGCCGAGCAGGAAGTTCCTGGTGCCCAGGCCCGGGTGGACGCCGCCGGGGGCCGGTCGGGTCCCGGTGAGGCGGGTGATCTCAGCGACGGTGGCGGCGAGGTCCGGCGTGGCGAGGACCAGGTGGTCGAGTGAGGACATGGGGCGCAGTCTAGTCACGCTGCGACACAGCCGTAACGGGTGCCTCGATCGGGCGTGGCCGCGGTTCAGCGCTCGTCCGGGTCGGCGAGGGCCCGCAGGACCTCGTCACCGGGTTCGGCGAGCACCCGTTCGGCCGCCTCGCGGGCCTCGGCTTCGCCTGGCGCGTAGTCGAGGCGGCAGCCGTCCGGGCCGAACGCGGCGTCGGGCGGGGGCGGCTCGGTCTCGCGCCGCATGAGGTCGCCGATGCCGTGCTCGAGCAGCCCGAACGCGTGCTCGGCGGCCTTCCGCGCGGCGTCCTGGATCTCGTCGAGCGGGTCCCCTTTGAGGACCCTGCGCACGTTGACCTCGATCAGGATGTGCTGCGTGTGCAGCAGCTGGGAGGCGACCAGGCGTGAAGTCAGCGGCGCGTTCCCCTCCTCGATGAGCGCCTCCGACAGCAGCACCGACGACTGGCGGCGGTAGTCCATGGCGCTGACGAACAAAGACGGCGTGTCGTGGAGCACGGACTGCACCTGGAGGAAGAGTGGGTCGTCGCTCACACCGGTCTGCGGCGCACGCCGCCCCAACAGGTCGAGGTAGTGCTCGCGCATGGCCGCGTGCGGCGTCTGGCCCCGCGGGCGCTCCCGCACGATCCGGGCCGCGTCGCCGGTGTGATGCTTCATGCCGCCGATGACGAGGTCTTCCTTGCTCGGAAAGTAGTTGAAGACCGTCGCCTTCGACACCTCGGCCGCAGCGGCGATCTCGGCGACGGAAACGTTCTCGAAACCGCGCTTCACGAACATTTGCAGGGCGGTCTTCTTCAAGAGCCGCCACGTGGCGTTCTTCTTGCGCTCGCGCAGGCCCGTCCGTTCCTCTTCCACACTTTTAGTGTACCAGACCAAAATATGATCCGGGGAAAAACTTGTACCGGGTCAAATTCTACTGCTATGCTCGTCGACATGACAGGAACACCACCCGCATCCCCACCCTCCAAGGCGGCCGATGCTGACGAGGAGGCCGCGCCGGAAGGCTCGATCACCCGCCTCCTCGCCGAATACCTCCGCCCCCACCGCAGCAACCTCGCCCTCACCGTCGTCCTCCAGATCATCGGCACCCTCGCCTCGCTGTACGTGCCGACCCTGAACGCGGACGTCATCAACACCGGTGTCGCCTTGGGCGACACCGGCTACGTGCTGCGCCACGGCGGGTTCATGCTCGCGGTCACACTCGTCCAGATCACCGCCGCCGGATTCGCCGTCTACTTCGGCGCGCAGGCCGCGATCGGCCTCGGCCGGGACCTCCGCGCCGACCTCTTCGCCCAGGTGCAGCGCTTCTCCGCCGCCGAGATGGACCGCTTCGGCGCGCCCTCCCTCATCACCCGCACCACCAACGACGTCACCCAGGTCGTGACCATGCTCGTCATGAGCCTCACCCTGCTCCTGACCGCGCCGATCGCCGCGATCGGCGGCCTCGCGCTGGCACTGAGCCTCGACGTGCCCATGGCCGGCGTGCTCCTCGCCGCCATCCCCGTCGTGGCCGTCGTCATCTACTTCATCGTCGTCGCCATGATCCCGGCCAGCCGCATCATGCAGCGGTGCATCGACGGCATCAACCGGGTCATGCGCGAGCACATCACGGGCATCCGCGTCATCCGCGCGTTCGTGCGCGACGATCACGAGCAGCGGCGCTTCGCCGACGCCAACGCCGAACTCACCGCGGCCTCGCTCAAAGTAGGTCGCGTGCAGGCCTTCTTCGGGGCCACCGCGATGGTCTTCGGCAACCTCACCTCGATCACCATCGTCTGGCTCGGCGCCGGACGCATCGCGAACGGCACCATGCAGATCGGCGACCTCATCGCCATGCTCACCTACGCCGGGATGATCCTCGGCGCGGTCATGATGTCCATGGGCGTGTTCATGATGGCCCCGCGCGCCAAGGTCGCCGTCGGCCGCATCCGCGAAGTCCTCGACACCGACCCGAGCATCGCCGCACCGGCCGATCCCGTCACCGAGCTCGTCGGCCTCGGCGAACTCGAAGTCAAAGGCGTCAGCTTCCGCTACGCCGGGGCCGAGGAGGCCGTCCTGCGCGACGTCGACCTCGTCGCCCGGCCCGGTCAGACCACCGCCGTCATCGGCTCCACCGGCGCGGGCAAGACCACCCTGCTCCACCTCATCCCCCGCTTGTTCGATGTGGACGCCGGCGCCGTCCACGTCGACGGCGTCGACGTCCGCGAAATGAACCGGGCCCTCATCGCCCGCACCATCGGCCTCGTCCCCCAGCGTGCCTACCTGTTCTCCGGCACCGTCGGCTCGAACCTGCGCTACGGCGACCCCGACGCCGACGACGCGACGCTCTGGCGGGCACTGGAAACCGCTCAGGCCGCCGGTTTCGTGCGCGCCATGCCCGACGGCCTCGAAACCGTCATCGGCCAGGGCGGCACCACCGTCTCCGGCGGTCAGCGCCAGCGCCTCGCCATCGCCCGGACCCTGGTGGCGCGCCCCAAGGTCTACCTCTTCGACGACTCGTTCTCAGCGCTGGACACGGCCACGGACGCCGCGCTGCGGGCCGCGCTCGCGACCGAGATCGCCGACGCCGCGCAGGTGATCGTCGCCCAGCGGGTCTCCACGATCCGCGACGCCGACCGCATCGTCGTGCTCGACGCCGGGCGCGTGGTCGGCACCGGCACCCACGAGGAACTCCTCGCCGGCAACGCCGTGTACGCCGAGATCGTGAACTCCCAACTCACCCTTCAGGAGGCGTTGTGACCATGATGGGCAGGCCGGGCGGACCGGCCCCTTCGAAGGCGGAGGACTTCCGCGGCACCGTGCGGCGGATCCTGCACCTGCTGCGGCGCAACCCGCTGCGCCTGGCCTCGGTGGTCGGTTTCGGTGTGCTGATGGTCGGCGGGATGCTTGCCATCCCCACCGTGCTCGGGCGCGCCACCGACCTCGTGATCGGGGGCGCTACCTCCGGGGGCCTCGACTTCGCGGCCCTGGCGCGGCTGCTCGGGCTCGCGGTCGCGGTGGCGCTGGCGACCTTCGCGATCACCGTGCTCAACGGCCGCACAATCGCGAAGCTGGCGCAGGAGACGGCCTTCCGGCTGCGCGCCGAAGCGGACGCCAAGATCTCGGCGCTCCCGTTGCGTTACTTCGACTCCCGCTCAAGGGGCGAAGTGCTCTCGCGGGTCACCAACGACATCGACAACCTGACGCAGACCGTGGGCCAGGTGACCCAGCGGATCGTGCAGGGTCTGTTGTTCCTCATAGGCGTGCCGATCATGATGCTCACGATCTCACCGCTGCTCACCCTCGTAGTGCTGCTGACGATGCCGCTCACGGTGCTGGCGGCCAGGATGATCGGCAAGCGCAGCCAGCCGCGGTTCGCCAAGCAGTGGGCCACCACGGGCAAGCTCAACGGGCACGTCGAGGAGATGATCACCGGGCACCAGCTGGTGACGCTGTTCGGCCGCCAAGCCCAGGGCGCGGCGACCTTCAAGCGGCACAACGAGGAGTTGTACGAGACCACGGTGCGCGCCCAGTGGGTGTCGGGCCTGCTCGGCCCGGCCATGGCCTTCCTCGGTTCGGTCACGTACGTGCTCGTGGCCGTCGTGGGCGGGCTCCAAGTGGCCGCGGCGATGCTCACCTTCGGGCAGATCCAGGCGTTCATCCAGTACACCGGGCAGTTCTCAAACCCGCTGAACATGCTCGCGGGCATGTTCGGGCAGGTCCAGTCCGCGGTGGCTTCGGGCGAGCGGGTCTTCGAATTCCTCGATGCCGAGGAGCAGTCGCCCGATCCGGTGAGCGAGGACGCGTCGGCGCTCGCGTCGGTCGACGGCCGGGTGTCGTTCGAGGATGTCTCGTTCCGGTACCTGCCGGACGAGCCGCTCATCGAACACCTGTGGCTCTCGGCCGAGCCGGGCCAGACGGTGGCGATCGTGGGCCCCACCGGCGCGGGCAAGACCACGCTGGTGAACCTGCTGATGCGCTTCTACGACTTGGACGCGGGCCGGATCACCGTGGACGGGCTCGACGTGTCCACGGTGGAGCGCGAGCGACTGCGGCGGCGCATCGGCATGGTCCTGCAGGACACCTGGCTGTTCGACGGCACCATCGCGGAGAACATCGCTTACGGCGAACCGGGCGCCACCCGCGAAGAGGTGGTGGCGGCGGCCTCGGCCGCCCACGCCGATCACTTCATCCGGACCCTTCCGGACGGCTACGACACTGTGGTCGGCGCGGACGAGGGGAGCCTGAGCGCCGGCGAGCGCCAATTGGTGACGATCGCGCGGGCGTTCTTGATCGACCCGTCGATCCTGATTCTCGACGAGGCCACGAGCTCGGTGGACACCCGCACCGAGATGCTGGTGCAGCAGGGCATGGTAGCGCTGCGGCAGGGGCGCACGAGTTTCGTGATCGCCCACCGCCTCTCGACCATCCGGGACGCGGACGTGATCGTGGTGATGGAGCACGGCAGCGTGGTCGAACAGGGCGGTCACGACGAACTGCTGGCCTCCGGAGGCGCGTACGCGCGCCTCTACGAAGCCCAGTTCGCGCAGCCCGCGATCGAAGAGGAAACGGCGAGCGCCTAGCGCCGCCGAGCGGAGAAGGCAAGGAAACCAGGACCCGCGCGGCCGGTCGGCCGGGAGTGCGCCCCGGCCGTCCGCCCGCCCGCCACGGCGGCGAGCAGCGAATCTCAGGGCCGAGCCCTCGCGTTTTTCGCAGAGGCGCTGCTCGAAGACAAGGGGCGTTCTACGGTGAAAATATGCGACTCACCAAGTTCGGCCACTCATGCGTCCGATTCGACACCGATGAGGGCAGCATCGTCATCGATCCGGGCGTCTTCTCCGACCCCGAAGCCCTGGACGGCGTTGACGCCGTGTTCATCACTCACCAGCACCCCGACCACTGCAATGACCCCGAGCTGCGGAAGCTCCTCGAAGACCGGCCCGAGACCCGCATCTTCGGGCCCGACTCGCTCTCCGAGGTGCTCGGGAGCCTGCCGTTCACCGCGGTGAGCGCGGGAGACGCGATCCCTGCGGCGGGCACGGAAGCGAAGGTCCTCGGCAGGCATCACGCGGTCGTCCACCCTGACCTCCCGGTGGTAGCGAACGTTGGTTATCTCATCGACGGGATCTTCCACCCCGGTGACGCGCTCACGGTCCCAGACCTGCCGGTCCGGGCGCTGCTCGCGCCGATCGCCGCGCCGTGGCTGAAGTTCTCGGAGGCGATCGACTACATCCGCGCCGTCGACGCTCCCGCGGTGTACCCGATCCACGACGCCATCCTCAGCAAGGACGGCATCGCGATCATCGACCGCATGCTCGACAACCTCATCGGCCGCCCGTTCCAGCGCATAGACAACGGCAACACGGTCACCGTCTGAGCCGGGCCTGACGCCTCTGTCACAGCCCGGCCGCGATTTCGCCGAATTGTCGTACCCCTCGGCCACCCTTGTGTTCGGGGGCCCACGGCACCGGCTTCATTGCCGCTCAGCGCTGCCCGTCGACCGGCCGCCGACAGCGGGGTAGTGGCGCAGGCTCCCGCCTCGAAGCGCCGACAGCGGCCGTCGACCGCTCAGGTGACGACCGTGAAGGTGCCGTAGGCGGCGCTGATCGCAACGGCCCCCGCGCACACGAGCGCGCCCGCCACCATCAAGGCCCAATCCGCGGGATGCATGCGCTGCACTCGCGCGTGGGTCCTCGGGACCTCCGAGTCGAAGCCTCGCGCGTCCATCGCGGCGGCGAGCCGTCCGGCGCGGCGGATCGCACCCACCAGCAGCGTGAACATCGTCGAGGCGAACAGCCGCGCCCGGCGCAGCGGGTTCCAGCCCCCTTCCAGGCCCCGCGCGCGGCGGGCGCTGGTGATCTGCCGCCATTCGGCCCCCAGCAGGGGCAGCAGCCGCAGCGCGGCCAGAGCGCCGATCGTGAAGCGCGCCGGGGCGCGCAACTGCTGCGTGAGCGCGTCGGCGAGGTCGGTCGGGTCGGTGGTCGCGAAGCCGAGTACGCCTGCGGTGGCCGCCACGCATACCCGCAGGCCGATCGCCGCCCCGTCGATGAGTGCGCCGGTGCCGATCTCCAAGGGGCCGAATGCGATGAGGATGCGGCCGGTCTGCTCGGCGGCGAAGATCGCGTTCACGAGCACCACTGCGCCGGCCGCCAGCCAGAGGAACCGGAGCCGGTGGGCCAAGGGCCCGAAGCGAATGCCGGTGAACGGCACGGCGGCGGCGAGCGCGGCGAGCAGGAGCAGCGGGGTGAGCCAGTCGGCGGCCACGAGCGCGGTGGTCGAGATCGCGGCGACCGCGGCGAGTTTCGCGACGGGATTGAGCCGCGCGATGGGCGCCTGCGCTTCGCAGACGGGAGCGAAGGTCATGCTCATCGGCGGCGCTCCTGGGCGAGGCGGCCGCCTTTGAGGATGAG
The DNA here is from genome assembly GCA_036259435.1 of Glycomyces sp. Classification (GTDB taxonomy): domain Bacteria; phylum Actinomycetota; class Actinomycetes; order Mycobacteriales; family Micromonosporaceae; genus Glycomyces. Next base: position 7,040 of record DATABR010000335.1, read on the forward strand.
TTCGCGTCCGGCCAGTGCCGCGGCGAAGTCGCGGTCATGCGTGACCGCGAGCAGGGCGGTGCCTTCGTCCCTGATGTCGGCGGTGAGGTCGACCAGTTCGCCCCAGGTACGCCGGTCCTGCCCGAACGTGGGCTCGTCGAGCAGCAGCACTTCCGGCGCGGCCGCGAGTGCCCCGGCGACCGACAGGCGACGGGCCTCGCCTCCCGACAGCGTATGCGGGTTCGCGTTCGCCAAGTGCGCCAAGCGCAGCCGTTCGAGCAGTTCGGCGACCCGTGCCTCGATGCGGTCCTTGGACCACTTGGCCTGGCGGGGTCCGAAGGCGAGTTCGTCGCGGACCGTGCCGGTCACGAACTGGTGCTCGGGGTCTTGGAAGACCGAGCCGACCCGCGTCGCCAGACGCCGGGCCGGGAGCTTGTGGAGCGGGCGCGATTCGCCGGGGACCGTGGAACGGCCGCGCGTGGGTCGCACGAGCCCTCCTGCAAGAAGCGCCAGTGTGGACTTCCCTGAACCGTTGGGTCCGGTGACGGCGAGCAGTTCGCCCGCACGCAGTTCAAAGGACACGTCGTCCACAGCGGATCGATCGGTCCCGGGATAGTCCAGAGCAAGCGACTCGCCGCGCAGCGCCACGTCGCCCGCGCCCCGGGACGGACGCGTCGGAAGCGGCACGCCGGGGACCCAGACGCCCTGGGCGGCAAGGTGTTCACCGTGCTCGCCGAGGACCGCGGCGGCGGGTCCGTCGGCCAGAAGGGTGCCGCCGGGTCCGAGGGCGATGACGCGGTCGACCAGATCGAGGATCTCGGCGACGCGGTGCTCCACGACGATCAGCGTGGCCTCGGTGTCGGCCAGCGCGGCCCGCAGCGCCTCGCGGATGTCTTGAGCGCCTTCGGGGTCGAGGTTTGCGGTGGGCTCGTCGAGGAGGATCAGATCCGGTCTGCGGGCCAGGACCCCCGCGAGGGCCAAGCGCTGCTGCTCGCCACCGGAGAGGGCATGGGTGGAGCGGGAGAGGTCATAAGGAAATCCGACGGCTTCGAGCGCTGCGCGGGCCCGCGGCCAGATCTGTTCGCGCGGCGCGGCCTGGTTCTCGAGGCCGAAGGCGACGTCGTCGCCGCTGCGGGCCATGACGAGCTGTGTCTCGGGGTCCTGGAAGAGGATGCCGACGCGGTCGCGCTGGTCGGCGGCGGGCTTGCCGTCGAGCAGGACTTCGCCGTCCTGCTCACCGGAGTCGTCGGTGAGCAGGCCCGCGAGCGCGGCGAGCAGGGTGGACTTGCCCGACCCCGAAGGGCCGAGCAGGAGCACCCGCTCGCCGGGCTCGACGCGCAGGTCGACGCCGGAGACCGCCTGAGCGCGGCGTCCGGCGTGGCGCCAGGCGAAGTCGCGGAACTCGACCGGGATCATGGCTGCGTCAGATCCGCTGCCGTTCGCGTCCGGCGGGGAACCGGTCGAGGACGCCGGTCGGTTGCATGGCCTTGACGAGTGCCTTGGAGCCGAGCCCGGCGATGAGCGCGCCGGAGAGCATGGCGAAGGCGACGTAGGGGATCTTGAATGCCCATAGGCCGGCCTCCGGGTAGGAGGCGAACAGGTCCCACATGGTCGCGCCGAAGCAGGCGACGGCCCCGGAGACGACGGCGATGAGCGTGCTGTAGCGGCGGTAGCGTCCGGCGGCGAAGACGAGCTCACCGCCCAGGCCCTGCACCAGGCCCTGGTAGATGACCAGAACGCCCCAATAGGAGCCGAGCATCGCCGAGACCGTGGCGGCCAGGCCTTCGGTGAGGAGGCCTGCGCCCATGCGCCGGACGATGAGCGGCGCGAGGACGGCGGGAATGAGCCAGACGCCGTAGAGGATGCCCTTGAGCGGGGGCATGAAGGCGAGCACGGGTTCGAGTCCGAACCAGACGAAGTTCCAGGCCCAGAAGACGACACCGAAGGCGACGGCGAGGACGGCGCAGGTGAGGATGTCGACGGTGCGCCAGCGGCCGGGGGCGGCGAGGGCGGTGCTGTCGGGCATGGGCATGCCTTTCACGAAATTCATGGACACGACGCGACAGCGGTCGACGAACGACTTCCTCCGCCGGCATTACCCGGATCAGGTGTGAGGGTCTGCGGTCGGTTCCGCACTCTCAGCCAATCGGCTCCCCTGTCTCCCTCGACGTTAACACCAGGGAGCGGAGCGTTAGCGGGAGCGAGCCCCGAAGGTGGCGGCGGGCGCTCGGCGGGGGCGGGCCGGGTGCTCGGTAGATTGCTGGGATGACGACTGAACGGGATTGGGAACTGGTGCGGCGGGTCGTGGAGGCGCTGCCGGAGGGGACCTGGACCTCGTACGGGGACCTCGCGGAGCTGATCGGGACGGGCCCGAGGCAGGTCGGGGCGTATATGAGGGACGGCGCGGTGGCGCGGGCGTACCGGGTGCTCACCGCGGGCGGCACAGTCTCGGAGGGCTTCCGCTGGTGCGACGGACGCGGCGGGAAGGAGGTGCCCGAGCTGCTGCGCGCCGACGGCGTGACCGTGAGTGCGAAGGGCCGGGCCGACCGGTCGCAGCGCATGTCAGTGTATGACCTGCGCCTCCTGGCGGCCGAACTCGACGATGACGACCGCGCCCCCGCGGCACCCGAAGAGAACTGAGCATCACAGGCTGGCACCAAAGACCGGAAATGCCATGAAATATCATGGTTTTACCCGGCCTAAGGGACCCCTGGTTCAAAAGTACACGCGGGGTATGACATCCCCCTCAATGCAAATCTGAGTCCGGCTCACTTAGGCGCCATGAGGTGAATTCGACGGTGAGGTCCGCCCGGGACGGGGCGCAGCAGTAGGGCCCGGCCTGGGCCGCGGCGTCCGGGTCGAGCGGGGCCAGGCGCACCAGTCGCCACGGCTCCTCCCCCGCGCGGGCGCGCACGATCACCGCGTCGCCCAGGCGGCTGGCGCGGATGGTGATTTCCCGACCCGCCCATTCGGGCACGGGCGCGACCGACCAGTCCGACTTACCGGCGGTCACCACCGCGCCCAGTTGCGGTGCGCCGTCGGCGAACTCGACCCCGGCCTTGATCCAGTGCTCGTCGTCGACGCGGATCATCAAGCCCGCCTGGTCGAACTGGGCTTCGAAGGCGGCGATGAAGGCCACCTCGACCGCCTGGCCGCGGTCCCAGTCCTCCAGAAGCGAATGCGCGTCGTCGTGCACGAACCCGTAGCTCGTGTGCCGCCACGCGTCGCTGCCCTCAGCGGCGGTGACACGCAGCCGACCGCCCGATTCCTCGGCCGCGACCGGCAACGTGGTCCACGCGCCCGACTTCCATGGGACTTCGATCGGTGCTTCGATGTGCATCGGCCTGAGCTTAACTCCGTCACGGCCTGTCACACCAGTCCTGTAGAACAGTGCATATGCCGGAAAGCACGACAGAGACACTCAGAGACGAAGCCGAGGCCTTGCTGCGCGCCCTCGCTGGCGAGCGTGCGCGCCTGCGCGAGGACCAGTGGCGGGCCATCGAGGCACTGTGCGAAGGCGCCGCTGCGATCGGGCAGAGCGGCAGCGGCCGCCGCGTGCTCCTGGTGCAGCGCACCGGGTTCGGCAAGTCCGCGGTGTACTTCACCGCCACCGCGCTCCTGCGCCGCCGCGGCGCCGGCCCCACCGTCATCGTCTCGCCGCTCCTGGCCCTCATGCGCAACCAGATCGAGGCCGCCGAGCGCGCCGGCGTGCGCGCCCGCACCATCAACTCGGCCAACCCCGAGGACTGGGACGCCACCGCCGAGGCCATCGCCGAAGACGCCGTCGACGTGCTCCTCATCAGCCCCGAGCGGCTCAACAACCCCGCCTTCCGCGACTACCAGCTTCCGAAACTCGCCGCCGGATGCGGAATGCTCGTAGTCGACGAGGCCCACTGCATCTCCGACTGGGGCCACGACTTCCGGCCCGACTACCGGCGCATCGCCACGTTCATCGCGGAACTGCCCGACAGCGTCCCGGTGCTGGCGACCACCGCGACCGCGAACGCCCGCGTCTCCGACGACATCGCCGAACAGCTCGACAAGCAAGACGCCCACACGCTCGTACTCCGCGGCAGCCTCGACCGCGAGTCACTTCGACTCTCCGTAGTGGACCTGCCCGACAACGCCCACCGCCTGGCCTGGCTCGACGAGCAGCTGCCCCGCATCGACGGCTCGGGCATCGTCTACACGCTCACCGTGGCCGCCGCCGAAGAGGTCAGCGATTACCTCTCCGGACGCGGCCATGCCGTCGCCTCCTACACCGGCCGCACCGACAACGCCGAACGCCTCGAACGCGAGGAGGCGCTGCTCGGCAACCGGATCAAGGCGCTCGTGGCGACCAGCGCGCTCGGCATGGGCTTCGACAAGCCCGACCTCGGGTTCGTGGTCCATTTGGGAGCCCCGTCCTCGCCTGTGGCGTACTACCAGCAGATCGGCCGCGCGGGCCGCGCCCGCGACCGCGCCGAGGTGGTGCTCCTGCCCGGCAGCGAAGACCGGGCGATCTGGGAGTACTTCGGCTCGCTGTCGTTCCCGGGCGAGGACGCGGTGCGCCGCACCCTCGACGTGCTCGCCGCGGAGGACCGCGCGCTGTCCACGGCGGCGCTGGAGACGCGGGTCGACCTGCGGCGCACCCGCCTCGAGATGATGCTCAAGGTCCTCGACGTGGACGGCGCGGTCCGGCGCGTCAAGGGCGGCTGGGAATCCACCGGCCAGCCGTGGGTCTACGACGCCGAACGGTACGCGAAGGTGGCCGCGGCCCGGCAGCACGAGCAGCGGCGGATGCTCGCCTACGAGGCGACCGACGAGTGCCGCCTGGAGTTCCTGCGTCGGGAGCTGGACGACGCCGAGGCGGTGCCGTGCAGGCGGTGCGACAACTGCACCGGGACTCGGACCGAGGCGGGAGTGTCGGCGGCGGCGGCCGAGGGCGCGGCGGCGGCGCTGTCGAAGCCGGGCGTGCCGTTCGAGGCGAAGCGCATGTGGCCCACGGGGTTGCAGGCCGTCGGGATCGATCTGAAGGGGAAGATTCCGGCGGAGCTGAGCGCCGAGTCGGGCCGGGCGCTGGCGCGGCTGTCGGACATCGGCTGGGGCGGGCCGCTGCGCGAGCTTTTGGGCGACGGCGCCGACCGGGAGGTGCCCGAGGACGTCTTCAAGGCGGTGGTGCAGGTGCTCGCGAACTGGGACTGGGCCGAGCGGCCCGCGGCGGTCGTCTCGATGGGATCGCTGTCGCGGCCCCGCTTGGTGAACGGCTTCGCGGAGCGGATCGCGCAGCTGGGTCGCATGGAGTACCTGGGACCGCTCGGCCGCGTCCCGGGCGCGGGTTCGGGGGCGCATCGCGCCAACAGCGCGCAGCGGCTCCAGCAGGTGCTGCACGCGTTCACCGTGGACTTCCCGGTCCCGGCCTCGAGCGTACTGCTGGTGGACGACGTGCGCGACAGCGGCTGGTCGATGACGGTGGCCGCCATGCGGCTCCGCGAAGCCGGCGCCGAGGCGGTCTACCCGCTGGCGCTGGCGCTCCGGGCCTGAGGGCCCGTTCGGCCTCGGCGGGCCGCCCGGCACTGCTCGCCCGGCCGAAGCCGTGCTTCGATCAGCGGTGCGACCGGTTTGCGTTACAGCGCGCCGAGCACGGCCGGGAAGTAGCCGCCGCTGTGGCCGGCGGCCTTCGGGTGGTAGGAGACGTCGAGCAGGGTGAAGCCGTGCAGCCATGGCTGGCTCGAGCAGATCTCGTGGCCGCCGAAATCGTCGCGCACGTCCACATAGGTGTAACCGTGCGAGGCGGCGGCCTGTTCGATGACCGCCGAGAGCAGATCGGCGGCGTCGTTCATGCGCTGCTGTTCGGCGATGCTGATCGACCCGAAGGCGTCGCAGGTGTTCCTGGCGGCGAACAGGCGCGGGTATCCGGTCACGTACACCGCGGCCTCCGGAGCCCGCTCCTCGATCGCGGCGTAGACCGCGTCGAGCTTCGCGGGCAGCTCCTGCTTGGCTTTGCGTTCGGCCTCTTCGATGGCCGGGGTGCAGTTCTGGAACGGTGCGATGCATGCGGCGATGGCGTCGCTCCAGCCGATGTCGTTGCCGCCGATGCCGATGGTGACCAGATCGGTGACCTCGTCGAGCGCCTGCACTTGTTCGGTGAGCACGTCGTCGGTGGTCGCACCGCCGCAGGCGACGAAGGTGAGATCGGCGCCCAGTTCCTCTGCGATGAGCGGCGGATGCGCCTTCTCGGAGCGCTGGCACACCGCGTCGGTGTAGGGCCCGGCGCCCGAGCCCGACGAGTAGGAGTCGCCGAGGGCGACGTAGTCGATGCCGGGTTCCTGAGCCTGGGCCGCAGCGGGAACGAGGCTGAGGACGGCGATTGCGGCGGCGGCGATTGCGGCCGTTCTGGCGAGTCGGCGCATGTGAGAGTTCCTTTGCGAGTCGTCGTTGACTTGCCCCATATTGTGAACTCGCCGGTAACTTGCGGAGAACCCCCGCACCGTCACAAATCGGGAATTTTACATGTCTCGTTCTATAGGTCGACCATCATGCGCCGCAGCCGATGGAACGGGCGAGTCGTCCCGCCGACCGCCGCGCCGGGTTCTTGACAGCAACCTAGAGCGCCCCGGCGACCTCCGCGTAATAGCCGTTGAGGTGGCCCATGGCGTTCGGGTGGTAGGACTCCACGGGCGGGTAGCGCAGGCCGTGCAGATACGCCACGTCGTCGCAGATCGCGTGGCCCTCGAAAGCCTCGCGCACGTCTACATAGGTGAAACCGTGCTTCTCGGCCGTGTTCTGCACGATTCCAGCGAGCCGGTCCGCGGCCTCGTTCATGCGCCGCTGCTCCCCCACGTTGGGTTGCCTCAAGGCGCCGCAGACCTTCTGACCGTTGAACAGCCGCGGGTAGCCGAGCACGTAGACGTCCGCGTTCGGAGCCCGGCCGGCGATCGCGCCGTACGCGCCGTCGAGCAGGCCCGGCAGCTCGTCCCGGATGCGGGCCTCGGCGGCCTCGATGTCGTCGGTGCATTCGGTCAACGGCGTGATGCAGGCCTTGACCGCCTCGGCCCAGCCGATGTCGTTGCCGCCGATGGTGACCGTGACCAGATCAGTCTCGACGTCCAGCGGATCGAGCTGCTTCGCCAAGAGGTCGGCGGTGGTCGCCCCCGAACAGGCCGCGAACTCGAAGTCGGCCCCCAGCGCGTTGGCCAGCAGCCGCGGATAGGCCATCTCGGAGCGCAGGCACTCCTCGTCGAAATAGGACCCGGCGCCGGTTCCGGAGGAGTACGAGTCGCCGAGCGCCGCGTAGTCGACGGGCGCAGTGTCGGCCGGTACGAACACCGCCTGGGCCGCGGCGGCGGGAAGGAGGGCGAATGCGGCGGTGGCGGCCAAGGCCGCGTGCGTGACGCGGGCAGGGTTCATTGCGGGCTCCGTTCCGAATCGGGTACGAGCAGGAACGTTAATGCCCGAATGGCCGCAATCATGGAGGAAACACGCATAAACGTATCAAACTGTCGAGAGTCGATGCACCGCCCGTCGCAGGGCGGCTAAGCCGGGCCACCGGCTGTCGGGCAGGTGTCCGCGCGCGCCTTGGGCGTGGCGCCTTCCGCGGGAAACGACGCTGGCGTCACCCTCCTCCCCTACCCTGGAGACATGGGTGCATCGACGTCACCGCGCCGCCAGACCATGTCCGACCAGGCCCTCATCGAGGGCACCGGCGCAGACTGGAAGACCTGGCTGGGCCTGCTCGACGAACGGAGCGCGGCCGAACTCGACCACGCCGCCATCGCGCGGATGCTCGTGGAGGAGTTCGAGATCGACGGCTGGTGGGCGCAGTCCATCACCGTCGGCTACGAACAGGAGCGCGGCCTGCGCGAACCGGGCCAGCGGCCCGACGGCACCTTCAGCGCCAACGCCTCGAAGACCGTGCCCGTGGCGATCGGGCTCGCCTTCGAGCACCTGGCCGACCCCGAGGCGCAGGCCGGATGGATCGGCGACCTCGAACTCTCCCAGCGCAGCGCCTCCCCGCCGAAATCGGTGCGGTTCGACGCCTCCGACGGCACCCGCGTCCTCGCCAACCTCACCCCCAAAGGCGACGACAAGACCGCCGTGCAGGTCGAGATCGCCAGGCTCGGGTCACCCGAGGAAGTGACGGCGGCCAAGGCCGCTTGGAAGACGCGCCTCGAACGGCTCGCCGAGCTCCTCTCGGACTGACCTATTTGCGCGGCTAGGGCTTCGCGGCCGGAGCGGCCACATCCGTCGCCTCCACCGGCGGCGTCATGCCCGCTCCGGTCTTCTTGCGCCCGCGCGAACGGGAGATCGCCACGCCCAGCAGCGCCAGCGCGCCGCCCAGGAGCGTCAGCCAGGTCGGGATCTCGCCGAGGAACAGCCACGACATGCCGACCACGATCGCCGGGACCACGTAGGTCGTCGCGCCGAGCTTCCCAGCGGTGGTGAATCGGAGCGCGTAACCCCAGGTGAGGAACGCTAGCGCGGTCGGGATCAGGCCGAGGTAGAGCACGTGCAGCGTCGCCGAGGTCGGGGCGGACTCCAACTGGGAGAACAGGAGCGGGGCGAACGGCAGGCACAGGACCGCGGCGATCGCGTTGCCGAAGGCGGTGAACTGGAGCGAGGTGCAGTGCTTCAGGGTGGGCTTCTGAACGACCACGCTGATCGCGTAGGTGACGGCCGAGACCAGGCATAGGAGGATCCCGGCGATCGAGGCCACGCCGCCGCGGGACATCGAGAGGCTCACGACCGCGACGCCTGCGAAGGAGACGGCGATGCCGAGGTACAGGCGGGGCGGGAAGCCCTCCTTGAGGAACCAGCCGCCGAACAGGGCGATGAGGATGGGCCCGATGTTGACGATGAGGGCCGCGGTGCCGGCGTCGACGAGCTGCTCGCCCCAGTTGAGGGCGACCATGTAGAGGCCGAACCAGAGAACGCCCGCGGTGAGGATGCCGGGCCAGGCGCGGCGGTCGGGCGGGCCTTCGCGGCGCACGGCCCACACGGCGAGGAGCACGACGGCGGCGATGGCGGCGCGGCCGAGGGCGAGCGGGCCGGGGTCGAGGTGCCGGCCGGCGTCGCGGATGGAGACGAAGGCCGATGCCCAGCACAGGACGGTGATGCCGATGGCAAGGGCGGCACGCGGGTGGAATCGCTCGCTCACGGGCGGTGGCTCCTCAGGGTGGGCGTCGGGCGGGCCCGGGGCTGTGGTGCCCGATCCGAACCTAGCACCGGTGTCCTGATTCGGGCATCCGTTGATCGACTGGCCTCGTTCGAGCGGGAACCGGGTGTCCGCGGCGGGCGTCAAAGGGTCATGATGGGACACATGATGATGCAACGGCTCATCCCGGTCGGGGCGCTCTTCGCGCTGGTGGCGTGCGGGCAGGGGGCCGATACGGGCGACGCGGGCGAGGATTCCGCGGACGCGACCTCGAGCTGCGCCGAGGGCGCTTCGTGCGACGGCGGCGGATCGGATCCGGACGCACCCGCGGACTCGGAGGTGGTCTACCAGGGGGCTCTGACGGTGCTCCAGGGTGTGGAGCGAGACGCCGCGGAGTTGTGCGGCGTGGTCGCGGAGTCGTACCCGCCGCAGTGCGGGGGCCTGCCGGTGACCGGCTGGGACTGGGATTCGGTCGAGCACGAGGAGGCCGAGGGGGTCCGGTGGGGTTCGTACATCGTGACCGGCACGTTCGACGGGAAGGCGCTGGTGCTCACGGAGGACCCGGTGCCGACCGCGGAGGTCGACATGGAGGACTACCCGAACCTGCAGTACCAGGAGCCGGAGATCGGCGACCCGGCCGAGGATTTGAGCGCGGAGGAGCTGCAGGCGATCGCGGACGAGCTGACCGCGGAGTTCCCGCGGTACGTGTACGGCGGCTGGGCCGACGAGCAGAACGGTGTGGCATTGATCGACACGCTGCTGGTGACTCCGGAGCTGGAGGCGTACGCCGAGGAGCACTACCCGCGGGACACGGTGGTCTTCTCGACGATGCTCAAGCCCGTGGAGTAGGCCGAAAGCCGTGTATCGCGTTTTATCGCGATGTTTCTCGCTTAAGGGACCTCTGGTTCGAAAGTACACCTGGGGTCCGACATGTTTCGAGACGCGCTTCGAACACCCGGAACGTGAACACGCGTCGGGTTCGGCTGCCCGCCAGCGTCCTCGACCGAATGTGCATCCGGTGCGCCCAGGGGTCGACGGAAGCGATTGCCACCGCCTAGGATAGAAACCGCTATCTATTCGGGCGTGGCTCCCGACCTGGGAGCCATCGGCTTTTTGGGACAGGGGCTAGGCCCGTTCGACGCGTCCGCGCCATGGCGGACAATGGGCGGGCCCGAACCGTCGAACCGAGACGAGGCGGTCGCGCTGCAGCGCGGCAGCTCGGCGGTGCGGGCAGGAAGTCCGGCACCCGGCGCCGACCGGCGTTCGCCGCGGCCGCATCGCGGCTGTGCGCGACCCGCCGCGTCAGCGCCGCGCGACCGGACGGATCGCATACTGGAAAGGGAACCTGGCGATGAGCCGAACCGACTTCACTTATGTGGAAAGCGTGAGCCCAGGCAGTGGGCGGCGCGGTCCGCGGGCGGCGCTGGCCTCCGACGCCGCCGCGCTCAGCCTCGACGGCGACTGGCGCTTCCGGCTGGGGGCCGGCCTCCACGACACCACCGAGGGCTTCGAGGACCCCGCGTTCGACGCGGGCACCTGGGACACCCTCGCCGTCCCGTCGATGTGGCAGATGACCGACCTCGACGGCGACGCGCCGTACGGCAAGCCGCAGTACACCAACACCCACTACCCGTTCCCGGTCGACCCGCCGAGGATCCCCGACGCCAACCCCACCGGCGAGTACCGCCGCTCCTTCGCCCTCCCGGGCGACTGGCCGGGCACCGGCCGCACGATCCTGCGCTTCGAGGGCGTGGACTCCGCGTTCGCGGTGTGGGTCAACGGGGTCCTGCTCGGCGACGGCAAGGGCTCGCGCCTGCCCACCGAGTTCGACGCCACCGAGCACCTGGTGCCCGGCAAGAACACCGTCGCCGTCCGCGTCCACCAGTGGTCCGCCGCGTCCTACCTGGAAGACCAGGACATGTGGTGGCTCTCGGGGATCTTCCGCCCCGTCGCCCTCGTCCACCGCCCCGAAGGCGGCATCGAGGACGTCTTCGCGCACGCCGACTTCGATCACTTGACCGGAATCGGCACCCTCCGCGTCGAGGCCGCCGAAGGCGCCCGCGTCACCGTCCCCGAACTCGGCATCGACATCGCGGCCGGCGAGACGGCCGCGGTGAAGGTCGAACCTTGGACGGCCGAGACGCCGCGCCTGTACGACGCGGTCGTCGCCACCGAGAGCGAGCGCGTGAGCTTGCGGATCGGCTTCCGCACGGTCAAGATCGAGGACGGCCTGCTCAAGGTCAACGGCAAGCGGATCCTCCTGCGCGGCGTCAACCGCCACGAATGGGACCCCGACTCCGGCCGCACGCTCTCCGTCGAGATCATGCGCCGCGACCTCGAGATCATGAAGCGGCACAACGTGAACGCCGTTCGCACCAGCCACTACCCGCCGGACCGTCGCTTCCTCGACCTGTGCGACGAGATCGGCGTCTGGGTCGTCGACGAATGCGACCTCGAGACCCACGGCTTCGTCCACCACGAGTGGCGCAACAACCCGTCCGATGTGCCGATGTGGCGCGAGGCGTACCTCGACCGCATGGCCCGCATGGTCGAACGCGACAAGAACCACGCCTCGGTCATCATGTGGTCCCTCGGCAACGAGAGCCACACCGGCGAGAACCTCGCGGCCATGTCCGCCTGGGCCAAGGACCGCGACCCCGACCGCCCCATCCACTACGAGGGCGACTGGGACTCCGGCTACGTCGACGTCTACAGCCGCATGTACGCCGACCACGCCGAAACCGACCGCATCGGGCACAAGACCGAGGACCGCACCAAGGACCCCGCGCTCGACGAGCACCGCCGCAACGAGATCCCGTTCATCCTGTGCGAGTACGCGCACGCCATGGGCAACGGCCCCGGCGGCATGAGCGAGTACCAGCGCCTGTTCGAGCAGCACGAGCGCTGCCAGGGCGGGTTCATCTGGGAGTGGATCGACCACGGCGTGCGCATGCACACCGAGGACGGCCGCGAATGGTTCGCCTACGGCGGCGACTTCGGCGAGCCGATCCACGACGGCAACTTCGTCGTCGACGGCCTGATCTTCCCGAACCGCAAGCCCTCCCCCGGTCTCGTCGAATTCAAGAAGGTCGTCGAGCCCGTCCGCATCACCGCCGATCCCGGCGCCGCCACGGTCAGCATCGCGAACCTGCGCGACTTCGCCGACACCGGCGACCTCGAGTTCACGTGGGCGGTCGAGGACGGCGGCGGGTCCGTCGCCCACGGCAGCCTGGAGGTGCGGTCCATCGCCGCCGGTGCGTCCGCGAACGTGCCGTTCCCGGCCGAGATCGCCGATCTCGCTGCGGCCGAAGGCGAACGCTGGATCACCGTCCGCGCCGTCCTCGCCAAGGACGAGCCGTGGGCCGAGGCGGGGCACGAGATCGCCTGGGGCCAAGCGCGACTGGCCGGCGCCGACACGACCGCGCCCGCCCGGTCCGAGGTCACGCCCACGGTCGAGCACCGCGGGTTCCGCCTCGGCGACGCGGCCTTCGACGCGCTCGGGCACCTGACCGCCATCGGCGGCCTGGAGATCGACGGCCCCCGCCTCGACCTGTGGCGGGCGCCCACCGACAACGACCTCCTCAGCTGGCACGCGCCACTGGTCAATCAGTGGCGCGATCGCAACGCGGCCCTCCACCGCCTGGAGCACAAGGTCCTCGACATCGAGGCCGACGCGAACGGCCTCACCGTGGCGACCCGCGTGGGCGCCGCCGGAGCCGAGATCGCCATGGGCGCCGTCTACCGGTGGAAGCTCGCCGATGGCCGCCTGTGGCTCACCGTCGAGGTCAATCCCGAGGGCGAGTGGGACTTCCCGCTGCCGCGCCTCGGCGTGCGCGCTTCGGTGCCGAAGGCGCTGAGCGAGGTCGAATGGTTCGGCGGCGGGCCCGGCGAGGCCTACGCCGACACCAGGGACGCCGCCCGCGTCGGACGCTTCCGCTCCACCCCGGCCGCCATGCAGACCCCGTACGTCTTCCCGCAGGAGAACGGCTCCCGCGTCGACGTCCGCTGGGCGAGCCTGTCGGGCGGAGGCCGTACCCTCAAGGTCCACGGCGCGCCGCACTTCGCGTTCACCGTGCGGCCGTGGACGAGCGAGGACCTGGAGGCCGCGAAGCACCAGACCGACCTGGTCGAAACCGACCGGCTCTATGTCAACCTCGACGCCGCCCTCCACGGCATGGGATCGGCCGCGTGCGGCCCGGGGGTCCTCCCCGAGCACCGACTGCTCCCGAAGGCGACCGCATTCGCGTTGGGCTTCGAAGTGACCGAGTAGACGAACATGCGACGGGTTCGCGCACAATGGAATCTGCGAACGTGGACAACCCTGTGTGCGAATCCGTCGCACCCGACGAACGGTGAGAGAAGGCCCCCGTGCCCAAGAAGTCGAATGGCGAAAGCGGCAAGCGCCCGACCATCCGGGACGTGGCCGCCCGCGCCGGCGTGTCGGTGCCGACGGTCTCGCGGGTCCTCGCCGGCAACTACCCCGTCGCCCCCGCGACCCGCGCGAAGGTGCTGCGCGCCATGCGCGAACTCGACTACGTGGTCAACGCGCACGCCCGCGCGCTGGCCGGGGCGACGACCAAGACCGTGGCGTTCGTCGTGGACGACGTGACAGGCCCCTTCTACGCCTACATCGCGCGCGGCGTGGAGCAGCAGGCGGCCTCCGAGGGGCGGCTGTGCCTGCTGTGCACCACGCACGGCGACCCCGAGCGGGAACTGGCGGTCGTGGAGCTGATGCGCGAGCAGCACGCCGAGGCCGTGATCGTCGTGGGCGGGGCCTGGGACGACGGGAAGTACCACGAGCGGATGCGCTACTTCGCGTCGGCGCTGGACCGCTCGGGCTCGCGGCTGGTGCTGTGCGGGCGGCCCTCGCTCGGCGATGACGTCCCGGCCACGGTGGTGCACTACGACAACGAGGGCGGGTCGTACGCCATGACCTCGCACCTGCTGTCGGCCGGGCACCGGACGATCGCCTATATAGGACTCGGCGTGGGCCTGTCCACCACGGACGAGCGGGTGCGGGGCTTTCGCCGCGCGCACACCGACTACGGCCTCGCAGTCGACGAGTCGATCCTGCTGGAAGGCACCTTCTCCAAGCAGAGCGGCTATGAGTTGACCCGCAAGCTCGTGGCCGAGCGCGATGACGTGACCGCCGTCTTCGGAGCCACCGACATGGTCGCCGCCGGTGTCCTGAAGGCCCTGCGGGAAGCCGGGATCAGCGTCCCGGGCGACATGTCGGTGGTCGGCTTCGACGACATACCGCTGGCCTCCGACCTCACACCCGCGCTCACCACCGTGCACGTGCCGCACGAGGAACTCGGCCGTGAGGCGGTGCGCCTGGGCCTGCGCCGCGAGGCGACCGCCAACGACCAGGTCGTGCTCGGCACCCACATCGTGGTGCGCGAGACCGTGGCCCCGCCGCGCCGGGGCTGAATTCCAAGACGAAGCCGGGGCCGGGCCGCATCGCGGC
>DATABR010000336.1:0-4183 GCA_036259435.1 Glycomyces sp.
CCGAGGTGGTCCCCGTGCGCCGGGCCACGCGACCGTCCACGGCGTCCAGTGCGAGCGCCGGGACCGCGAGCGCGATCACGGCGGTCACCTCCGGGCTCGTGAGGAACGACTCCACCACGAGCGCGGCGAGCCCGCACGCCAGCGTGGCGCGCGACAGCGTCACCAGGTCCGCGGGTCCGAGCATGCCGCCGCCCTCGACGGCCAGGCCGAGCTTGCACCCGTGGTCGTCGAATAGGGGTCGTGCAATGCGGCCTCCGAGGGGGCGAGTGGACGTTGTGGCCGGATCCGGGCAAAGCGGTGACGCACCTCCTACTTTACGCAAGCTGGCACGGAACCGTCATGTATGCGTCACGTCACGGTCCCCCGCTCGGGGAATAGCCGGGGGAGGGGCCCCGTTGCAGTAGATGCAAACGCATGGACTTCAAGCCGCCGAGGCGGGGAAGAGCAGGGAATACGATGCAATTCGGTGTCTTCTCAGTCAGTGACATCACGCGCGACCCGGTGTCGGGGGAGACCCCGAGCGAGGCCGAGCGGATCGACGCCATCCTCAAGATCGCCGTCAAGGCCGACGAGGTCGGCCTCGACGTCTTCGCCATCGGCGAGCACCACAACCCGCCGTTCTTCTCTTCGTCGCCGACCACGCTCCTGTCCCACATCGCCGCGCTCACCGAGCGGCTGATCGTGACCACGGCGACGACCCTGATCACCACCAACGACCCGGTGCGGATCGCCGAGGAGTACGCGATGCTCCAGCACCTCTCCAAGGGACGCATGGACCTCATGCTCGGTCGCGGCAACACCGCACCGGTGTACCCGTGGTTCGGCCAGGACATCCGCCAAGGCCTGCCGCTGGCGCTCGAGCACTACAACCTGCTGCACCGGCTGTGGCGCGAGGACGTCGTGGACTGGGAAGGCCAGTTCCGCACCCCGCTCCAGGGCTTCACCTCGACGCCCCGGCCGCTGGACGACGTGCCGCCGTTCGTGTGGCACGGCGCGATCCGCACGCCCGAGATCGCCGAGCAGGCCGCGTTCTACGGCAACGGCTACTTCGCCAACCACATCTTCTGGCCGACCTCGCACTCCAAGCGCCTGGTCGACTTCTACCGGCAGCGGTTCGAGCACTACGGGCACGGCACGCGCAAGCAGGCCGTCGTCGGCATCGGCGGGCACGCCTACATCGCCAAGCGCTCGCAGGACGCGGCGAAGGAGTTCCGCCCGTACTTCGACGAGGCCCCGGTCTACGGCAACGGGCCGTCCCTCGAGGAGTTCACGCAGGGGACCCCGCTCACCGTCGGCAGTCCGCAGGAGGTCATCGACAAGACCCTGACCTTCCACGACGCGTTCGGCGACTACCAGCGCCAGCTGTTCCTCATCGACCACGCCGGGATGCCGCTGAAGATGGTCCTCAATCAGCTCGACCTCCTCGGTGAAGAGGTCGTTCCGGTGCTGCGCAAGGAACTCGCGTCCCGGCGCGACCCGGAATCGGCCGAGGCCCCCACGCACGCGGGGCTGGTCAAGGCCAAGTACGGCGACAAGCCGGCGCGCCAGCCGCGGCCGAACGCCAACCGCGGCGACAATGTCACCGGCGCCTCGCCCTACCAGGACAGCGACTCCGAAGCCGAATACCCGACCCTCGGTTAGGAGGACGCCATGACCCGCAGCAGAAGTCGGCGCGCGAACGACGCATGGGAGTCGCTGCTGACCGCCCACGCCTCGCTCATGAAGCGGTTCGCCGCCGAACCGATCTGGGGCGAGCTGACCATGCGCGAGTACGACGTGCTCTACACCCTGTCCAAACACGACGGACCGGTGCGGCTCTTCGAACTGGGACGCGGCGTGCTGCTCAGCCAGCCCGCCCTGTCCCGGCTCGTCGAGCGCCTCGTCGAACGCGGCCTCGTCGAACGAGCGGCCGACCCCGAGGACGGCCGCGGCGTGCGCCTCGCGCTCACCGCGGCCGGCCGCGAACGGCAACGGGCCGTCGGCGGACGACACGCGGTCGATGTGGCTCGCGCCGTCACCACCGCGCTCACCGAGGAGGAGATGCGCCAACTCGAGGCCATCGGCCGCAAACTCGCCGCACAAGGCGTGGCGGTCCCCACCGAACGGAACCGCCAGGAGGCTGTCCTGTGAACGACCAGAACCGCGAAGCCCAAGCCGCCGAACCGTTCCGGCTCGTCGTCGTCAGCGGCGGCACCAGCGACCCGTCCTCGACCAGGATGCTCGCCGACCGCATCGCCGACCGCGTGCGCACCCTCGCCGAAGACCGCGGCGAACTGGTGGCGACCAGTGTGATCGACCTGCGCGAGCTCGCCAACGAGATCGCGACCGCGATCGTCTCGCAGCTCATGGGCCCCAAGATGACCCGAGCGATCGAACTGCTCGGCCGAGCCGACGCGATCGTGGCGAGTGCCCCGGTCTACAAGGCCGCGCCGAGCGGCCTGTTCAGCTCCTTCTTCCACGTCCTCGACAACGACCTGCTCATCGCCAAGCCGGTCGTGCTGGCCGCGACGGCGGGCACGGCGCGCCACGCGCTGGTCGTGGACGAGCAGATGCGCTCACTGTTCGCCTACCTGCGCACCATGACCGTGCCGACCTCGGTCTTCGCGGCGACCGAGGACTGGAACTCGAAGGAACTGGGGGAGCGGATCACGAGGGCGGCGATCGAAGTCCTGCTGCTCATGGAATCCGGATTCGCAGAAAAGGTCCGCAGCGAATCGTGGAAGAGCTACCAGCACGAATACGGCAGCGCAGGCGGAGCGGAACTGGAAATCGACTTGAGCACCGACCTCATGCGCCTGGCCACGGGCGGCTCGCTGAACAAGCCGCGTAAGCCGTAACGCGCAACGGTGAGGCGCCGCAGGCTTCTCTTCCTGCGGCGCTTCGCGTCGCGGCGAGTCGGTCACGATCTCGTCGATGTCGTCACCGCCGTCACCCGTGATCGCGGACATGGCGGCCGCCGCTCGACGACATCGACGAGGCCGGCGCCGCAGCATGGGGAGCCGCGCTCGCGGCTTTGCATCGGGACGCGGCTGAATTGGGCGCCGGCCTGCCTGGGCCGTTTCCCGAGTTGTCCGCAGTGGAAGAAACGCTCGCGGGGGACGACGACCTGATTCAAGCGGCGGCCGTCCTTACTTCGCGGCTCGATGACCTCTCCCGCGAAGCATCGCCGCTACGCTTGGAGGCGAACGATTCAGCACGCGACCGGAGGAGGCTCAGATGGGTGATGGCGGCGACGGCGGCGATGCCGCAGACGCGATTGCGGCACTCCCGGTCGAATTCCCCTCTGAGGCGGTCATGGCCGCCGCAACGGGCGACGGCGGTGACGACATCGACGAGTTCGTCACCGGTCCGAGTGGCGGAGGCGGCGACGCCGGGCGCACACGCGAGGAAGGCGACAACGTCATCGAGATGACCTGGGCCGCCCCACAGGAGCATTCGGGTCCGTAGCCCTCCATGAGAAGGCCCCGTCCTCGCACCCGGTCGCTACGATCGGCCGATGGCGTACACCCTTGATTTCGCACAGATCCTGGAACCCGGCTCCACCTTCGACGGTTGGGGCGAATCGACGGGCGTTGTCGAGCCGTTCGAACTCGACAAGGTCGTGCTTCCGACCGGTCGGATCGTCGGCTGCGATCCATTGGTCAACCCTGGAGCCGACCCGTACACGATCGCCGTCGAGCCGGGTTCGTACCCACTTGTCGCCTGGGTCGCGGTCTTCAGCAAAGGCGGCGCCGAGCAGGACCGGCGCGTCGCCGCCCTCGAACTGCGGGTCAGTGACAAGCCCACGACCACTTGGGAAATGGCGGTGGCCGACCCGGAATCGAAGATCTCGGAACTGGGAGACGACGAGTACTTCGGCTACGGTGTCGACGCCGGATGCGGCACGCTCGCCGACGAGGCGGCGCTCAGTCCCCTCGGCGAATGGGACTACGACCGCACCGAAGAGGTGCTCATAGACGAGACGGACTGGGAAGGCCCGGTTCCCGGCCGCGCCGACGCGGTCACCGACCCCGCCACCGGCGCGAATGTCATCCTGGTCAGTTCCGGCTGGGGCGACGGCTCCTACCCGACCTTCATCGGCCGCGACGCGGACGGCGCCGTCACCCGCTTCGTCACCGACTTCCTCGTCCCGCCCGACCACCCCGAAGCCTGACCGGTGCGGCGGCTGCAAGGCCGCCGAGAT
>DATABR010000337.1:0-9687 GCA_036259435.1 Glycomyces sp.
GCCGGCGGAGCTGGTCGTACGCGGGCCGCATGTGTTCGCCGGCTACTGGAACCGGCCGGAGGACACCGCGGCCGGCTTCGTCGACGGGCAGTGGTTCCGCACCGGCGACGTCCTGCGGGTGGACGACGACGGCTGGGCGAACGTCGTCGACCGGGTGAAGGACATGTACATCTCCGGCGGCGAGAACGTGTACCCCGCCGAGGTCGAGAAGGCGCTGAGCGAACACCCCGACACCGCCGACTGCGCGGTGATCGGAGTGCCCGACGCGACTTGGGGCGAGGTCGGCAAGGCCATCGTCGTCCCGGCGTCAGCGGCGCACGCGAGCGGACCGGAACTGCTGCGCTTCCTGCGCGGCAGGCTCGCCGGCTACAAGGTCCCCAAGACCGTGGAGTTCACCGCGCAGCTCCCCCGCTCCCCCAGCGGAAAGATCCTCAGAAGAGCACTGCGAGAAGGAGTACCGATGAGCCGCCGAGTCAACGGCATCGCCGAGATCATCGCCCTGGCCGGAGCCGATCTCGGCCGCACCGAGTGGCGCGAGATCACCCAAGACCGGGTGAACCGGTTCGCCGACGCCACCGACGACCGCCAATGGATCCACACCGATCCGGTGCGCGCGGCCGAGGGCCCGTTCGGCGGCGCGATCGCGCACGGCTATCTCACGCTGTCGCTGGTCATCCCGATGTTCGGCGAACTGCTCGAGATCGGCGGCGTCACCGCGAGCGTCAACTACGGCTTGAACCGGGTGCGCTACCCCGCTCCGGTGCGGGTCGGCGACAAGATTCGCCTCCACGCGGCCGTGGTCGAGGCGGAGGAGATCAAAGGCGGCGCCCAACTGAGCTTGGACCTCACCGTGGAGGTGGAGAGCGGCGCCAAACCGGGATGCGTCGCCCAGGCCGTCTACCGCTACTACGCCTGAGGGGGCGGCCCCGGCAGTGCTCGCGACGAGCACCGATATTCGTTTCGACATGGTGGGCCGATCATGAAGCACAGCTACATCCTCGATGCCGTCCGCACGCCCATCGGCCGCCATCGCGGCGCGCTGGCGACCGTGCGTCCCGACGATCTCGCAGCGGCCGTCGTCGCCGCGGTCCGCGATCGCAACCCGCGAGTCGACCCCGCCGCCTTCGACGACGTGATCTTCGGGAACGCCAACGGCGCCGGCGAGGAGAACCGCGACGTCGCCCGCATGGCGGCACTGCTGGCCGGGCTGCCGGTGTCGGTGCCCGGGACGACCGTGAACCGCTTGTGCGGCTCCGGTCTGGAAGCGGTCGTCGAGGCGGCCCGGGCCATCGAGACCGGAGACGCCTCGCTGGTCCTCGCGGGCGGGGTCGAGTCGATGAGCCGGGCCCCGTGGGTGCTGCCCAAGACCGAGAAGCCGTTTCACCGCGGGGGCCTCGAGCTCGCCGACACCGCTCTCGGCTGGCGGATGGTCAATCCGGCGATGCGAGCGGAGTGGACCGTCGCCTTGGGTGAGGGCGCCGAGATCCTGGCCGACGAGTATGGCATCGGGCGGAGGGAGCAGGACGCGTTCGCGCTCGGCAGCCACCGGCGCGCGCACGCCGCCTGGGAATCGGGCCGGTTCGACGACGAGGTCGTCGCGCTGCCCGAACTGGCGCGCGACGAGACCGTCCGGCCCGAGACGACCGCGGCGGCGCTGGCGGCCCTGCGGCCCGTGTTCCGCCCCGAAGGAACCGTCACGGCCGGCAACAGCAGTCCGCTCTCCGACGGCGCCGCGGCGCTGCTGCTCGGCGATGAGGACGCCGCCTCGGCGCACGGGCGCCCGCTCGCCCGGATCCTCTCCCGCGCGGTCGTCGGCGTCACGCCGCGACGATACGGCGTCGGCCCGGTCGAAGCGGCCCGGAAGGCCCTGCGGCGCTCCGAGATCGAATGGAGCGATCTGACGGCGGTCGAACTCAACGAGGCGTTCGCCGCCCAGAGCCTCGCGTGCCTCGCCGATTGGCCCGATCTCGACCCCGAGATCGTCAACCGCCAAGGCGGCGCGATCGCCTTGGGCCATCCCCTGGGCTGCTCCGGAGCGCGATTGGCCGGCACCCTCGCCTGGCAATTGCACCGGACCGGCGGCTATGGGCTGGCCGCATTGTGCATCGGCGTCGGTCAAGGCATCGCGATGGTCCTCGAAGCGGTCTGACGAGCGATCCCACGGGATCGTGCGCCGCCGGTCAGCGACCCGTGGTCGCCAGGTCCGCTTCGATGCGCGCCGCCGTCCCGAGCAAGACCGGGAGCAGACGCCGCCGCGCCGAATTCAATGTGGTCCTCCCGGTGGTCGAGGAGACGTTCATCGCCGCGCTCACGGTGCCGAAGGAGCCGCGGATCGGGACGGCGATCGAGCGGAGTCCTTCCTCGAGTTCCTGGTCCACGAACGCCCAGCCTTGCGATCGCACCTTGTCCAGTTCGGCTCGGAGACGCCGCTCGTCGGTGATGCTGTAGGGCGTGCGGGCCTCCAGCGACGCGGCGGCCAATAGCCTGTCGAGCTCATCGGGGGCCAGCCCGGCCAGAAGGACCCGCCCCATCGAGGTGATCGTCGCCGGGAACCGTGTCCCGATGTTGATGGCCACCCGCATGATCCGCGAGGTTGCCACTCGGGACACGTAGACCACGTCAGCGCCGTCCAAGACCGCGACCGACGCCGACTCCTGCACCTCGGCCGCCAGGCGCTCCAGATGCGGTTGCGCCAGCTCCGGCAGCGTCAGACTCGACAGGTAGGCGTATCCCAATTCCAACACCCGCGGGGTGAGCGTGAACTGGCGACCGTCAGCGCGCACGTAACCCAGCTCGACCAGGGTCAGCAGGAACCGCCGGGCCGCCGCCCGGGTCAGGTCGGCCTCCTTGGCGACCTCGCTCAGCGTCAGCGCCGACCGCTCGGCGCTGAACACGCGGATCACCGCCAGCCCGCGAGCGAGGGTCTGGACGTAGTCGGAGTTCCGCGCCCCGGACCCCTCGACCGTCTCTTCCTCTCCTCGCATGTGGTCTCCCTATCGTTCGGCGGCCTGGTCGATCGCCGCGCGCGCTAGGGCGAACGCCCGGTTCGCGCGCGGCAGGCCCGCATAGATCGCGGAGTGAAGCAGGACTTCCTTCAATTCGTCGGGGGCGACATCGTCAGCCAATGCCGCGCGAACATGCATCGTGAGTTCTTCCTCGTTGCCTTGGGCGCAGAGGATCGCGATCGTCAGCAGGCGCCTCGTGCGGCGGTCGAGACCGGGCCTGGCCCAGACACCGCCCCAGGCGTATTCGGTGATGAACTCGCCGAAGTCCCGGTCGAAGTCCGTGCGGTTCGCCTCGGTCCGGTCGACGTGCGCGTCGCCGAGGACGTCGCGGCGGACCCGCTCGCCGGGGCTGGCTTCCCGATCTGCCATCTGCCGCCTCTCATTTCGCCAAAAAGTCGGTAAGGAGCTTGTTGACCGTCCGCGCCTGCTCAGCCGAGGCGAGGTGCTTGGCGGCCGCGATAGGCACGACCTCGCAGTCAGGTATACCGCGTTGCAGAATCGCCGCGTCGGTGGCCGTGGTGAGGGTGTCTTCGGCGCCGTAGAGGGCGAGAGCCGGGGATCGGAGCTTCGCGAGCCGATCGTGGAGGTCGAGGCGTGCGAGGGTCTCGCAGCAGGCGACGTAGCCGCTGGGGTCGCATGCCGCGAAGTTCTCGCGGAATTCGGCGACGACGTCGGGGTGCGCTGCCCGGAAGCGGTCGGTGAACCAGCGCTGCATCGCCGGCTCGGCGAGGGCGGCCATGCCGCGTTCGCGGACGGCGTCGACGCGCTCGGCCCAGTAGTCGGGCGTGGCGATAGTCGCGGCGGTGCACAGGAGCGCGAGCCGACCCGCGCGATGAGGATGGCGGGCCCCGAATTCGATGGCGATGGCCCCGCCAAGGGAAAGTCCGACGAGGTGGGCGCGTTCGATACTGAGGTGGTCGAGGAGGCGGGCGATGTCATCGGCGAGATCGCCGATGCCGAAGGGCTCGTCCCCGGCGGGGGTGCCCCCGTGTCCGCGGGTGTCATAGCGGACCACGCGGAAGCGGTCGGCGAGGGCCGCGACTTGGGGCCGCCACATGTCCAGCATGGTGCCGAGTGAGCCTGAGAAGACGACGGCCGGGGCGTCGGTCGGGCCCTCAACCGTGTGGTGGGGGATCATCCGTGCCCGCTTTCAAGGTTGCGCTGCATCGCCTCGGGGTGGATCTGGAGCCCTTCAAGGGATTCGCGGAGCCAGGCGGCGGCCGAGCCGGTGAGGCACAGCAGATCCGACAGGGTCTCCCATTCGCTATGCCACAGACCAGGTGAGCGCTGGAGCTCTTGCGGCATGGCCGCGAAGAGCGTGGCGACCAGGCCGGGAGTGCGGGCGGCGCAGGCCCGGGCGGCGGTGGAGGCGACCGGATTGTGCTTGTGCGCCATCGTGGTAGAGCCGCCGCCGCGGGCTTCGCCAACCTCGCCGATCTCGTTTTGACTCAATAGGATGATGTCGACGGCGACTTTGCCGCAGGCCCCGGCCGCTTCGGCCGCCGCGGCGCCGATGCGCACCACGGGGCCGCGGTTGGTGTGCCATGAACCCGGTGCGGCATCGAGGCCCAGCAGGGCGGCGAACCGTTCACGCAGACTCAGCGTCCGGGCCGGACGCTGTTCGCGCTCGGCGAGAGTCGGGTCGTCGGCGGCGCCTGCAACGGCCGGTGTTTCGGGTGCATGCCGCCAGGGATCTCTGCGGTCCCACGAGACTCCTACCGGACCCGACAGCGACACCGGGAAGCGCAGGGCCTGCAGTGACCGTTCGGCCTCAGCCAGGCCCTGCTGCCACGACCGGCGAAGGTCGCCAAAGCCGACGGGCTGCGCCCGCTGGAGCAGCGTGCGGCCCCACATTTGCGGGTCGTCCTCGAGTCCGGCCGCGACTTCGAGGGCCGCCGTCCCGCATTCGCGGAGTTCGGCCCCAAGCGCCCGCACCGCATCCCGGCCGACCAGCATCATCGCCGTGTCCAAGATGTCCTGGCTCGTCGCACCGTAGTGGACCACCGGTTGGTGTGCTTCGGGCACGAGGTCTCGGAGTCGTTCCACGATGCCGGCCACCGGGTTCCCGATGCGTGCCGCGGACGCCGCGACCGCGGCCAAATCGAAGCGGTCCGCTCTGGCCGCCCCGGCCACGGCTTCCGCCGCCGCTTCGCTGACCGCGCCGAGCTCGGCGGCCGCTTCCACAAGGGCCGCTTCGGCGCGCAGCATGGCCCGCAACCACGCCTCGTCCGACACTGCCACCGCGGCGGCACCGCGCGCGAACACGGTTCCGAACAGCTCAGACATCGAAAAACACCGTTTCATCGCCGCCTTGGAGCCGGATGTCGAACCGCAGGCCCCCTTCGTCGGGCTCGGCGATGAGGGTGTGCCGCCGCTGCTTGGGGACGGCGGCAAGGACTGGGTCTGCGGCGTGAGCTTGGGCTTCCTCAGGGAAGTACATCCGGGTGTGCAGGTGCAGCAGCAGTCCACGGGCGTGCACGATCACCGCGAGATGCGGCGCGCAGCCATCGGCGGTCGGACCGGGTTTGACAGTGGTGAACGCGAAGCTCCCCTCCGGTCGGGTCGAGCAGCGCCCGAACAGGCCACCGTCGAGAGCGCCGTCCGGATCGGCTTGGAAGACCTCGACCAACGCGTCGGACACGAGTGCGCCGGCGCCGTCGAAGACCGACCCGTGCACTCGCACGTCGCCGTCTCGGGCGACGACCGGCCCGCCCTCGTAGGGCAGGGCGAACCCGTAGAACGGGCCGATGGTCTGAGCCGGGGTGATCTGCTGGACGTTCATGCCACTTCCGCCTCCTCGAAAAGGGTCTTCTCCGGTCCGCGAAGGACGATGTCCCAGCGGTAGCCGGTAGCCCACTGGTCGACGGTCGCATCGAGGTCGAACGAGGAGACCATGCGCTGCCGGGCGGCCTCGTCGGTCACGGATTTCATGACCGGATCGTAAGGGAACAGCGGGTCGCCCGGGAAGTACATCTGCGTGATGAGCCTCGAGACGAACGCGGTGCCGAACAGGGAGAAGTGAACGTGGGCCGGTCGCCAGGCCTTGTCGTGATTGCGCCACGGGTAGGGGCCGGGCTTGATCGAAACGAACCGGTAGACGCCCTGATCATCGGTCAAACACCGTCCGACGCCGGTGAAGTTCGGATCGAGCGGCGCGGCGTGGCCGTCCTCGGCCTGCGCGTAGCGACCGGCGGCATTGGCCTGCCACATCTCGACCAGCTGGCCGGCCAGTGGCGTCCCGTTGCCGTCGCGGACCCGGCCGGTGACGACGATGCGCTCACCGATCGGCTCACCCGCATGCTGCCGCGTGAGGTCATGGTCGAGGGGCCCTATCGGACCGGCGCCCAGGAACGGCTCCGCAAGCTCGGTTTCGGGGTCGCGCAAAGGGATCAGCGGCTCGATCGGATGGCGCAGTTTGGTCGATAGGTACGCCGGGTCGTCGCGGAAGGGGTGGGCGTCGAGCCCGTCTCTGCGGTAAGGGGTCGGCACGGTTCCTCCTCGTTCAGGCCTGAAGGCGGCGCAGCGCGGCGAGTTCGGTCGCCGTCGGCGTCGCGGTGGTCGCCAGGTGATCGCTGACAGTGAGGGGCCAGCCGGTGGCATCCAGCACCCTGTCGACGTCGACGCCGGGATGAACGCGGGTGAGGACCAGCTCCTTCGTGCCCGGATCCGGTTCGAGTACGCCCAAGTCGGTGATCACCGAGGTCGGGCCGGCTCCACGCAGTCCGAGACGGGCGCGGTCGCCGGGGCCGTCGCCGTGGCCGACAGAGGTCACGAAATCGACCCGGTCGACGAAGATCCGCTTCGAGTGGCGCACGACGACGACGGTCTCCTTGCAGGAGGCGGCGATCTCGGGGGCGCCCCCCGCTCCGGGCAGGCGGACCCTCGGGTTCTGGTAGTCGCCGATGACGGTGGTGTTGATGTTCGCGTACCGGTCCAGCTGGGCGGCGCCGAGGAAGCCGACGTCGATGCGGCCGGGCTGCAGCCAGTAGTTGAAGATCTCAGCGCTGGACACGACCGTGTCGGCGGTCTCCGCCAGCACGCCGTCCCCGATGGACAGCGGCGGACGCGGCGGTTTGGAACCGATGGTTCCCGATTCGTAGACGAGCACGATGTCGGGCACCGTCGTAGCCCGGGCGAGGTTCGCGGCCAGGGAAGGCAGGCCGATGCCCACGAAGCAGGTGCGGCGGCCTTCGAGTGCGCGAGCGGCCACCACGGTCATCAGATCGTCCGGGCCCCAATCGTTCACGGCCGCCCCCTGACGTTGGCGTCGATCCACGCAGTGAAGGCGTCGCGGTCGCGGCTGACCGCGTCCCAGGCCCGGTAGAAGGCGTTGTCGCGGTCGGAGTATCCGGCGGCGTAGGACGGCGCGGCCCCGCCGGGGACTTCACATACCCAGTCGACGACCCAGTGCGGCAGGAGGATCGCCCCGGGTCGGGGGTCGAGTTCGTCGACGATCTCCTCGACGGTGACGATCGTGCGGCGCGAGGCTAGGACCGCTTCCTTCTGCACGCCGATGATTCCCCACAACTGCACGTTGCCCTCACGGTCGGCCCGCTGGGCGTGGATGAGGGCGACATCGGGATTGAGCGCGGAAACGGCCGTCAACGTCTCACCCGTGAACGGGCAGACGACAGGCGCGATCGAGTCGGTGAACTCGGCCAGATCGGTACCGCTATAGCCGCGCAGCACCGCGAACGGCAGCCCCGAAGCACCGGCGACGTAGCGGTTGACCATCCCAGCGTGCGAGTGCTCCTCGATCTCCAGCGGCACAGGCCAGGAGCGCTCGACGGCGTCGCGAAACCTGTGCAATGAGCCGACACCGGGGTTGCCGCCCCACGAGAACACCAGCTTCGAGGCGCACCCTGCGCCGATGAGCTGGTCGTAGACGACATCGGGCGTCATGCGGATGAGCGTGAGACCGTGCCGCCCTTGCCGAATGATCTCGTGGGCCGCGGCATGGGGAATGAGGTGCGTGAAGCCCTCCATGGCGACGCTTTCGCCGTCGAGCACCCCTGCCTCGACGGCCTCGCCGAGGGTGGCAGTGACGGCCATGAAATACCTCCGCGTCACGTTCGCTATGCGAACATAATGTTGCTTATCGAACACCAAGAAGGCCGATTCCTGCAGCATTGCAGCCGCACCACTGTTCAGTCAAGGCTTGACAGTGATGTATTTCCATGCTTTATTGGCGAAGATGGCGTTCTCACAACGCACATCAATGCTCTCTGCGGACCAACCGGCCGATCGCGGGCCGCGCCAAAGAAGAAAGGGCTGAGCGATGCGCACCCAAGTCGCCGTCATCGGCGCCGGGCCCGCCGGCCTCCTTTTGGCCTGGCTGCTTCAGCGTCAAGGCGTCGCATCGGTGGTCCTGGAACGGCGCAGTCGCGAGTACTGCGAGCGCCGGGTGCGGGCCGGCGTCCTCGAACAGGGCACAGTAGACACGCTCGTCGAGGCCGAACTCGGCTCCCGGCTCAAGGCCGAAGGCCAGATCCATCACGGTATCGAGCTGCGGTTCGGGGGCGAGGGTCATCGCATCGCCTTCGAAGAGCTCGTACCGGGCAGGGCGATCACGGTCTACGGCCAGCAAGAGCTCGTCAAGGACCTCATCAAGGCGAATCTCGAAGCGGGGGTCGACGTCCGCTTCGACGTCGATGATGTCGCCATCGGGGACCTGTCCGAGCGCCCGTACCTCACCTTCGCGGGTGAGCGCCTTGACTGCGACTACATCGCCGGCTGCGACGGCTTCCACGGCATCGCCCGCGAGGCGATCCCTCCCCGGGCGATCCGCGTCCACGAGAAGCGCTACCCGTTCGCGTGGCTGGGGATCCTCGCGAACGTCCGACCCTCTTCGCCCGAGCTCATCTACTCGGCCTCTGATCGCGGGTTCTCCCTGCACAGCATGCGCAGCGACGAGGTCAGCCGCTTCTACCTCCAAGTTCCGCCGGGCACTCGAGCCGAGGACTGGACTGCGAACGAGATCTGGGCCGAGCTCAAGGCCCGCCACGAGACCGTCCCCGACTTCGCGCTCAACACGCACGGCGAGATCACGTCGATCGACGTCGCCGAAATGCGCTCGTTCGTCACCGAGCCCATGCGCCATGACCGTCTGCTCCTCGCCGGCGACGCCGCGCACATCGTCCCGCCCACCGGCGCCAAAGGCCTCAATCTCGCCGTCGCCGACATCCGCGTCCTCGCCCGCGCCCTGGCGGACCACTATCGTCGCGGCAGCGACGACCTGCTCGACCGCTACTCCGAGATCTGCTTGCGCCGGGTTTGGCGCGTCCAGCACTTCTCCTGGTGGATGACGACTCTCCTCCACACGTTCGACCAATCCGATGACTACGACCGCCGCCTCCAGCGGGCCAGCCTCGACTACGTGGTGTCCTCCCGGGCCCAGGCCACGGCCTTGGCGGAGAACTACGTGGGCATTCCCTATAGGACTTAGAGGGTGTCCCCCGCTAGCACTCAAGGGGACAGGGTGGGTCGGGGACGAGGGAGTTGCAGTCTGAATCCTGTCGTCCCGACTGTTCGGTCTGATTTCGGAGTATCGGCGGTGTCAACAGCAGCACATCAAGGACCAACTGGCAGACATCGCAGAATCAGCAGGCGAGATCGCGAACCCGGACCTCATTGATGAACTCCCCATCAAAATCGACCTTCACCGAATGCAGATAGAACTCAC
>DATABR010000338.1:0-2319 GCA_036259435.1 Glycomyces sp.
CGGCCCTCGAACTGGTCGGCGAAGACCTTCACGGAGTCGAGGTCAGCCATGTCGACGACCCGGACCGCCAGGTCGGCACCGGGCTGCTCGGCGGCGATCGCGGCCGCGGCGGCGCGGCCCTTGGCCTCGTTGCGGACGGCCATGACCACGTGCGCGCCGCGGCGTGCCAGCGCGCGCGTGGTCTCCAGGCCGAGGCCGCTGTTCGCCCCGGTGACCAGGAAGGTGCGCCCGGACTGGTCGGGCATGTCGGCAGCGGTCCACTTGGTGCTCATCGCGTCTCCTCGGGATGTAAGCTGAATATGAATTCACCATAATCATGAACCAATATTCACATTAATGCAAGTCCCGGACCTCTATGATGCTGCGAGGGGAGAGGAGACCCGATGCCACAGGAGCGGCCGTTGCGGGCCGACGCCGCCAGAAACCGCGGCAAGATCATGGAGGCCGCGAACCGGCAGATCATCGCGCACGGCCCCGACGTCCCGATGGAGGCCATCGCCGAGGACGCGGGCGTGGCGGTCGGCACCCTCTACCGGCACTTTCCGACCAAGGCCGATCTCGTGCGGGCGGTGCTCGACCTGTGCTTGGGGGAGATCGCGGCCGACGCCGAAGCGGCGGCCGATCGCATCGCTGCGGGCGCGAGTGCGCTCGACGAGTTCATCGCCTTCTCCCGCATGGTCATGGAGAACGCGGCCGACAACAAGGCGGTCAAGGCCGCGGCCCGCGCGCTGGGGACCCCGATCGACGAGGGCGAGCACGCGCAACAAGGTCGCGACGCGATGGACCGGATCATCGCGGCCGGCAAGGCCGAGGGCAGTCTGCGACCCGACCTCACGGTCGATGACGGGTACCTGTTCTTCGCCACGGTGCCCATCGACCAGCCGCTCGCGATCCGCGAGCGCTGGTTCACGCTGATGATGGACGGATTCCGCTCCGAGGTCGAGCGGTCGGCGGACGCTCCCGACCGCGGTTAGGCCGATGCGAGCGGGTCCTCGGTCGAGATCGCCGCGTTGCCGTCAGGCCAAGGGGCCCTTGAGGACCGAGAGCGCGGTGCCGCGGTCGCCGCTCCAGGTGAACACGGCGTCGTCGGGGCTGCGGCGCCCGCGCAGCAGGAGCAGCAGGTCCCCCGCGGTGCCGGTGACTTCGGCGACCGGCTCGCCCGGCCCGAAGACCCACCACTCGCCGGTGTCGGTGGCCTCGAGCCGCACGCAAGCTTCCGGCGGCCAGGCCTTGCCGCGCCCGATCTGCTTGGGCGCCAGCACGTCGAAGACCTCGCTGATGCCCTCGGCCGCGAGACCGGCGTTCAGCGGGCCCGCCTCGCCCGCGGTCCGTTCGGCGTCCCAGCGGTTGAGCATCATCGTCACGGCGCGCGAGCGCTGCCAGTGACCCGCGTTCGGCGGCGTGTAGAAGCCCCACGCGGGCGTCTCGGGCTCGGTGTCGAGCGCCATGCACAGTACGTCACCGGTGCCCTCGACCCAGCGGGTGAGCTCGTAGTGGTCCTCGGGGACCTTCGGCGGGGTGCCGTCGGGCGGGGTGTCGCCGCCGTTCCAGTCGGTGACGGCCGCGGCGGCGAACAGGTTCGAAGCGCCCACGAGCGCGGCCAGCTCGGCGAGGGTCAGCGCCTCGTCGTGTTCGATCGCCGCGGTGAGGTCGGCGTTCGCGAGGCACGCGCCGAACGCATCAAGCTCGCGCCGAAAGTGGCGCAGAAACGACGCAGCATCCATGCGTCCCACCTTATCCACGCACGTCCTGCCGAATTTCCGCGAGGCCGCCACACGTAGGGCGCTATGTCCGATTCGAGTTTGGTGGGAATCTCCTTTGGGTACTTCCCCGATATGGCGGACAAGCAGCGTCACTCGCGCAACGGGCATGCGACCATGCCCTCGGACATCAGCAATCACCTGGGATTCTTCGACAGGCTCGCGTCCGCAGTGGCCCGTTTTACCGCCCGCGCGTGGTTTTTCAGCGCTTGCATGGCGCTGGTGGTGATCTGGGCGCCGTCGTTCGTGCTCTTCGATATCGACACCTGGCAGCTCATCATCAATACGGCCACCACGATCATCACGTTCCTGCTCGTGGCCCTCCTGCAGAACACGGAGACCCGCTCCGACGCGGCCGTCCAGCACAAGCTCAACGCGATCGCCGACGCGCTCGCCGACCTGATGGTCCACATGAGCGACGAGGAAAAGAACGGCCTGAATCAGCAGGTCATCGAACTGCGCGACGCAGTAGGCCTGGAAGACGAGGAAAGCGCCTGATCAGTCGACGCGCGGCGACCGGGCCGTCAGACGAAATGCCGTGACGGCAGCGAAGCCGCCG
>DATABR010000339.1:0-4501 GCA_036259435.1 Glycomyces sp.
GCTACGACGACTGGATCGGCTCGAGCGTCTACTAGCGACACCCCGCTTCGAACGCGAACGGCGAACAGGGCCCCGGCATCCGGCCGGGGCCCCTTGTCGTCGAACCCGTCTCGGGGAGGATCAGCGCAGTCCGAACGACCGCATCGTGGTGTGGGTGTACTCGATGCCGGACTCGTTGGCGCCGCTCAAGCGAGCCGAGACGAACTCGGCGTCGGCCGGGTCTGCCAGGTTCGCCGAGACCGCGGCACCGATCTGACCGGGCGCGTCCGGGCGGTGGGCCCCCGCGGGGCGATCAGACGACGAGCGGGCGGCCGACCTCGATTTGGTCGTGTTCGATGAGCCAGCGAACGGATTCGAGGACGGCGGCCTCGGGCTCGTACCGGGGCGCGTATCCGATCAGTCTCCGGGCCTTCTCGACGGTGCAGTACTGGCTGCGGTAGAGGTGCTCCCAGCTCGCCTTGGCGTGATCCTCGGTCGTGGTCGCGCGGAACTGCTCCCAGGACACGCTCTCCAACACCGCCTCCTGTCCGAACCAGCCCGCTCCCGCGTGCGCGAAACCCCGGACGTTCAACGCCGTGGGCGCGACGATGTTGAAGTCCTCGCCGGCCGCGGCATCGCGGTGCGCGATCGCCTGCTCGAAGCCTTGAGCGACATCGTCGGCGTGCACGTGGTGCATGAGTTCGGCACCGAGCCCGGGAATCTGCAGCGGCCGCCCCGCCGAGAGCGTGCTCCACACGGCGGGGTCGAGGTTGCCGGCCGGCCCGATCGGCATCCAACCGGGACCGACGATGTGCCCGGGGTGCAGCGACGTCGTGACCAGACCGCCGGCGGCGGTCTCGTCCTTGAGCATCCGCGCGATGCGGTCTTTGTGGATGCCGTATTCGCCCACGGGCTCCGTGCCGTCCCCTTCGGCGATGGGCAGCTTGTGGCTCGGCCCGTACCGCCAGATGGAACCGCAGTGCAGCAGATGGTCCACCTGCCCGCGAAGGCGCTCCACGAGGGCCGTGGCGGACTCGAGCGTGAAGCACACCAGGTCCACGACGACGTCCGGGCGCAGCTTCGCCACCGTGTCGCCGAAGACGCCCTCGGCGTCCTGCTGCTCGCGGTCCGCCACCACGTGCCGCACCTGCCGCCATTCGGGCGACTCGGCATAGGCGGTCCGGGTCCCCCGGCTGATGTTCAGCACCTCGTGGCCCGCGCGCACCAGCCGCGGAACGAGGAACGTGCCGATGTGCCCGCTGCCCCCGATGACGACGATTCTCATGCTGCTCCCCTGATCAGATGAGATGCGGTTTCCGATGCTTCGTCTCCGAAGCCGAAATCGAATGCCTTCTCGGATGCATCTGCCTGCGCCTCGATTGAAGCAGCTCGGGACACCTCACTCGACGATCCACGACTGGTGACCGGCACGTGGACACGGGTAGTATGACCTGCTGCCCTATATCCGCGCTCCGGCGCCGTCCGCAACCGAGGTCTTGATGAGCCACCCGTTCCACTTCCCGAACCCGGTCAACGAAGTGTCCGCTCGGCTCGTCGCCGGCGGCGTCGTGATCATGAGCGCAGCCGCGATCGCCTTCCGGCTCGAGTGGCTGGTGGCGATCATCGCCCTGGGATTCGTGGCACGCGTGGCGGCAGGACCGACGTTCAGCGTGCTGGGGCAGGTGGTCACCCGCGCCATCACGCCGCGGCTGCCCTTCGAGCCCAAATCGGTTCCCGGCCCGCCCAAGCGGTTCGCCCAGGGCATCGGCGCCGTTTTCTCGTCGGCCTCGACCGCCTTGCTCCTGGTCTTCGACGCCGATCTGGCCGGCTGGATCGTCCTCGGCGTGCTCGCGATCGCCGCCGTGTTGGAAGCGGTCTTCGCGTTCTGCCTGGGTTGCCAGATGTTCGCGCTGCTCATCAAGCTCGGGCTGGTGCCCGAGGCGGTCTGCGAGGCCTGCGGCGACATCCGCGCCCGCACCGACGCGGCCCTCGAACGCGCCTCCTAACCGCGCTGCGAAACGCTCGCCGACGGCCGCGGCCCTGCCCGCATCGGGTGTTTCTGGTGACGGAACGGGTCTAAGACCTGGGCGATGCTCGGCAGCACCGTCCCGGCCGGATACGGTTGATAGATGACCTACCGCTATCTCTCTGACAATGAGACTTTGGCCGTCCTCGAATCGACCTATCCTCAGGCGCGGCCGCTGACCGCGCTCTCGGCCCTGCTCGAGAGCGATCTGCGGTGGAACCCGCCGACCCGGACGCTCGTGTACATCGCCGACTGCTGGATCGAAGGCAGCGGGTACGGGCGGCGCCTGCACACCTGCGCTGCCCGGAACATCAACGGCGACAAGGACCTCGCGCTCGAGTTCTCCCGCGCGGCCAAGAAGGCCGATCCCGAACTCGTGGCGGCGGCGGCCGATGAAGTCCTCGACATGGTCACCGAAGGCGTCAGCGCCGCGAACAACGCCGCGGCGTCGGTCGCGATCACCGCGGTGCTCCACGGCGGCCTGACGGAGTCGCCCTCCCGCAAGCCGATGTTCACCGCGCTCCGGTCCCGGTGGGCGGAACGCACGACCGCGGCCTGACCTTCCCCGTTCGCCCTACCAGGGACGACGAGGTGAAGGTGGTGGTCGGCCAGGCCCATCGTGACCTGCCGACCCCTAGGACCGGTTCGAACGTAAGCGAAACTTAAGGACATTTCGTTGTCCCAGGGACGGCGAACGCAATAGCCTCAACCAGATGAGCGACGAGCGAACCCGGTTCGAGACCCTGGCCGTGCACGGCGGCGAGCCGCGTCCCGCCGTGGACGGCTCGGTGGTCTTCCCGATCTTCCAGGGCACCGTCTTCGAAGCCGACCCAGGCAGCTCGACCGGCGATGTCCGGTACATCAGGCTCGGCACCAATCCCTCGCAGCGCCACCTCCACCGCAGGCTCGCCGCCCTCGAAGGCGCCGAAGCCGCCGTCGCCACCGCTTCTGGCATGGCCGCGATCACGAGCGCACTCCACAGCGCTCTCGGCACCGGCGACCACGTCATCGCCGCGGGCGCCTTCTACGGCGGGACGCACCAGTTCCTCGCCGAACACGCCGACCGCCTCGGCTGGGCCTTCGACCTGGTCGATCCGGGCGACGAGGACGCCTGGCGGCGGGCGCTGCGCCCGAACACCAAGGCGTTCCTGACCGAGACGATCACCAACCCGCTCATCCAGGTCGGCGATCTGGTCGGCGCCGCCCGCTTCGCCCGCGAGCACCGTCTGACCTCCATCATCGACAACACCTTCGCCACACCGGTCGTCTTCAGACCGCACACCGTCGGCTTCGACCTGGTGTGCCACTCGGCGACCAAGGCTCTGAACGGCCACTCGGACATCGCCGCCGGAGTCGTGACCGGGTCGCGCGAGCGGATCGAGCGCGTCTCGTCGGTGCTGAGCGCCTACGGATCCAGCCTCGACCCGCACGCCGCGTTCCTGCTCGCGCGCGGGCTCAAGACGCTGGCCCTGCGGGTCCGCCAGCAGAACAACAACGCGCAGGCGGTCGCCGAATTCCTCGCCGCGCACGACAGCATCGCGCAGGTGCGCTTTCCGGGTCTGCCAGAGCACCCGGACCACGAGCGGGCGGCCGAGCTGTTCGACGGGTTCGGGTCGGTGCTGACGTTCCAACCGATCGGGGGCGCCGCAGCGGCCGAAATCCTCGTCAAATCGCTGCGACTGCCGTACGCGGCGTCGAGCCTCGGCGGCGTGGAGTCGCTCGTGACGCGCCTGGTAGTTGACGGCCATGCCGGATCGGCGCCGTGCGCGATCGCGGGCCTGACGGACGGCGCCATCCGCTTCTCGGCCGGCATCGAAGCGGCCGAAGACCTCGTCGCCGATTTCGCCCAAGCGCTCGAGGCATGAACCGTATCTGCATCGACCGACGCCTCGGGTTGCTATCGGTGGCGTAGCTCCACTGCTTCGGCCACCTGCCGGAAGGCGTGCAGGACCCGTTGGACCGCCAGGCGCTCGCCCTTGTCAGGACGCACCATCGCCGAGATGTGGCGTCGGGAGGGGATGCCGATGAGTTCGCGCAGGACGAGTCCGCGGTCGGTCGGGGTGGTGAACCGCGGGAGTACGGCGATCCGCCGGCTTTCGGCCACCAGCGATTCGACCAGCCGGTTGTCGCGAAGCCGCTGCGTGACGCTCATCTCGGTGCCGGTGAACCGCTCGATCGACTCCACAACGGAGTCGAAGGGGTAGCCCTTCGGAACGCCGATCCATTCCCAGGCCAGGAGGTCCTCCGGGCTCACGGCGGCCTGCTTTGCGAGGGGATGATCGGCGGCCATGGCGATGTCGAGCGGTTCGAGCGCCAGCGGCACGACCGTGAGGGCGCCCGCGCCGCTGGGGCGCGCGGTCGTGAAGCTGTGCGCGATCACGATGTCGTTGTCCACCGCGAGTTCGGCGAACTCGGCCTCGGCGATGTCGAAGTCACTGCACCGCAGCGTGATGGCACTCGATTCGAGCAGTCGCAGCACCTCCGCGAACAAGAACG
>DATABR010000340.1:0-3083 GCA_036259435.1 Glycomyces sp.
CCACGGCTCGGCCCTGTTCGAGCGCGGCGAGACCCAGATCATGGGCGTCACCACGCTGAACATGCTGCGCATGGAGCAGGCCATCGACACGCTGTCGCCGGTCAGCAAGAAGCGCTACATGCACAACTACAACTTCCCGCCGTACTCGACCGGTGAGACCGGCCGCGTCGGCTCGCCGAAGCGCCGCGAGATCGGCCACGGCGCGCTCGCCGAGCGCGCCCTGGTGCCGGTGCTGCCGGGCCGCGAGGAGTTCCCGTACGCGATCCGCCAGGTCTCCGAGGCGCTCGCGTCCAACGGTTCGACCTCGATGGGCTCGGTCTGCGCGTCCACGATGTCGCTCATGGCCGCCGGCGTGCCGATCAAGGCGCCCGTCGCGGGCATCGCGATGGGTCTGATCTCCGAGGAGACCGACGAGGGCGTCAAGTACGTCACCCTCACCGACATCCTCGGTGCCGAGGACGCTTACGGCGACATGGACTTCAAGGTCGCCGGCACGCCTGAGTTCGTGACGGCGCTGCAGCTGGACACGAAGCTCGACGGACTCCCGTCGGAGGTGCTGGCGCAGGCGCTCCAGCAGGCCAACGACGCCCGCCACGCGATCCTCGACGTCATGCTCGAGGCGATCTCGGAGCCGGGCGAGCTGGCGAAGACCGCGCCGCGGATCACCACGCTGAAGATCCCGGTCGACAAGATCGGTGCGATCATCGGCCCGAAGGGCCAGACGATCAACCAGATCCAGGACGACACCGGCGCGGACATCACCGTCGAGGACGACGGCACGATCTACGTGTCGGCGGAGAACGGCGAGGCCGCTCAGGCCGCGGTCGAGACGATCAACGCGATCGCGAACCCGACGCTCCCTAACGTGGGGGACCGGTTCCTGGGCACGGTCGTCAAGACCACCGACTTCGGCGCGTTCATCTCGCTGACGCCGGGTCGCGACGGCCTGCTGCACATCTCGAAGGTCGGCGACGGCAAGCGCGTCGAGCGGGTCGAGGACGTGCTGGGCGTCGGCGACAAGGTCGAGGTCGAGATCGGCGACATCGACAACCGCGGCAAGATCTACCTCGACAAGGTCTACCCGGAGGGCCAGGAGCCCGAGGGATACAAGAAGGGCCGTCCGGCCGAGCGCAAGGAGTCCCGCGGCGATCGGGGCGACCGCGGTGACCGCGGCCCGCGCCGCGAACGGGGCGGCGAGCGTTCGAGCTCGGGCGAGCGCGGTGGCTCCGGCGACGGCGAGCGTCGTCGCCGCCGCACCCGCCGCAGCGAAGACGGTGGAGGCTCGGAAGAGTAGATGAGTCGCCCCCTGACTCGCACACTCATCAGTGATCCGCTGGGCGGCACGGTCTCCATGACCGTGCTGCCCGGCGGTTTGCGTGTGCTCACCGAATCCGTGCCGACCATGCGATCGGCTTCCGTCGGCGTATGGGTCGGCGTCGGGGCCCGCGATGAGGCCCCCGAGTTCGCCGGCGTCTCGCACTTCCTGGAGCACTTGCTGTTCAAGGGCACCGCGAAGCGCACGGCCACGGAGATCGCCGAGGCGATCGAAGCCGTGGGCGGGGAGTCGAACGCGTACACCGCGCGGGAGCTGACCTGCTTCTACGCGCGGGTGCTCGACGACGACCTGCCGATGGCGGTGGACGTGCTCGGCGACGCCATGTGCTCCTCGCTGGTGGCTCCCGCCGATGTGGAGGTCGAGCGGGACGTGATCCTCGAGGAGATCGCCGCTTCGGCCGACGAGCCGTCCGATGTGGTGCACGAGCTGTTCGCGCGGGCGCTGTTCGGCGACGGGGCCCTGGGCCGCGACATCGCCGGGGACCCGCGCACCGTGCGGGCGCTGACGCGCGCGCAGATCCACGAGTTCTACCGGCGCCACTACCAGGCCCCGAACCTGACGGTGTGCGCCGCGGGCGGCGTGGACCACGCCGAGACCGTGAAGCTCGTGAGCGAGGCGTTCGGGCCGATCCTGGGCGGCACGACCGTGCCGCGCCAGCGCCGCCACGACGACGACCCGCTGCCGAAGCCGGTGCCGCTCCTGGTGGAGCGGCACGACACCGAGCAGGCGCACCTGGTGGTCGGCTGCCGCTTGTTCTCGCGGCACGACGACCGCAAGGACGCTTTCGAGGTGCTCAACAACATCCTCGGCGGCGGCATGTCTTCGCGGCTGTTCCAGTCGGTGCGCGAGAAGCGGGGCCTGGCGTACACGGTGTACTCGTTCTCCTCGTACTACGCCGACACGGGCATGTTCGGCGTCTACGCCGGGTCCAACCCGGACAAGGTGAAGCAGGTGCGGAACCTGGTGCTCGCCGAGCTCGCTCAAGTCGCCGCCGAGGGCGTCACCGACGAGGAGCTGCGGCGCGGCAAGGGGATGAGCCGGGGCGGCATGGTGCTGTCCATGGAGGACTCCGGTTCGCGCATGAACGCCCTGGGCCGGGCCGAGCTGCTCTACGGCGAGCATTTGAGCCTGGAGCGGGAGCTGTCCGACATCGAGGCGGTCACCGCGGGCCAAGTGCGGTCGGTGGCGGCTGAGATCCTGTCGCAGCCGATGACGACCGTGGCCGTGGGGCCGTTCGACCAGAAGGATTTCGCATGATCAAGGTGGGTGTGCTCGGCTCCCGGGGCCGCATGGGCCAGGCCGTGTGCGAGGCGGTGGACGCCGCCGAGGATATGGAACTGGCCGCAACGGTCGGACGCGACGAATCGCTCGACAAGCTCGAGGGCGTCGACGTGGTCGTGGACTTCACGCTGCCGAACGTCGTGATGGACAACCTGGCCTGGTGTGTCGACCACGCGATTCACACCGTGGTCGGGGTGTCGGGCTTCGACGCGAAGCGTCTGGAGGTCGCGCGCGAGATTCTCGCGGCGGACCCGGAGGTCGGATCGGTCATCGCCCCGAACTTCGGGATCGGCGCAGTTTTGTTGATGCAGTTCGCCGCGAAGGCCGCCAAGCATTTCGATTCGGCGGAGATCATCGAGGCGCACCACCCGCGCAAGGTCGACGCGCCGTCGGGGACGGCCGTGCACACCGCGCGGCTCATCGCCGCGGCGCGGGCCGACGCGGAACTGCCGGACATGCCGGACGC
>DATABR010000341.1:0-14954 GCA_036259435.1 Glycomyces sp.
ACTACGACACCGCCGACCGGCTCTACTTCGAGCCGCTCACCTTCGAGGACGTCACCGAGGTCTACCAGGCCGAGCACACCAGCGGCACCGCGGCGGGCGGCCCCGGAGTCGTGGGCGTGGTCGTCCAGCTCGGCGGCCAGACCCCGCTCGGCCTGGCCGAACGCCTCGAGAACGCCGGGCTCCCGGTCGTGGGCACCTCTCCGAAGGCCATCGACGCCGCCGAGGACCGCGGCGTGTTCGGCCGCCTCCTCGACGAACTCGGCCTCGTCGCCCCCGCGGGCGGCACCGCCACCTCCTACGAGGAGGCCCGCAAGGTCGCCGACGAGATCGGCTACCCCGTGCTGGTGCGGCCCTCGTACGTGCTCGGCGGCCGCGGCATGGAGATCGTCTACGACGAGGACACCCTCGCCGGATTCATCTCCCGCGCCACCGAGGCCAGCCCCGAGCACCCGATCCTCATCGACCGGTTCCTCGACGACGCCATCGAGATCGACGTCGACTGCCTCTGCGACGGCGAGGACTTCTACCTCGGCGGCATCATGGAGCACATCGAGGAGGCCGGCGTCCACTCCGGCGACTCCTCCTGCGCCCTCCCGCCGATCACCCTCGGCAAGGCCGTCATCGAGCAGATCCGCGACTACACCGCGAAGCTCGCCTTCGGCATCGGCGTGCGCGGCCTCATGAACGTGCAGTACGCCCTCAAGGACGAGCAGCTGTACGTCCTCGAGGCGAACCCGCGGGCTTCGCGCACCGTCCCGTTCGTCTCCAAGGCCACCGCCGTGCCGCTCGCCAAGGCCGCCGCGCGCATCGCGCTCGGCGCCCGCATCGCCGAGCTGCGAGCCGAAGGCCTGCTCCTGCCCGAGGGCGACGGTTCCGACGCCGGACCCGAGGTCCCCATCAGCGTCAAGGAAGTCCTCCTGCCCTTCAAGCGCTTCCGCACCGTCGAAGGCGCCGGGCTCGACGCGGTGCTCGGCCCGGAGATGAAGTCCACCGGCGAAGTGATGGGCATCGACTCGTCCTTCGGCCTGGCCTTCGCCAAGGCCACGCTCGCCGTCTACGGCAAGCTGCCGACCTCGGGGAACGTCTTCGTCTCCGTCGCCGACCGCGACAAGCGATCCATCGTCTTCCCGGTGCGCCGCC
The DNA here is from genome assembly GCA_036259435.1 of Glycomyces sp. Classification (GTDB taxonomy): domain Bacteria; phylum Actinomycetota; class Actinomycetes; order Mycobacteriales; family Micromonosporaceae; genus Glycomyces. The sequence continues at coordinate 1,141 of DATABR010000341.1, forward strand.
TCGTCGACCTCGGCTTCACCGTCTACGCCACCGAGGGCACCGGCCTGGTCCTCAAGCGCCACGGCATCGACTTCTCGCCGGTGCCGCGCCACAGCGCCGGCGCGGCCGAAGACGCCGTCAGCCTCATCGCCTCCGGCCAGATCGACCTCGTCATCACCACGCCCTCGGCCTCTACGGGCCCCCGCACCGACGGCTGGGAGATCCGCTCGGCCGCCGTCGTGGCCGACGTCAGCTGCGTGACCACCATCCAGGGCGCGGCCGCCGCCACGCAGGCCATCGAGTCGGCCTCCCGCGGCGAGATCCGTGTGGCCTCGCTCCAGGAGCTGCACAAACGCCTTCGTGGCGCTGAAGTCTCCGTCTGATCGTCACCGGGTGAGCGCATTGCGGCTGTAGCCGTGTCGCTCACTCGGTGAATTGACGTATACAGGAATAAGCATGCTGTATCAGAATCTTGTCCGCCCGGTCCTGTTCAGGATCGGAGGCGGCGACGCCGAGCAAGCGCATGACTTCACCCAGCGCTGGCTCATCCGTCTGTCCGAACAACGGCAGGCCCGCAACGCGCTGATCAAACTCAACCAGGTCAGCGCGCCCGTCACCGTCTGCGACATCCCCTTCCCCAACCCGATCGGCCTCGCCGCCGGGTTGGACAAGAACGGCCGCGCCGTCGGCGCCTGGCCCGCTCTGGGCTTCGGTTTCGCCGAGATCGGCACCGTCACCGCCCAGCCGCAGCCGGGCAACCCGCAGCCGCGCATGTACCGGATGCCCCGCTCGGAGGGCATCGTCAATCGGATGGGCTTCAACAACGAGGGCGCGCAGGCGCTGGCCGCGCGGCTGTCGGCTGCCCCGCCCATCAACTGCCCGCTCGGCATCAGCATCGGCAAGTCGAAGGCCGTGCCGATCGAGGGTGCGATCGAGGACTACCTCAATTCGATGCGGTTCCTCTACCCCTTCGCCGACTACTTCGCGATCAACGTCTCCTCGCCCAACACGCCCGGCCTGCGCCAGCTCCAGGACGCGGAGGCCCTGCGGGCGCTGCTCGGCGCGCTGCGCCTCGAAGGGGAGCGTCTCGCGGCCGGGCGCCGGCCGCGCCCGGTCCTGGTCAAGATCGCCCCCGACCTCACCGAGCCGGCCATGGCCCAGCTCCTCGAGGTCTGCCTGGAGTCCGGCGTCGCGGGAGTCATCGCCACCAACACGACCATCGGCCGCGACGGCGTCGACCCGAGCGACGACGTCGTGGCCACCGAGCCCGGCGGCATGTCCGGCAGGCCCCTGACCGCGATCGCCCGCGAGATCGTCCGCTTCGTGCACCGCGAGACGAACGGCCGCCTGCCGATCGTCGGTTCGGGCGGGATCATGACCCCCGACGACGCGCAGGCCATGTTCGACGCCGGAGCCAGCCTCGTCCAGATCTACTCGGGTCTGATCTACAACGGGCCGTCGGTGGTGCGCCGCAGCGTGCGCCGCTACCGGAAGAACGCCCGCCGGGGCGCCCCCGCCGGCCCACGTACCCCTCAGTCCAGCTGACGAAGGAAGCGAAGCAATGCCTACCAACAAGGATTTCGGCTCCCGGGCCCATCACCTCGTGCAGATGCGCGGGCCGCTGTGCGCCGGAATCGACCCGCACGGCGCGCTGCTCCAGCACTGGGGCCTCGACGACGACCTCGCCGGGGCCGAGCGCTTCGCCATGACCCTCGTCGAGGCCGCGTCCGAGACCTGCGCGTTCATCAAGCCGCAGTCGGCGTTCTACGAGCGCTTCGGCTCGGGCGGCATCGCGCTGCTCGAACGGGTGATCGCGGAGACCCGCCGGGCGGGGGCCCTGGTGATCCTCGACGTCAAGCGCGGGGACATCGGCTCCACGATGGCCGCCTACGCCCAGGCCTACCTCGATCCGGCCTCGCCGCTGGCCTGCGATGCGATCACCGTCAGCCCGTTCCTCGGCACCGGCTCCCTCCAGCCGGCCTTCGACGTCGCCTCCGCCCACGGCAAGGGCCTGTTCGTCCTGGCCCGCACCTCCAACCCCGAGGGCAAGCAGGTCCAGATGGCCAAGCGCCGCGACGGCAAGTCCGTCGCCCAGGGGGTCATCGACGAGGTGAACGAGCAGAACGGCGACGCTGAGCCCATGGGCTCCTTCGGGATCGTCATGGGCGCGACCATCGGGGCCTGCGCTTCCGAAGGCGAGGCGCGCCTGCGTGAGTCGACTTACGGAATCACTCACACCACCGTGCGCCAACGTGACACCGCTCACGACTTGTCCCAGTTCAATGGCCCTATCCTGGTCCCGGGCATGGGCGCGCAGGGCGGACGCCCGAGTGATCTTCCGCGCGTGCTCGGCCCGGCAATGAACTTCGCAATCCCTTCCTATTCCCGACAAATCGCGCAGCCGGGGCCTGCCGTGGCGAGCATTCGCACCGCCGTCGAGGCGTTGCAGGAGGAATGCCGCGCCGCAATGGGGGAATAAACACGTCGATTCGGGGCCCGAAATTTGCCCCACCCCCGGTCGCAGGCGTGTCGGTAGGTGGGGTTACCGTTCCCGAGCTGGGTATGCTTCAGCGATACCCGCACGTCAAGGTCCACAGGGACGAAACCATCGACTGCAAGGAGACCCCGTGCCGCTCCCTAAACTGACTCCGGAACAGCGCGCCGCAGCCCTTGAGAAGGCCGCCGCGGCCCGCAAGGCCCGCGCCGAGCTCAAGGAGAAGCTGAAGTCGGGCGAGACCACCCTGGAAGCGGTCCTCAAGTCCGCTGCCACCGACGACATCTCCGGGAAGATGAAGGTCTCGGCCGTGCTCAAGGCCCTCCCCGGCATCGGCGACAAGCGCGCTACCCAGATCATGGAGAAGCTCAAGATCGCCGACTCGCGTCGGCTGCGCGGCCTGGGCGAGCACCAGCGCGCCGCGCTTTTGGATGAATTCAAGGGCGACCAGGCCTAAGTTCGGGTAGTTGTAGTCGCGTGAGCATCGATCGTCACCACGCCGCCCTGGCCCAGCGCCTCACCGTGCTCTCCGGCCCGTCCGGAGTCGGCAAGGGCAGCGTCAAGGCCCTCATCCAGGAGTACTACCCGTGGGTCTGGCTCTCCGTGAGCTGCACGACCCGCAAGCCGCGTCCTGGTGAGGTCGACGGCGCCGACTACCACTTCGTGTCGACCGAGCAGTTCGAGTCGATGATCGCCGCGGGGGAGTTCCTTGAATGGGCCTCCTACGCGGGGAACCTCTACGGAACCCCCCGCGGCCCGGTCGAGGAGCGCCTGCGCGCCGGACTCCCGGCGCTGCTGGAGATCGAACTGCAGGGGGCCCGCCAGGTCCGCCAGGCCATGCGGGACGCCCAACTGGTCTTCCTCGCGCCGCCGTCGTGGGACGAACTCGTCCGCCGCCTCACCGGGCGGGGGACCGAGGACGAGGCCACGATCGAGCGCCGCCTGGAGGCCGCCCGCTCCGAACTCGCCTCGGAAGCCGAGTTCGATCACACAGTCACCAACGTGTCGATCGAGCAAGCGGCCGCCGAACTGGTAGAGTTGCTCAGTTCTCCGGCTTACGCCACCGCGAAGCTCGCGAGTCGCAACTAGCGCTCGTCGAGCGCCGGAGTCCGCAGAGCACCACAAGTCGCACACGAAGGATTACACGTGTCAGGGACTGTCGCCGACCCGGTCGGCATCACGAATCCGCCGATCGACGACCTGCTCGAGAAGAGCCAGTCGAAGTATCAGCTGGTCATCTACTCGGCCAAGCGCGCACGCCAGATCAACGCGTACTACTCGCAGCTGGGCGAAGGCCTGCTCGAGTACGTCGGCCCGCTCGTCGAGACCACGCCCGAGGAGAAGCCGCTGTCGATCGCCATGCGCGAGCTCGACAAGGGCCTGCTCGAGACGAAGGCGTTCGACGACCCCGACGCTTAGGCCGCGCTCTTGAACGTCGTCCTGGGCGTGTCGGGCGGCATCGCCGCCTATAAGGCCTGCATCCTGCTCCGCCTCCTCAAAGAGTCCGGCCACGACGTGACCGTGATCCCGACCGAGGCGGCGCTCAAGTTCGTCGGTGAAGCCACCTGGGAGGCCCTATCGGGCCGCCCGGTGGCTTCCGGCGTCTTCTCGGACGTCGCCGACGTCAAGCACGTGCGGCTCGGTCGCCAGGCCGACCTCGTCATCGTCGCCCCGGCCACCGCCGACCTGCTGTCGCGCGCCGCCCACGGCCGTGCCGACGACCTCCTCACCTCGACGCTGCTCACCGCCGCGTGCCCGGTGGTCTTCGCCCCGGCGATGCACACCGAGATGTGGGAGCACGCGGCCACCCGCGCCAACGTCGCCACCCTGCGCGAGCGCGGCGCGCACGTGATCGAACCCGACTCGGGTCGCCTCACCGGCGCCGACACCGGCCCCGGCCGCCTCCCCGAGCCCGAATCGATCGTCGCGCTCCTCAAGGCGTTCCTGTCGCCCGCCCGCACCCGAAGGGGAGTGAACACTGAGTCCACACGGGACCTATTGGGCCGCAAGGTCCTCGTCACCGCCGGCGGCACCCGCGAGCCGATCGACCCGGTGCGCTTCATCGGCAACCACTCGTCAGGCCGCCAGGGCATCGCAATCGCCGCGGCCGCCGCCGCGCGCGGCGCGGACGTCACCCTCATCGCCGCCCACATCGAAGCACCGCTGCCCGCCGGCATCCGCGTCGAACGCGTCTCGACCACCATCGAGCTGTACGACGCCACCGTGAAGGCCGCCGCCGACGCCGACGCCGCGGTCCTGGCCGCCGCCCCGGCCGACTTCACCCCCAAGGAGTCCTCGGACCGCAAACTCAAGCGCAAGGGCGACCTCGACCTCGCCCTCACCTCGACACCCGACATCGCCGCCGCCGTCGGCCGCGCCAAGCGGGAAGGGCAGATCCTCGTCGTCTTCGCGGCCGAGACCCACGACGGGCCCGAGCACGCGAAGGCCAAGCGCGAGGCCAAGGGCGCGCATCTGGTGGTGCTCAACGATGTCTCAGGCGGCGCCGTATTCGGATCCCCGGAGAACTCGGTCACGGTGTTCGACGAACGTGGCGAAGTAGACGCGCTCGCGGGCGCCTCCAAGGAGTCCGTGGCAGATGCCATCTGGGACGCTGTAGCGGAGCGACTCCCGCTGAGTGGACGCGACTGAGACCGCGTGGCCCTTGCGCGCCGACTTGGTGGGAAGATCTTCAGCGCATAGACTTGTGAGCTGCGAAGTCAGTCGAAGAGCGCCGCCCGGCGGCGTAGATGGTTTGAGGAGTGCCGTGGCACGTCGCCTGTTCACCTCCGAGTCGGTCACTGAGGGCCACCCGGACAAGATCGCCGACCAGATCTCCGATGGGATCCTGGACGCCCTGATGGGCGAGGACCCCACGAGCCGCGTCGCGGTCGAAACCCTCATCACCACCGGCCAGGTGCACGTAGCGGGCGAGGTCACCACCCACTCCTACGCGGACATCCCGCGCATCGTGCGCGAGACGATCCTGCGCATCGGCTACGACTCCTCCAAGAAGGGCTTCGACGGCGCCTCGTGCGGCGTGAACGTCTCGATCGGCGGCCAGAGCCCCGACATCGCCCAAGGCGTGGACAAAGCATGGGAGTCCCGAGTGGACTCGGGCGACCTCGACGAGCTCGACCTCCAGGGCGCGGGCGACCAGGGCCTCATGTTCGGCTTCGCGTGCCGCGAGACCCCCGAGCTGATGCCGCTGCCGATCGCGCTGGCGCACCGGCTGTCCCAGCGGCTCACCGAGGTCCGCAAGGACGGCACCGTGCCGTACCTGCGCCCCGACGGCAAGACCCAGGTCACCATCGAGTACGACGGGCTCAAGCCCGTGCGCTTGGACACCGTGGTGGTCTCCAGCCAGCACGCACCCGACATCTCGCTCGAATCGCTGCTGTCGCCCGACATCGCCGAGCACGTGATCGCGCCGGTCGTCTCCGGGCTCGACCTCGACATCGCCGACTACCAGCTCCTGGTCAACCCGACCGGCCGCTTCGAGATCGGCGGCCCGATGGGCGACGCGGGCCTGACCGGCCGCAAGATCATCGTCGACACCTACGGCGGCTACGCCCGCCACGGCGGCGGCGCCTTCTCCGGCAAGGACCCGTCGAAGGTCGACCGCTCCGCCGCGTATGCCGCCCGCTGGGTCGCGAAGAACGTGGTGGCGGCCGGGCTCGCCGAGCGCTGCGAAGTTCAGGTCGCGTACGCGATCGGCAAGGCCAAGCCGGTGAGCATCGCCGTGGACGCGATGGGCACCGAGAGCGTCGACCCCGCGCGTATCGAGCGCGCCGTGCTCGACGTGTTCGACCTGCGCCCGGCCGCGATCATCCGCGACCTCAACCTGATCCGGCCGATCTACTCCAAGACCGCCGCGTACGGCCACTTCGGACGCGAACTGCCGGAGTTCACGTGGGAGGCCACGGATCGCGCGGCCGCCCTAAAAGAAGCCGTCAACTGAATTGAGGCCAGGGGGTGCGTCAGGGGCGGATCTGAGCTGCGGCTCGCTTGTCGCAAGTACCGTTCCGCTTCACTGCGCTTGACGTACTAGCTCCTCACGAACCTTGTCAGATCCGCCACTGACGCACCCCCGGCCCAATTCGGTCCGACCTTGGAGTGTCACCGATACCTGGTAGAACTGGTCTATGACAGAGTCCCCGGCGATCGCGGCGGTGTGCATCGACCAGCCGCTGCCCCAGCTGGACAAACTCTTCGACTACCGGATTCCCGAAGACCTCGCGGACCAGGTCAAGCCGGGCTGCCGCGTGAAGGTCCGCTTCGGCCGCCGCAAGCTGAGCGGCTACGTCATCGCGCTCAAGCCCTCCACCGACTTCGAGGGCAAGCTCCTGTGGATCTCGGAACTCGTCTCCCCCGAACCGGTCATCACCCCCGAGATCGCGCGTCTGGCCAGGGCCGTGGCCGACCGCTACGCCGGAACCCTCACGGATGTACTGCGCCTGGCGGTCCCCGAACGCCGCGTCAAGGTCGAGTCCGAACCGCAAGGTGAAACGCTGCCGGTGGCCGCGCCGACCCAGGATCACTGGAAGAGATATCTCGCAGGCGAGGCATTTCTGCGCGCCTTGCGCGAGACGAAATCCCCGAAGGCGGTTTGGAACGCGCTCCCCGGCGAAGACTGGCCCACCCGCCTCGCCGAGGCCGCGGCGGCAAGCGCATCGGCCGGTCGCGGGGCGGTCCTCGTGGTCCCCGACCAGACCGACCTCGACCGCCTCGATGCCGCTCTCGAAGCCGTGGTCGGCCCCGACCGTCACGTGACGCTCTCGGCCCAACTGGGTCCGACGAAGCGCTACCGAGCCTTCCTGAAGGCCGCCAGGGGAGAAGTGGGGATCGTCGCCGGGACGAGGGCTGCGGCCTTCGCGCCGGTCCATGACCTCGGGCTGGTGGCGATCTGGGACGACGGCGAGGAGTCCCACGTGGACCGCCACGCCCCGTACCCGCACGCGAGAGAAGTCCTCCTGACCCGCGCCAACCTCGCGAAATCGGCCTGCCTGGTGGGCGGCTACAGCCGGACTCCTCAAGCCCAACTACTGGTGGAGACTAAGTGGGCGGTGTCGATGCCCGCCTCCCGGGAGGAGATTCGCAACGCCACGCCGCGCATCGTGCCAGTGGGCGATGAGTCCGACCTGGAACGTGATCCGTCGGGCAGCACGGCGCGGTTGCCCACGGTCGCTTGGGAAGCGGCAAGGGCGGCACTGACCAAGAACCAGCCGGTCTTGGTGCAGGTGCCAAGGCGCGGTTATGTCCCAGCGGTGTCGTGCCAGCGCTGCCGAACCAGAGCGGCCTGCCCCAATTGCGCGGGTCCGTTGCGGCTCATGGGAGCTCGTCGCGACCCAGTTTGCGGTTGGTGTGGCACGGTCGCCGAGGACTTCCGCTGCGCCGAATGCGGTTCGAATCGGGTCCGAGCGGTCATCATCGGCGCGGAGCGCACCGTTGAGGAACTGGCCCAAGCATTTCCGGACACTCAAGTGGTGGAGTCGACCGGCGTGAACCGCCTCGATGTGGCTCCGAAGGGCGGAGCGGTCGTGGTGGCGACGCCTGGTGTTGAGCCTTTGGCTCCGGAGGGCTACGGCGCGGTTCTGCTCCTCGACACCTGGGCGTTGTTGACGAGGGCCGAGCTGACCGCGAGTGAAGAAGCGCTGCGCCGTTGGATGAACGCGGTGGCACTCGCACGCCCCGGAGGCACGGCCGTCGTGGTCGCTGACGGGGGACTGGCAGTGGTGCAGGCGCTGATGCGCTGGGACCCGGCCTGGTTTGCAGTCCGTGAATTGGAAGAGCGGTCAGAACTCGGCTTCCCGCCGGCGATGAGGTTCGCGGCGCTGACGGGACCGAATGGCGAGGCGGAGAAGCTGATGGCGAACCTGCCGGGGGATCTCGGCGTGGAAGCGATCGGCCCGATTCCGGTCAATGAACACACCGAACGCCTTCTACTCCGAGTCCGCCGCCGCGACGGCGCGGCCCTGGCAAGCGTGCTGGCAAAGGCGACAGCAGAACGAGCAAGCGCCAAGGCCGACCCGGTTCGCATCCAAATCGACCCCCGAGAAATCGCCTGAGCTGAGGGACACTCGCAGCGGACGGTCAAGCGGCGTGCCCGCCGAGCCAGGAGGCGATGGTTTGTTCGATGGCTCGGCGGCGCTTCGCCTACGAGGCGACCGGTGAACTCGTTTGCCTCCGATCTCCATCACACCCATTGACCACCAGCGAAAACATGGGCCGACAGCGATCAAACCGCAGCAACGACGCCATCTCCTCGGCGGTGTCTGCTGTCACGTCGAGTTGCATCCGGTACTCAGGTACGGGTTTACGGTTGAACCCGGTCTGATCCAGTTCCGCTCGGAGAGGAAGGCAGCCGCCATGACCACACTCCCATTCCCGACGAACGCCCCGAACCGTCTCATACCGTCCACCGCGACAACACCGTCGTGGGTGCCGGTCGACGCGTGCCAGCTGCCGACCGGCGACGTCCCGATGCGGATAGCGGCCCTCGAGGACCTGTTCGCCACCGCCGTCAAGGCGATCGAGCGGGCCGAACCCACCCGACTGCGGCTCACCCTCGCACCTGACCCGGCCGTGGCCGCCCGCGCCGCTGAACTGGGAGCGCGCGAGGCCGACTGCTGCGGATTCTTCACCTTCACGCTCACCACCACCACCGGGCACCTCACCCTCGACGTTACGGTGCCCGAGGCGCGGACCGTCGTGCTGGACGGCCTGGCAGCCCAAGCCGCCGAAGCGAAGACGCGGTCATGAGTGAGGGGCTGCGGACCGGCCAGCTCACCGCAGCGACCGGCATCGGGCGCGAGACCCTGCGCTACTACGAGAGGCGCGGCCTGCTAGAAGAACCGCAGCGGACTCTCGGCGGGCACCGGCTCTACCCGCCCGGGGCCGTCACCCGCATCCGGTTGATCAAAGCCGCACAGCAGCTCGGGTTCACGCTCGAGGAGATCGCCGACCTGGCCGTCCCCGCCGGGCACCGCCGAGGTCGCGACGGTGGCCTCCGAGCCAGCGCCCGCACTAAACTCGCCCAGGTCGAAGATCGCATCGCCGCACTCGAAACCGTCGCCGCTCTGCTGCGCGAGGCCCTGTCGGCCGGATGCGAAGACCTGGAGACTTGCGCTACCAGCCCCGGGTGCCCGCTCCCGTTCCCCGCTTCCGCGCCCGAGCTTGCCCGGTCAGGTCGTTAGGGTCGCGCGCATGGACATCACCCGCTCGATACCGCCTCTCACGACCCAGGCAGGACTGGTCTCGCATCTGCGCTGGGTCGAGCACAGCTGGTTCGAGGTCAGCGTTCTCGGTCTTATCGAAGAGACCGCCCCGCGAGCACCGGGCCGAACCAGAGGTTCGTGCGCTCGATAATGCGAAACTCTGATTCGGGACAACCGCCTGGCGGTGCTCCACCGGGGTATGCGCATGCCATGTCGCTCGCACGGTCCAACCACACCAGCACCAGGAGCCAGACGAGCAGGACGAGGACCAACGATCCGCGAACGACCGCGCGCCGGTCGATTCGAGGGGAGGCCATGCTGCGCACTGTATGCCGTGCGCACCACAGTCGACGATCGCCGAAAACACCAGCTCTACGTCGACCTCAAGCTCCGGAATGCGGACTCGAGGCGGCGCTCGATCGCTTCCTCAAAGAGCGGTTTGGATCCTCGGCGCCGCCGTCAGATGCCCGGGTACTCGATGGCCACGGTGATGATGCGCACCAACGTGATCGTCACCGAGACCCAGCCGAGCACGATGCCCGCCGTCGCCATGCCCTCGCCGCCTCTGCCGGACTCGGCGATCCTTCGCTTCGCGATGTTGCCGAAGATGATCCCGAGGAAGCCGAAGCAGGCGCAGAGGCCGACGATGCCCAAGACCAGCGCGGTGATCGCGAACCCGTCGGTGCCCGGCCGCGCGTACCCGTATGGCGGCGGCGGGTACGGGTACTGGTGCTGCGGCGGGTACGGCGGTGGCGGGTACTGCTGTGACGCCTCGTCGGGCGAAAGGGACGCCGAGTCCGGCCGCGATCGCTGGGTGGGCGGCCGCGCGGGGTCGGGCTGGGATTCGTCGGTCGGGACGGCAGCCGGGTCAGGTTCGGGCTCGCCGGTCGGAGGTGTGGGGGGCTCGGGTTTGGGGTCGTCGTCGGGAGCCATGGCGGGGTCCTTCGCGTCGGGGTGCCTCATCGTCGCAAGAGCCGCCCGGGACCGGTCCCGGATCACAGCGAGCGACTGCCGGTTCGGGCGAGGACGGTTCGGGTGTGGCACGAACGAGACTGCCTGATCGTACGCCGAGGGCACAATGGGGGGATGCCGCTTTTCATCGGCACCTCGGGCTGGCAGTACCGCGACTGGCGGGGCGTGCTCTATCCGGAGCGCGTGCCGCAGCGGCGCTGGCTGGAGTGCTACGCGGAGCATTTCGCCGCCGTCGAGAACAACGGCGCGTTCTACAAGCTTCCCGGCCGTGAGACCTTCGCCGCCTGGCGCGAGCGGCTGCCGCCAGGGTTCACCATGGCCGTCAAGGCCAGCCGCTTCCTGACGCACATGAAGCGCCTGGGTGATCCCGCCGAGCCGGTCGAGCGGCTCACCAAGGCCGCGGCCGGGCTCGGCGACCGGCTCGGTCCGTTCCTGCTCCAGCTGCCGCCGACACTCCGCGCCGACGCGGCGCTGCTGGCCGACTGCCTCGACCGCTTCCCGAAGGGCGTGCGCGTCGCCGTGGAGCCGCGGCACTCCTCGTGGTGGACCGACGAAGTCCGCACGGTCTTGGAAGAGCGCGACGCGGCCCTGTGCTGGGCCGACCGCGGGAGTCGGCCAGTGACCCCGTTGTGGCGCACCGCGACCTGGGGCTATCTGCGTCTCCACGAGGGCCGGGCCGAGCCGGCTCCGAGCTACGGTGACACCGCCCTGCGGTCGTGGTGCCGCCGCATCGCCGAGACTTGGCCTGCTTCGGCTGAATGCCACGTCTACTTCAACAACGATCCCGGCGGCGCTGCCGTGCGCAATGCGTTCCGCTTCGCCGAGTTGACGCGCGACCTGGGCCGCGAGGTTCCCGGCGCCGAGCGTCCTTGACTAGTCCGCTTCGCTCCGGCCGACACGGGCGCGGATGCCGACCCAGAGGCCACGGAGGCGTTCGCGGAAGAAGTAGCCGAATGCCACGACGATGAGCAGGAACGGGATCGCGATCGGCAGCACGGTGGTGAACCCGAGGACTACGATGAGCGCCTCGACGCCGATGATCGACGCCACGCCCATGTAGCCGAAGATGGTGAGTGCCTGTGCGCGGTACACGAGTGCCGCGACGGCGGTGCGGATGCGACCTTCTGGTTTCGCGGTCACTTGTCTTGTATAGCAGACGTCTTGTCGGGAAAGGGTTCTCAGCAAATGGGGTCCTCGGTCGCGGTCATTTGCCCTGGCGAGCTCCCGGACGAGGTCCAGATGGGCCCGTCCAGGCGAGGCGTCCACGGTCGCGGCTTCGCTTCGCACCATGCCCTCAAGGTAGCCCGCGCCGCAGTGGTGAGAGGCCACTCCAATCCAACGCGAAAAGGGCCGCCGATTCCTTCGGAAGCGATGAGTTTCGGCGCGCCGCCTCGTCTGAACTGGTGCAATCACGTTGTCGCGACGCGCTGCCACCGGCCGCGCCGCATGGATTCCGGTCGGAAGGACGAGACCATCATGCAGAAGATCGTCACCAACATCTGGTACAAGGACAACACCGCTGAAGAAGCGGTCGACTGGTACCTCACCCTGTTCGACGACGCCAAGGTCACCAGCTCCATCCCGTTCGTCGAGGACGCCCACGGGTCGGTCGGCGAGGTCATGGTGGTGAACTTCGACCTGGCCGGTCAGTCGTTCACCGCGATCAACGGCGACGACTCGGCCAAACACGACCACGCCATGTCGCTGCTCATCAACTGCGACTCCCAGGCCGAGGTCGACCGTCTCTGGGAGGCGTTCCTCGCCAACGGCGGCTCCGAGATCCAGTGCGGCTGGATCGCCGACAAGTGGGGCGTCAACTGGCAGGTCTGGCCCGCTGAGGCCGACCAGTACGTGGGCGGCCCCGACAGGGACGCCGCCGTGCGCGCGGTCAAGGCCATGTACGAGATGAAGAAGATCGACCTCCAGGCCATGAAGGACGCCTACGAAGGCAAGTAGTGCCGACTCGGCCCGGTCCCCCGCGCGGGGGACCGGGGCCCCGCCCCGGAGGGAGGCCGCAGGCCGCGGCTACGGCCACGCTGGAAGCGTGACTGAACGCTGGCACAATGGCCCCATGCGCCTCCTCGCCCCGCTCTGGTCCCGGGCCACCTACATCGGGTGGGTCTGGATCATCCTCGGCGGGGCGCTCATGATGCCGTTCATGATGGTCGGGGCCATCGGCTACAACTTCCTCAATCCCGACAGCGGCTTCAACGGCATCATCGAACCCGGGGTATTCGTCTCGGTGCTCCCGCTCGTCGCGGCCGCGTCGCTGCTGCTGCCCGATCGCGAGATCGAGCGCACGGCGGCCCGCCGTCTGCTCGGGGCCGAGTTCGCCTCGCCCGCCGCCGACGACTCGTGGAACTCCCGCTGGCGCACCGGCTGCTGGTTCACCCTCCACGCCGCCGTGGGCGGCGTGGTCAGCGGCGTCACCCTCGCCATGGTGCCCTACTTGATCTACCTGGTCTACTACGGCTCCCAGTACGCGTTCGGCGCGGACGAGGTCGATTCCGGCGTGTTCCGCGGCTGGGCCGTCGAATGGGGCCTGATCACCGGCCCGCTGCTCCTGGTCGCCCTCATCGCGCTCGTCGCCGCCGTCAGCGCCGGCATGAAGGCCCTCGCCCCCAGGCTTCTCGGGCAGGGCGCGGCCGACCGGCTCGCCGCCTCCCGCGCCGAGGCAGCCCGCCTCGCCGCCCGCAACCGCATCGCCCGCGAACTGCACGACTCGGTCGGCCACGCCCTGTCCGTGGTCGTCGTCCAATCCGAGGCCGCCTCGCGGCTCATCACCGTCAACCCCGAGTTCGCGTCCGAGGCCATGGCCGCCGTCGGCGAGACCGCCCGTGGAGCGCTGGCCGAACTGGACTCGGTGATCGGGGCGCTGCGGGATGACCGGGAGCGCCCGCGCGCCCCGCAGCGCGACCTCGCCGATCTCGAAGCGCTCGCCGCCGAATCCGGCGTCGCGGTCGACCTGCGCGTGACCGGCGATCCGGACGCATTGAGCCGCTTGGCCTCCCGCGAGATCTACCGGATCGTTCAAGAAGCCCTCACGAACGTGCTGCGCCACGCCGACGAGCCGCGGGCGACCGTTGCCGTCGACGTGGGGAAGCGCGAATGCGCCGTCGCCGTCACCAGCCCCGCCGCTCGCCGGCCTCGCGCCC
>DATABR010000342.1:0-6135 GCA_036259435.1 Glycomyces sp.
CCCCCCCCCCCCCCCGCCCTGCTCCGCGGTGGTGCTGCGGGGACCACGCGCGGGTGGCTTCCCGCGCGCGGCCTCGGTATGGCGACGTTCGCGAATCCCCTCTATCGCCGCCATCCCGCTGGGCCAGATGGCTTTTTGAATCAACGGTCGCACCGTTCGTCGCGAATCGACAACAGAAAGTTCTCGCCCTGTGGATAACTTCCGGCATAACGGACTTCGCGCAGCACGCAGCCTTGTGGATCGGGGTGATCCCGCTGGTGTCGAAGCTCGTCTGGCGCATGGATCAACACTGTCACAGGCCGTCGGATCTCCACCACAGAAAGTTTTCCGCCTGTGGATAACTCAGGGTGGGCTCAGGCGATCTGCTTGGCGCTGAAGGCGGTCGTCAGGAGCTTCACGGCCTGCTCCTCGCTCGTGCCGAAGCCGCCGGGGGCGACCGGGTCGTCGGGGCTCGGCTCGTCGTAGTCCTCCGGCGGCGGCTCCTCGAACGACTCCGGCGCGGGCGGCGGGGCCTGCCTGACCGGGGCGCTCGCCGCGCGGGGCGCCGTGGGCACGGGGTTGCTAGGCGCCGGGCGCGGCGCCGCTCCCGTCCCCGCTTTTGGGAGGTTCGCCGCCTCCCCCACCTCGCACCGGATCTTCCAGTTCCCGCCGAGCACCTCGTTGAAGACCTGCACCACGATCCCGTACGCGGGCTCTTTCTGCAGGTTCTCTGCATGGAAGGCGTGCTTGAATACGAGCACCACCTCGCTGTCGGTGGCGTCGGCGATCGTGGCGTCCTGCAGCAGCGCCGCGGTGGTCCGCTTGCGGTCCTTGACCGCCATCATGATCCTGTCCCACTGACGCCGGATCGACGCGGCCGTCATCGCGCCGGGGCCTGGATCCGCCGCGGGGACGTACGCCGCCGGGGCCGGTTCGGCCGCTGCGGGAGCCGGAACGGGCTCGGCGTCCGCCCAGTCGTCTGCGGGTGCCGTCGAAGGCGCCGGGGTGTTCGCCTGCACCGTTTCCGGTTGGGCTGGTTCGGTTTCGTCTTCCCACGGTGGAGTGGCCGGCGCAGTGGCGGCCGGGGCCTCAGGTTTCGCGCTCTCCGGTGCCGCGCTGAGAGCCGCAGCAGCAGCGGGACCCGGTGCTGGCGGTGCTGCGGCAGGAGTCGAGGCGGGCTCGGCCGGTGCCGGGGCGCCGGTGGCTTTCGCCAGCGCTTCGCGTGCCGCCGCCGCGCCGGTCGCGCCCGCATTCGGTGCGGATTCGCGTGGGCTCGGCGTGACGGGGTGCGGTGCGGCGAAGGCCGCGCCTGCGGCGCGCTGTTCGAGCGTCTCGAGGCGCTGCATGAGCCCGGCCATCGATTCGTCCGATCCGGGCAGGATCGCGCGCACGCACGCGAGTTCGAGGAGCAGGCGCGGCGCGGTCGCGCCGCGCATCCCGGCGAGGCCGGCGGCGACGACTTCGGCCATGCGTGTGAGCGTGGAGGTGCCCATGCGGGTCGCCTGGCTGGTCATCTTCGCGAGCTGGTCGGCGGGCGCGTCGACGAGCCCGGCCGAGCCGGCGTCGGGCACTTGGGTGAGCACGATGAGGTCGCGGAGGCGTTCGAGGAGGTCTCCTGTGAAGCGCCGGGGGTCGTGGCCGCCTTCGACGACGCGTTCGACCACTTCCATCACGGCCGCGCCGTCGGCGGCGGCGAAGGCCTCGCACATCTCGTCGAGGAGTCCGGCGTCGGTGACGCCGAGGAGCCCGGCGGCTCGTTCGTAGGTGACGCCTTCGGGTCCGGCGCCGGCGATGAGCTGGTCGAGCACGGAGAGGGTGTCGCGTGCGGAGCCGCCGCCGGAGCGGACGACGAGGGGTAGCACGTCGTCGGCGACGACCGCGCCCTCTTCGTCGCAGAGCTTGCGGCACAGTTCGCGCATGGCGGGCGGCGGAATGAGCCGGAACGGGTAGTGGTGGGTGCGGGAGCGGATGGTCGGGAGGACCTTGTCCGGCTCGGTGGTGGCGAAGATGAACAGGACGTAGTCCGGGGGTTCTTCGACCAGTTTGAGCAAGGCGTTGAAGCCCGCGGCGGTGACCATGTGGGCTTCGTCGATGATGTAGATCTTGAAGCGGGAGTCGACGGGGGCGAAGACGGCGCGTTCGCGTAGTTCGCGGGCGTCGTCGACGCCGCCGTGGCTGGCGGCGTCGATCTCGATGACGTCGACCGAGCCGTGCCCGTCGGCCGCCAGCGCGCGGCAGGAGTTGCATTCGCCGCAGGGTTCGGCGGTGGGGCCTTGGGCGCAGTTCAGCGAGCGGGCGAGGATGCGCGCGGAGGAGGTCTTGCCGCAGCCGCGGGGCCCGGAGAAGAGGTAGGCGTGGTTGAGGCGTCCGGCGCGGATGGCGTTGATGAGGGGTTCGGTGACGTGTTCTTGGCCGACGACCTCGGCGAAGGTCTGCGGCCGGTATTTGCGGTACAGCGCGAGTGCCACGTCATCCTCCAGCTGGCCGGGGCTCGTCCGTCTTTGTCAGGGTACGGCGTGGGTCCGACGTTCGGCGGCGCGACCGTCGGTCTGAGTGGGGGCGACACAGCTGGACGTGTCGGATGCCGTCCGGTGACGTGAACTCGCCGATTTCGGAGGTTCCGGAGGATGGCCTCGCTCACATGCAAGCGGTATCCTCTAACGGTACTGTCATATTTATACGCTTCAATAGAAGAAGGAGGCCTCCTTTGCGCACTCCCCCTCCCTCCCATCGCGGGCCCACCTGGCGGCGCAGTCTGACCAGATGGTTCGCCGCCGCCGCGGTCGCCGTCTGCACCGCAGCGGGCCTCACCGTCTTCTCCTCCGCTCCAGCCTCCGCCGTCGAGACCAACGTCTGGTACCGGATCGTCAACGACCTCTCCGGACTCGCCGTCAGCATTGAAGGCGGCTCGACCACGGCGGGCGCGAAGTCCGTCCTCGCCACGACGTCCACCGCCAGCAGCCAGCAGTTCCGCTTCATCGACGTCGGAAGCGGCTACTACCGGATCGAAGCCCGGCACTCCGGTCAGGTCCTCGACGTCTACGCCAAGTCCACCGCCAACGGCGCCGACGTCGTCCAGTGGTCTTCCAACGGCGGCACCAACCAGCAGTGGCAGGTCAACACACAGACCGACGGCAGCGTCGAACTGGTGAACCGCAACTCCGGCAAAGCCTTGGACAACTGGGAGCGGTCGACCAGCCCCGGCAGCCGCGTCTCGCAGTACACCCGCAACTACGAGGAGACGCAGCACTGGAAGCTCGTGCCGGTCGACGGCACGCCCCCCGAACCCTCCGGGAACGGCTCCCTCACCGACGCGAACGTCCAGTTCTACGGCCGCTGGGACAAGGACAACGCGACCTGGTACCAGATGGGCTGGGCTGGCGGCTACGTCGAGACGACCTTCACCGGCTCCTCGATCGGCGTGAAGCTGCGCAACACCATCGACATGTGGTACTCCATCGACGGCGGTGACGAGACTTGGAGGCGGAACGTCTCCGGGAACGTGACCGTCAGGAGCGGCCTCAGCGGCACCCACACGATCCGCATCGGCTTCCGCGAGCGCGCCGGGTCCTACAACGGTGATCCCTCCTTCGGCGGGTTCATCCTCGGCTCAGGCGGCTCGACCAGCGCGACGGTGCGTCCGGACAAGCACATCGAGTTCATCGGCGATTCGATCACGGTCGGCAGCCCGAACGCGAACCGCCCGTTCTCGACCTACGCGTGGAATTCCGCCGAGGCGCTCGGCGCGTCCCACATGCAGGTCGCCGAGGGCGGCGCGTGCGTCTCCACCACCAACTGCCGCGGCATGGTCGACTGGTTCATGCGCACCACCAACCAGGACTTCAACGACCTGTGGGAGTTCAACACCTACGAGACCGACGTGGTCGTCATCAACCTGGGCACCAACAACAAGGTGTCCTCCGCGCAGTTCCAGAGCGACTACATCCTGCTGTTGCAGCGGGTGAGGCAGCACTATCCGAACGCGGAGATCCTCGCGATGGGGGTCTTCCGGGAGCGGCTGCTGCAGGAGGTCCAGAACGCCGTGGCGAACCGCAACAACGCCGGTGACGCGAAGGTCCACTACGTCGACACGCGCGGGTGGGTCGATCCGGACACCGACACGCACGACAACGTGCACCCGCATGACGCCGGGCACGCGAAGATCGCGGGCCTGCTGAAGCCGGTCATCGAGCGGTACTTGTAGAACACGGCGGCCGCCCGGGTGTCGGGCGGCCACCCGCTCAGGATGCGGCGCCCGGCTCGATGAGCCGGGCGCCGCAGCACCGTGCGACTCCCGGCCGCGGGCGGCTGACCAGGGGAAACGAAAAAAGACCCCGGGTTTCCGGGGTCTTTCTGTTGGAGCCGCCTAACGGAATCGAACCGTTGACCTATTCATTACGAGTGAATCGCTCTACCGACTGAGCTAAGGCGGCAAGGTCCCTCACGCACCCGACAGAGCCCGCTTATCCTTGCTGCCTTCCGGCCCTGGGGAGGTTCACAAGATGACGCCGCATGAGGGACGGGCGAAAGTCTACCGCACCTCGGCGCCGCCGCCGAACCGGGCGAGCCCCGAGGGTCACCGAGGTCACGGCCTCTACTGCGGCACAATGTCATACCCTCGTCAAACTCTGGATTGATCGGGGACTCGCGCGCGACACACCCGGCCCCGGGGCGCCGATCCGCGCTTTCCAAGCGCGCGCAATGCAGCGCAGGTCACCGCATTCAACCCGGTTGGGAGACGCTGAAGGCGTCGGGTAAGGTACTGCGCGGAGGATTCGCATAGTGGCCTAGTGCGCACGCTTGGAAAGCGTGTTGAGTGCAAGCTCTCAGGGGTTCGAATCCCCTATCCTCCGCCACTTGGCGAGAAGAAGGAAGCCGGAGCAGGTGCTCCGGCTTTTTTCATGCCCACCGGTCGGCTTTCGTCTGCGGTGGCTCAGGGGCGCTCGTCGTGGTATTCGAGCCGGGTCAGGGCCTCGCCGAGTTCGGCGCGGAGGCGACGGTTCTCCAACTCCATGTCGAGCACCAGCTTGACACCGGCGAGGTTGAGGCCTGCGGCGAGCAGTTCGCCGATGCGGCGCACCCGATCGATGTCGTCGTCGCTGTAGCGACGGGTGCCGCCGGAGGTCCGGCGGGGCTCGACCAGGCCGCGCGACTCGTAGACCCGCAGCGTCTGCGGGGCCACGTTCAGCAGCTCGGCCGCGACCGAGATGCCGTAGACGGCATGGTCCGAGGCGGGCCGGGCAGTGGGCTGCGGCTGGCGGTCCAAGTGCTCCTCCATCACGACGGGAACTTACACCACCAGTTTATCTTCATAGTCGGCTGGACGAAATCTCTATCGTGTGTTATATATTTTTCGTATCGATCGGTAAGCAGACTCATTGCAGGAGGTGACCTGGCGATGCTGATGCGCACGGACCCGTTCCGCGAGCTCGACCGTCTCGCACAGCAGATGCTCGGACAGAACGACGCCCGGCTGGCCATGCCGATGGACGCGTGGAAGGAGGGCCACCGGTTCACGGTGCAGCTCGACCTGCCCGGCGTGCGGGAGGACGACTTCGACCTCGAGGTCGAACGCAACGTCCTCACTGTCAAGGCCGAGCGTCGCACGGTGGAGACCGGCGACCGCGAGATCATCCATGCCGAGCGACCGACCGGCACGTTCATGCGGCAGATCTTCCTCAGCGACGCCCTCGACACCGAGAACGTCGAGGCGACCTACCGGGACGGCGTGCTCACGCTGACGATCCCGATGGCCGAGGAGGCCAAGCCGCGCAAGGTGCTCGTCGGCGCCGGCAAGCAGGCCATCGAGCAGTAGCCCACCGCGCCCGGTCGCGGGGCCTGCGTCCCGTGGCCGGGCGCGCCGGGCATCCCGATGGGAGATCACCATGTGCGGCAACATCTACTATTCGCTCGGCGGCGTCCTCGACTACGAGCTGGTATGCGACCGCTGCGGCACCCGGTTCGACTGCGGGGACGACTCCCGCTACAGCTGGCCCGTGCTGTGCGCCGCCGCCGAAGCCGAAGGCTGGCTGGTCGGCCCCGGCCTCGACGGCGAGCACGTGTGCGCTCGCTGCGCGAGCCCAGGCGGGTCTCGCAGCCGCCACCAACTCACGGCGGTATGACGCAGCAAAGGGCGGGACCGCGAGGTCCCGCCCT
>DATABR010000343.1:0-8305 GCA_036259435.1 Glycomyces sp.
CCCCCCCCGCCGCGCGTTCAAGCCATTGATTGACATTCATATTGATGAGCATTTATATTGGACGACCAACCAAAGGCATCCGCTTTCCGCGCCCTCATTTTCCCGCCCCACGCCACCCCAGCGCCCCGGCCGGTCCCATGCCCCGCGTGCGGATTGACAAACATCACTGCCTTGAGCGAGGATCAAACCGTCACGTTCGGGCCAACGGTGTACGGATAGGGAGTAAGCAAGCGCCTGCCACCGCATCAGCCGCCGCGCAACGAGACCCAACCGCATAGGTCCCTTACCTTCGACGAAAGCAGCACTATGACACGAACGATTGGGCGGAAGACCGCCACGCTCGGGGCGGCGGCCCTCACCGCGGCCACGGCGCTGGCGTCCTTCCTCCTCGTCAACCAGAGCGCCGGAGCCCAAACGGAAAGCCCCGCCGATGCCGTCCCGGCACAGGAATGCGGTGCGGGCGAGTACAACGCTGTCGTGGAGGGCAGCGGTGGCTCCTACACCACCACCAACGGTGGTAACGAGGTCTACTCGGGAGGCGACTACCGAGAGGCGATCCAGGCCGGGATCGATTCGCTGACGGACGGCCGCACGCAGCAGGAGAGCGTCGCGGTCAACGCCAGCGGCGGCATCGGCACGGGCGTGATCGACCTGCCGAGCCACACGTCGCTGTCGGTGTGCGGCACGATCGACGTCGGCACCGCCTCAGGGCGCGGCTCGATCGAGGCCACCGACGCCGAGGACGTGTCCATTCCGCACCTGAACATGACCGGCAACCCCTACTTCGGGATCCGGATCTTCGGCATGCGCGGACTCCACCTCGGACAGATCAACATGGAGCTCAGCGGCGGCCTCGGCATCCGCTTCGAACGCGACGAAGCCGGCAGCACCGACGTGTCGATGGACGACGTGTTCGTCTCCGGCGCCGGTAGCCACGCCGTGGAGACCTGGAACGTCGACGGGCTCGAGATCGGCACCGTGACCGCCCGCAACGTCGGCGAGTCGGGCCTGCTGATCCAGGCGACCACGAACGCGCACATCGGCACCGTCGACGGCGACGACGTCGCCACCGGGACCGGGTACGCGACGTTCCGCATGGCCAACAACAACGGCGAACTCGGCGACGGCGACTACGCCCACAACATCGAGGTCGACAACGTGATCTCGCGCGGCGGCGGCAGAGGCGTCTTCTGCGTCTCGCAGTCCGGCGGAGTGGTGATCCACAACGTCGACCTGGCCGACAACGGGAACAACTCGATCCTCATCGAGAACTGCTACAACGTCGCGATCGAGGGCGGGACCGTCGACGGCGGCGGGGAAGTGCGCCTCGCGGCGCGCTCGGAGTTCCCGAACAACCGCGACATCGCGATCTCCTTGGAGGTCAACAACACGTCCGTGCGGGAATCGCCGTGCGGGAAGAACGTCACTTGGAACATCACCGGCAACGCGGCGGTGAACGTGTGCTGAACGCGTCGATGAAACGTTCCAACCACCACGACCCGCAGGGGAGGTGACAACCCCCGAAGGCTGACAAGACTCGGCGGGGATCGCCCGGGCCGGACGGTCTCCGCCTTTTCCACAGCAAATTTAATCGATTCATTCCCATCCCTCTATTTAAAGGAACCACCATGACCCAAGCCCTCAAGAGCAGGCCCGGCCTCAAGCGAAGACTGGCCCTCCTCACCACGGCCCTCCTCGCCACCGTCACCGGCATCGTCGTCTCTTTCGTCGCCATCCCCCAGGCGAACGCCGTCGAAACCGGCACCTGGTACAACATCATCAGCCGCAGCTCCGGCCACTACCTCGACATCGAGGGTCGCTCCACCGCGACCGGCGCCGAGCTCATCCAATACACGGCCACCGGTGCCGCGAACCAGCAATTCCGGTTCCTCGACGCCGGCGGCGGCTACTACCGCATCCAGGCGCGTCACTCGAACCTCGTGCTCGAGACCTATGAATGGAACGCCGACAACGGGGCGACGATCGTCCAGTGGACCGACGCGGGCGGCACCAACCAGCAGTGGCAGGTCAACGAGAGCGGCGGCTACGCCACGTTCATCAACCGCCACTCCGGTAAGGCCCTCGACGTGTGGGAGCAATCCACCACCGCGGGATCGCGCATCTCGCAGTACACCGCCAACGGCGGCACGAACCAGCAGTTCCAGCTGGTCAAGGTCGACGACGGCGGCACCGATCCGGGCGACCCCGGGACCGGTGAATGCGGCTCCGGCACCCCGAACGCGACGGTGACCGGCTCCAGCGGCGCCTACGTCACGCGCGAAGGCTCCAGCACCGTCTACTCCGGCTCCGACTACCGCGCCGCGGTCCAGGCCGGCGTCGACACCATCTCCAGTGGCCAGCGCGTGGCCGTCATGGCCTCGGGATCGATCGGCGGGAGCACCATCTCGATCAGCAGCGGCAAGACCTTCGAGGGCTGCGGCACGATCAACATCGGATGGCGCAGCGGCCGCGGGGCGTTCGAATCGCTGAACACCTCGAACGTGTCGATCCCGTACCTCAAGTTGACCGGTGAGGCGTACTTCGCGATGCGCTTCTACGGCAACTCGAACCTGCACCTGGGCGACATCGACATGAACCTCACCAGGGGCATGGGCATCCGCTTCGAGCGCGACCAGCCCGGCAGCACCAACGTCACGATGGACGACATCTACGTCAACGGGGCGACCAGCCACGCGGTCGAGACGTGGAACATCAACGGCCTCACCGTCGGCAAGGTCACCGCCCGCAACGTCGGCGAGTCCGGCCTGCTCATCCAGAACACGACCAACGCCGACATCGGCACCGTCGACGGCAGCAACGTCGCCGCCGGGACCGGTTATGCGACCTTCCGCATGGCCAACCGGAACGGGCGGCTGTCGAACGGCTCGTACAGCACGAACGTCTACGTCGACAACGTGATCTCGCGCGGCGGCGGCCGGGGCGTCTTCTGCGTCTCGGAGTCCGGCGGCGTGAACATCCGCAATGTGGACCTGGCGGACAACGGCAACAACTCGATCCTGATCGAGAACTGCTACAACGTCACGATCCAGGGCGGCACCGTCGACGGCGGCGGCGAGGTGCGCATCGCGGCGCGCTCCGAGTTCGCGAACACCCGCGACACGAATATCACGCTGACGGTCAACAACACGTCGGTGCGCGAATCGCCGTGCGCCGACAACTCCACGTGGAGAATCTCGGGCAACGCGTCCGTGAACGTCTGCTGATCGCAATCCGGCGGGGGCCGTCGACGACGGTCCCCGCCTCCGGTGACCGCGATGTCGTCGTTTCATTTCAAGATCGGGTCGCTGCACTTCGCGTCGACAGCACCTCGGTGCGCGAGTCGCCCTGTGGTACCAATGTGAACTGGACGATCAGCGGCAACGCGTCGATGAACGTGTGCTGACGACCGCAAGAGGAAGGGCCGGAGCTGCTGCTCCGGCCCTCTTCAATCGTGTCGTCAGGGAACGATCTCGCGGTAGCGGGCGAGGTCCGACGCGCCGATGACGCCGGCCTTGGAGCCGAGCTCGGCGGCGCGGACCTCGGCCACCGGCACCTGGGCCCGGTTGGCGAGCGCTTCTTTGTAGTGCTTGCGGATCGGGTCGAGGAGCAGGTCGCCCGCGTCCACGACGCCGCCGGCGAAGAGGATGACGCCGGGGTCGATGAGGTTGACCATGTCCGCGGCGGAGTTGCCGAGGTAGTAGCCGATGAAGTCGAAGGCGGCCAGCGCGACCTCGTCGCCCTGGCGGGCGGCGTCTGTGGTCTGGCGGCCGGTGATGGCGTCGGGGTCCCCGCCGGCGAGTTTGAGGAGGGTCGCGGCCTTTTCGGGGGACTCCTTGGCGCCGTCCTGGGCGGCCCGGGTGAGGGCGCGGCCGGAGGCGTACTGCTCGAGGCAGCCGTGGCGCCCGCAGCCGCACTCGCGCCCGCCGGGCATCACCGAGCGGGTGTGGCCGATCTCGGCGGCGACGCCGTGGGTGCCGCGCAGGAGGTTGTCCTTGACGACGATGCCGCCGCCGACGCCGGTGCCGATCGTGTAGAGCACGGAGGAGCGGTGGTTCTTGGCGGCGCCGTACTTGTGCTCGCCCCAGATGGCGACGTTGGCGTCGTTCTCGACGACGACGGGAAGGTCGATCGCGGCGGCGACCTTGTCGCGCAGCGGCTCGTTCTTCCAGGAGAGGTTGGGGGCCAGCATGACCGTGGAGCGGTCGGAGGAGATCCAGCCGGCCGCGCCGATGCCGACGGCCTCGATCTCGCGGCCTTGGCGCAATTCTTCGACGACTTCCTTGACCGCTCGGATGACGCCGGGGGTGTCGTCCGCGGGGGTGGGGCGTCGGGTCGTGGCGAGGACGTTGCCGCTCTCGTCGACGACGCCGCCGCCGACTTTGGTGCCCCCGATGTCGACTCCGATAGTCAGACTCACTGCTGTACCCTCCGGCGGATCACGGTTTGAGGCGTTGACTGCCACGCGACGCTGCGGGCCACCGAGGACTTTACAGCGCTATGACCTGGAGATGAAATCGGCCGTTCCGTCCCACTCGGCGAAGGTATCACCGGGCGGCGGCGCACAGGCGCGCTCAGGTGACCGAGCGCGACCGGCATTCGCCGAGGGGGCTCGCCCTCCGCTAAGCTGCCGTTAGCATCATGGTCTGCCTCACAGTCCCTCTTCCGACGGAAGTTGACCCACCGGTAACATGATTGTGAGCCACTTTACAAAGCCGTGAACATGGCGTCTTGAACGGAGCCTTATCCATGCGCGAGTTCGCCGTCCCCCCCGTGGTGACAGTGCCCGATGACGACAACACCCTCACCGCGCTGTGGGACGCGGCCGAGCACCACCCTGCCGCCGTCCTCTACATGCGTTCCTTCGACGACGGTGTGACCTGGCAGGACGTGACCGCCGTCGAGTTCCGCGAGCAGGTGTCCGCCGCCGCGAAGGGCTTGGCCGCGGCCGGGGTCCAGCCCGGCGACCGCGTGGTCCTCATGTCGGCCACCCGCTACGAGTGGACCCTCCTCGACTACGCGATCTGGGCCGCCGGGGCCGTGACCGTCCCAGTCTACGAGACTTCCTCGGCCGACCAGGCGAAGTGGATCCTCGAGGACTCCGGCGCGGTCGCCGCCATCGCCGAGACCCCCGAGATGGCCGCGATGCTCGAAGGCGCCAGCGGCGCGGCCAAGCACGTCTGGACCATCGACGGCGAGACCAGGGCGATTGCCGCACTCGAAGCGCTCGGCGCGGACGCCGAGGTGGACATCGAAGAGCGGCGCACCGCCCGCAAGGCCGACGATCTCGCCACGATCGTCTACACCTCCGGGACCACCGGGCGGCCCAAGGGCTGCATGCTCACTCACCGCAACCTCCTGGCCGACATCCGCAACGTCATCCCCGAAGTGCCCGGGGTGCTCTACGAGGGCGCGCGGATGTTGCTGTTCCTCTCGCTCGCGCACGTCCTCGCCCGCATCCTCCAGCTCGCCGGCATGGAATCGCGCACCACCATCGCGCACGCCGACCGCACCAAGCTCACCGCGGTCATGCCCGTGGTCAAGCCGACCACCCTGCTCGCGATCCCGCGCGTGTTCGAGAAGGTCTACGCCGGGGCGTACCAGAAGGCCGTCGACGGCGGCAAGGGCCGCCTCTTCGAGAAGGCCACGGTCTGCGCCAAGGAGTACAGCCGCGCGCTCGACAAACCCGGCGGCCCCGGCCTGGGCCTGAAACTCCGCCACAAGCTGTGGGACGCGCTCGTCTACTCCAAGATCCGCGCCGCCATCGGCGGCGAATGCACCTCCGCGGTCTCCGGCGGCGCGGCGCTCGGCCCCGAACTGGGCCACTTCTTCCGCGGTGCGGGCATCACCATCTACGAGGGCTACGGCCTCACCGAGACCTCGCCGGTGCTCTCGCTCAACATGGAGACCGCCCTCAAGGTCGGCTCCATCGGCCGCCCGACCCCCGGCACGGCGCTGCGCGTGGCCGACGACGGCGAGCTGCAGGCCAAGGGCCCCCAGGTCTTCCCCGGCTACTGGAACAACGACGCCGCCACCGCCGAGGTCCTGGACTCGGACGGCTGGTTCTCGACCGGCGACATCGCCGTCATCGACGACGACGGGTACGTCACCATCACCGGCCGCAAGAAGGACATCATCGTCACCGCCGGCGGCAAGAACGTCGCCCCCGGGCCGCTGGAGAAGATCCTCGACGCCCACCCGATCATCGCCTACGCCATGGTCGTCGGCGAAGGCCGCCCCTACATCGGCTGCCTCATCTCAATCGACGGCGACATGCTCCCCGACTGGCTCTCACGCCACGGCAAGGACCCGAACACCCCGATCGCCGACCTCACCGAGGACCCCGAGCTCCTCGCCGAACTCCAGGCGAAGATCGACGAGGCCAACGCCACGGTCTCCCGCGCGGAACAGATCAAGCAATTCCGGGTCGTTCCGGTCGAACTCTCCGAGGACGCCGGGGAAATCACCCCCACCGTCAAGGTCAAACGGCACGTTGTCATGGAAAAATACTCAAGCGAGGTCAATGCGCTGTACGACGCGGCGCAGGCGCAGCGACAAGAGTGAGCGAGGTGCCCGCATGGGCGATGAGGCGGTGCTGGAGCGCCAGTGGCGACTGCCCGCCGTCGCACTGCGAGGCGTGCTCTTCGCGCTCGTCGCGGTCTTCGGCTGGGTCTCGGTGGGGCTGGCCGACGCCGCGACCTGGTGCGGCATCCTCGCATTGGCGGCGCTCCCCGGCGTGGTCCTCCCCCGGCACCGGCTCCTGGCCCCCGCCGGGCGGCTCGCCGAGGTCGCCGTCGTCGTGCTCGGCACCCTCGCCACCGGTGGCCTCCCCGGCTGGATGCTCCCGTATCTGATCGCGCCGTTCGCGACCGCCGCGTTCGACGCCGCCGCGCACGTCGGCGACGAAGGCCGCTACGCCCGCCTGCGCACGTGGGGGCCGCCCGCGCTCGTCGCGGTCGCCGCGATCGGCCTGGTCGTGCAAGCGCCCCGCGTATCCGCGTTCGAGCGCGGCGCTTACGCGACGACGGTGGCCGCCGCGCTCGCGTTCGGGCTCGCCTCCGCGGTCGGCGCGTGGTGGCTGCGCCGCTCCCGCTCCTCCGACCTGCACCACTCGCAGCTGCCGTACGCCGAGGCCGCGGCGCTGCTCACCCAGCTGCGAGTCGTCGCCCGCCAACTCCCCGGATCCACACTGGACCCCGGCGGGATCGCCACCGAGATCGTCGACACCGCCGCGCGCATCCCCGGTGTCGAACGCGCCGCCGTGCTCTCGGCGGCCTCCGGCAGGAGGCTCGTCGTGCTCGCCCAGCACGCCGACGAACGCGTCGACTGGGAGACCTCACCACAGCTCAACTCGCTCCTGGCCGACGCCTGGGCCGGACAGAAACCGCAGGCCGGGCAGGTACCGCTCTCGCGGTCCACGCAAGGACCCGTCGCCTCCCTCGTGATCCCGCTCGTCGCCGAGGGCCGCACCGTCGGCCTCGTCGCCATCGAATCGGACGACCCCGCCGCGTTCGGACCCGAGGCCATCACCGCCGCCGAGGACCGCACCAAAGGCGCCGCGCTCAGGCTCGAGACCGCGCTCCTGTTCGAGGACGTGCGGTCCATGGCGACCACAGAGGAGCGCCAGCGCCTCGCCCGCGAGATCCACGACGGCATCGCCCAGGAGCTCGCGATGCTCGGCTACGGCATCGACAACGCCATGGCGATCCTGCCGCCCGAGGCCGGCGAGGCCAAGGGCGAGCTGGAGGACCTGCGCAGCGAGGTGACCCGGCTGGTGACCGAGTTGCGCTTCTCCCTGTTCGAACTGCGCTCGAACGTCGACCGTCAGGGCGGGCTGGCCTCGGCGATCGCGGACTATGCTCGTACTGTGGGCGCCTCAGCGGGCCTCCGCGTGCACTTGTCGCTCGACGAGGGCGGGGCCCGTCTCCCCGCCAGTACCGAGGCCGAGCTGCTGCGGATCGCGCAGGAGGCGATCACGAACGCCCGCAAACACGCCCGTGCCGAGAACCTGTGGGTGACGTGCGAGGTGGACCCGCCTTACACGCGGATCGAGGTGACCGACGACGGGCAGGGGCTCTCCGGCGAAGCGGCCGAGGGACGCTACGGGTTGGCGATCATGAGCGAGCGCGCCGAGCGGATCCGCGGATCGCTGGAGATCCGCCCGCACCAGCCGCACGGGACGACGGTGGCGGTCGTGCTCAACGCGGGTGCGCGGCCCACCCCGCGGGCCGAGACCCCCCGCCCGGGGTCCGCGGCCTGGGCGGCCGCCGACCGCACTGCCAGAACTGAACAGCCGGCCCGACGGCCC
>DATABR010000344.1:0-4372 GCA_036259435.1 Glycomyces sp.
ATGTCGGACCGGCGGGTCCCGTCCAGGAACGATGTGAAAGACATATTTCGAAACTACTCTTTCACAGTCGGATGCGAAAGAGATTTTTCAGAGTTATTGAAGTTTTTCTTTCACAACGGCGCGACCAGCGCGCCCGCCGCCGGGTTCGTGATCGCCGCCCACAGCGTCGACGCGGCGCTCATGGTCGGCGCTGTCTGCGCGATGGCGCGGGTGCTGCTGTGCTGCGACATTCGCACACGCCGGGGCGGGATCCGCCGCGACGCGACCTCGCGGGAGGCGAGTGCCGGTGCCGGGTGGCGGCTGCGCGGCGACAGGCTCCTGGCCGCGATGGTGCTGGGGCTCAGCGCGGTTATCGCGGCGATGTGCGCGGTCAACGTCCTCAGCGTCTTCCTGGTGCGCGAGGTCTACGGCGCGAGCGAGGGCGTGTACGGCCTCATCAAGGCCTGCTGGATCGTGGGGATGATCGCGGGCGCGTGGATCGCGGCGGCCGTGATCCGGCGCCTGGACCGCGACGTGCAGCTGGCGTGGATGCTCATGGCCTGCCTGGCCGGGGTCGGCCTGGTGTGCTTCGGGCAGGGCATGCCGCTGTTCACCGTGCTGCTCTTGGTGCCGCTCAACGTGATCGGCGGGATCTTCAACGCCGGGGAGAACTCGGCGCTGGGCATCGCGGTGGCTCGGCGGGTGCCGGAGGCGTTCCGGGGCCGTGCGAACGCGGCGGTCGGCGGGCGGGTCAACGCCGCGCAGCTCGTCGGGTTTCTCCTCGGCGGGGCGCTGTCGACGGTGATGGACGTGCAGGTCGCGTTCGCGACGGTCGGCCTGGTTTCGATCGGCATCGTGCTCGCCTGCCTGCCGACCATCCGCAAGGCGGCCGGCGACGACGAAGCGACGGGCGCCCCGACGACGGCGGCGCCGCAGCGCGATCTCGCCGGTGTGGCGGGGTTAATACCAAGGGCGGTGTGGCGGTGAGGCGTCACGGCGTCCTCTCCCGCCACGGAGCGGAACCGAAGGCAGCGCGGAGCGAAGGCAATTCGGCGGGAAGCACGACTTATTCGCGGGCCCCCGGTGCAACAACCCTGACACGGGAGTCCGACAAGTTCGCGGACGTGACGATTGCTCATGCAGGGTAGACGCGGATCTCGGTGGCTTTGACCGTCGCCCAGACTTCTTGGCCCGGTTCGAGGCCCAGCTGCGCCGCCGCTGCGGGCGTCACGTCGGCGGCGGCCGCGATAGGGCCGGCGAGCTGGACTCGCAGGTTGTCACCATGCCGGTGGACGCCCGAGACCATTGCGAGCCAGGTGTTCCGGGGGCTGCCTTCGGGGCGAGACAGGTAGAGGGCGACCGAACTGGGTGCGAAAGCGGCGAACGCCTGGCCGTCCAGCGAATCGGCTGCGGTGAGCGTGAGCGGCTCGCCGACGGCATGCTCGCCGAGGTCGGTCTCACGGGGATCGGCGCGGCCGCTTCCCTCTGGACGCGAACTGAGGTGCACCTGGTGTCCTTCCGCTTTGCCGCGGTACAGGTTCAGGCCGACGAGCCGCGCGATGTAGTCCGTGCGTGGCCTGGCGGTGACCGACTCGGCATCGCCCTCCTGGACCGCCCGTCCGTCCTCGACCACGACGAGCCGGTCCGCGAGCATCAGCGCGTCCACCGGATCATGCGTGACCAGTACGGCCGCGCCTTCGTGCCCCGCGAGATGGCGGTGGAGCTCCACCCGGGTGTCGAGGCGGGTGCGAGCGTCGAGCGCGGACAGCGGTTCGTCGAGCAGCAGCAGCGCCGGTTCCGTGGCGAGTGCCCGCGCCAGTGCCACGCGCTGCGCCTGCCCGCCCGACAACTGCCCCGGGCGGCGTTTTCCGAAGCCCTCCATGCCGACCCGTCCGAGCCATCCGGCGGCGAGAGCGCGCGCTTCGGCGCGGCCTCGGCCTCGGCGGCGCGGCCCGAACGCGACGTTGTCGACCGCGTTCAGGTGCGGGAACAGCAGGTAATCCTGGAAGACCACGCCGATCCGGCGCTGTTCGGGGGGCACCCAACCGCGGCGCCCGGGCCGGTCCAACGGCGCTCCATTGAGGATGACATGCCCTTCCGAGATCGGTTCGAGCCCGGCGAGCGCCCGCAATGCCGTGGTCTTGCCGGCCCCGTTGGGCCCGAGCAGGGCCACGGTCTCGCCCGGAGCGACGCGCAGCCGCAGATCGAGGCGGAACTCGCCGTGTCCGCCTGAGTCCCTCCGGTTCGTGTCTCTTACGACCACGAGGTGCGCGTCCAAACCCGCACTTGCGGCGCCGTCCGCAAGGTTCTCCGCGGGGCCCGGAGCGCCGCTCACGGCGTCGCCGTCCAACGGTCGCGCAGCGAGGCCAGCACGATCACCGATACCGCGAGCAGGATGAGACTGAGCACGATCGCGGCCTCCAGATCCGTTTGCAGCGCAAGGTAGACCGCGAGCGGCATCGTCTGGGTTCGGCCCGGGAAGTTGCCCGCGAAGGTGATCGTCGCGCCGAATTCGCCGAGGGCGCGCGCCCAGCACAGCACCGCTCCGGCCAGGACGCCCGGTGCGACCATCGGCAGCGTCACGTGCGTGAACACCGTCCAGCGGCCCGCGCCGAGCGTCGCCGCGGCCTCTTCGAAGCGCAGGTCGGCCCCGCGCAGTGAGCCTTCGACCGAGACGATCAGGAACGGCATGGACACGAACGTCATCGCGAGCACGACCGCGGTGGTGCTGAAGGGGATCGTGATGTCGAAGCGCTCGTACAGCCATGACCCGACGATGCCGTTGCGGCCGAACACGAGCAGGAGCGCGACACCGCCGACGACCGGAGGCAGCACCAGTGGCACGGTGACCAGTGCGCGCAGGACGCTTCGGCCGGGGAAGTCGCCGCGGGCGAGCAGCCAGGCGATGGGGACGCCGAAGAGCAGGGACAACGCGGTCGCGGCGGTCGCGGTGATCAGCGAGAGCCGCAGGGCCGCCAGCATTTCCGGTTCGGCGAGGCGGGCGGGCAATTCGGTCCAGGGAGTGCGGGCGAGCAGGCCCGCGAGGGGCAGGATGAGGAACGCCAGGCCGATCACGGCGGGCACCAGCAGTGCGGCCGGGATTCGGCGGCGTCGGCGGGTTCGCGTGGCGGATATGGCGTTCATCGTCATCAGGCCCGCTGGTCGGGTGCTTGGAATCCGGCCTCGCGGAGGACGGCCTGGGCGTCGTCGGCGAGTAGATAGGCGGTGAACTCGGCGGCGAGGTCGGGTTCCGGCGCGTCCTCGAGTGCCGCGATCGGATAGACGCTCAGGGCCGCAGCGGATTCGGGAAATGCGATGGCGTCCACTTCGGATTCGGCGGCGATGGCGTCGGTGCGGTAGACGAGTGCGGCGTCGACCTCGCCGAGGGTGAGCTTCTGGAGGGTGGATTTGACGTCGGTCTCGTAAGTCACCGGGGTGAGATCGACACCGGCGGCGCCGATCGCGGCCCCGGCGGCGGCCCCGCAGGGGACTTGCTCGGCGCAGGCGGCGAAGTCGAGCCCGGTGAGGTCGGAGAGACTCGCGACGCCCTCCGGGTTGCCTTCGGGAACGGCGATGACGAGCTGGTTAGCAGCGAACGGGGTGGGGCTGTCGGCGGCTCCGGCCTCGACGGCCTTGTCCATGTTGGCTTCGTCGGCGGAGGCGAAGACGTCGGCCGGGGCGCCCTCGGTGATCTGGGCGGCGAGGTCGGAAGACCCGGCGAAGTTGAATTCGACCATGACGCCCTCGTGCTCGGCCTCGAACCGGTCGCCGATCTCGGTGAAGGCCTCGGTGAGCGAGGCGGCGGCGAAGACGGTGACCGTGGGCCCGGCTCCGGCCTCGGCCTGCCCGCCGTTCCCGCAGGCGGTCAGGGCCAGAGCGCCGAGAGCGGCGGCTGCGGCGAGACTCGGCCTGGCACGCATGGGACTCCAATTCTCCGAAGTGGCGTTCCCGGGTGGCGGGGCCATCCGGGGCTCGGTTCAGCGGTCGGGGCGTTCGACGACGACGTTGGTGGACTTGACGACCGCGGTTCCCAGCGAGCCGACCTCCAGGCCGAGTTCGTCGACTGCCTCGCGGCTCATGAGAGAGACGACCCGAAACGGGCCGACCTGCAGATCGACCTGGGCCATGACCTGGTCTTTGACGATGGCGGTGACGATGCCGCGCAGGCGGTTGCGAGCCGAGGACGACCCTGCCCCGGCATCGGGTGCGGAGGCCCTTTCACGGGCGAACGCCGCCAGGTCCGCGCCCGTGACGGCGCGGTGCCCGTGCTCGTCGCGGGAAGCGGCGAGGCGCCCGGAGTCGATCCAGCGCCGGACCGTGTCAACGGAGACCCCGAGCAGTTCGGCGGCCTCCCCAATGCGAAACGTCGTCACGACACCAGCCTAGCCTCGCG
>DATABR010000345.1:0-5552 GCA_036259435.1 Glycomyces sp.
GTAGGAGTGCAGCGGCTCGACGCCTGACGGCGCGATGCCCGGTGGCGAACCCGGACGGCCGCCACCGGGCGCAGTCCCGGTCGGCTACCACAAACCCCGCCTAGCGATTAACAATCCACAGGCCCAATTCGGTTATCCACAGGG
Organism: Glycomyces sp.; assembly: GCA_036259435.1. GTDB lineage: Bacteria > Actinomycetota > Actinomycetes > Mycobacteriales > Micromonosporaceae > Glycomyces. The sequence goes on from DATABR010000345.1 coordinate 145, forward strand.
CAAAAAATAATTCTTGCCAGTAATGGTCATGTCACGGACAGTTGAACTATGAACATGACACAAGCGAGAATCCGCCTCAACGGCCCCACCGATCTACTGACTTCGATCCCGCACCTTCTGGGCTTCCACCCCGACCACAGCCTCGTGGTCGTCGGCCTCATCGGCGGCGAGCTCCAATGCACCTTCCGAGTGAACCTCCCCGGCTCGGCCGACCACCTGGAGCACCTCCCGGACCTCACCCCACAGCTCAGCCTCAACGAATGCGACGGCTGCGTGATCATCGCCTACGGCGAGGCCGACCCCGCCGAAGCCGCGATCGAACGGATGAGCGCCCGTCTCGACGCCGCCGGGGTCACACCACTCGACCGGCTGCGGGTGGCTGAGGGGCGCTGGTTCAGCCTCACCTGCGACAAGCCCTGCTGCCCAGCCGAAGGCCTACCCATCCCGGAGACCTCGGCGGCCTCCTGCGAAGTCGCGGTGGCCGGCGGCTACGCGGCGGCCGACCGAGAAGCGATCGCCGCCCAACTCGCCCCGGCAGCGGCCGGTCGGCGCGCATCCGTGGCGAAATCCGTGGCGGCCACGCTCGCCGCCGAAGCCGACCTGGACTGGGCCGCCCAGCGGTCCCTCGACCTCCACGCCATCGACCACTGGATGAGCACCAGCACCCTGCCGGGCCCGGACGCCATCGCGGCGGTCGGCCTCGCCCTCGGCGACCTCGACATCCGCGACTACGCCCTGCGGCGCATCAACTCCGGCCAATTCGAGGGCAACCGGATCGACCTGTGGATCTGGGTTGTTCGCCACATGGAGGAGGACCTGCTCGCCCCGTCCGCCACGGTGGCGGGCTTCGCCGCCTACCGGTTCGGCAACGGGGTGCTCGCCCGCGAAGCCTTCGCGCTGGCCCTGAAGGCGAGCCCGCACTACCGGCTGGCGCAAATGCTCATGGCGGCATTGCAAGCGGGCATCCCGCCGGGCGCGCTGGCAAGGATCGGCTGCGGCGACAGGGAGGAAGCGGAGATCAACGAATAAGCACGGCTCCGGCCTCCACCGCCGGACCGACGGCAACGAAGCGGAAAGGCCCACAGCCCCTGGCGATGCGTTCCCCCGAACTCACCGACCAGCAGCAAGGAGAAGGATGACGAATCGAACACATCGAATACGGGGCGCCGGCGGCGCAAGGACCGTCACCAGGGCACCCCGTGACCCCAAAGTGATGGTTACTCTGGTGACATGGTCGAGCTTCCGAACAGCTTCGCCGCGATCTATCTGGTCGGCGGCAGAGCCCGGCGGTTCGCCGGGTGCGCGAAGAGCGAACTGGTCGTGGGCGGCGCGACGATCTTGGAACGGATGCTCTCCGCCACGAAGGAGGCGGCGGCCAGGGTGGTGGTGGGCGCGAGGCCCGCCGACGCCGATCCCCTGCCGGAGGGGGTGCTTCAGGTCCTGGAGGATCCACCGGGCTCGGGCCCGGCCCGGTCGGCGGCTGCCGGTCTGGCGAAAGTGCCGGACGGCTGTGACTGGGTGGCGATCCTCGGAGGCGACCTGCCGTTCCTGTCCGCTGAGGCGCTGCGGTTGCTCCACGAGCGTGCGAACGCGGCGGGTGCGAAGGCCGGGGCGGTGTTCTGCGACAACGCGGGCCGCCGGCAGTGGCTGTGCGGCCTGTGGCCTACCGAGCTGGTCCGGCGCAACGCGGCCGAGATCGAGCCGGGAACCCCGGCGAGGCGCCTGTTCTCCGGAATCGAAATCGACACCATCACTTGGGAGCACGCCAGTCCACCCCCGTGGTTCGACTGCGACACTCCCGAAGACCTCGAACAAGCTCGGACTTGGGTCGCCGACCTGAAATAGCGGCAGCCGGCTCGCCGCTCAGACGATGTCGTAGCGGTTGTCGAGCACGCCGGTCTGGAAGAACGTGATCAACGCCAGCACCACCAGGAGCAGGGCGAACCCGACCCAGTGGAGCGAGCGCCGCTCCCGCGGCGTGAAGGTCAGGATCGCGCCGCAGAGGAAGCCGCCGACGAGACCGCCCACGTGGCCGAAGAAGCTGAATCCCAAGAGGAGAGTCAGGACCAGGTTGATCCCCAGCAGCACGTAGAGGCCGCGGTTGTCGCGGCTGAGCTTGCGGTTGATGAGGATCATCAGGCCGAACAGGCCGTACACCGCTCCCGAAGCGCCCGCCGTGGAGGTGTCGAACGCGAACAGGTAGACCGCGACCGATCCGGCCAGGCCAGAGAGCATGTAGGCCGCAAAGAACCGTGCGGGCCCCAGATCGCGTTCGAGGATCCGCCCGAGCAGCCACAGCACGACCATGTTGAAGAGGAGGTGGATGGCGCCGAAGTGCAGGAACATGCCGGTGAGCAGACGGTAGTAGCCGCCGGCGGCCACGACCGGCGCGGACACGGTGAACCCGAACAGGTCCACCGACACCTCGGTCTGGTAGCCGGGGAAGTACCCGATCTCGGCGCCGATCCAGTGGACCGGCGTCATCACCGAGCTCGTCGCCGCCGCGAGGCTGCCGGCCGAGATGACGGCCAGCACGAACACCGCGACGTTCGCGGCGATGAGCGCCTTGGTGACGGTCCCGGCCGCCCCCGTGCGGGCGCCGCCGCCGAACGAGGTGCGCGGTTGGCGCATCGTCCGGCGGCCCGCGGCCACGCAGTCGGGGCATTGGAATCCGACGGGCGCGTCAATGCGGCAGTCGGCACAGATCGGCTTGTCACAACGGACGCAGCGCAGGTAAGTCTGGCGGTTCCGGTGGCGATAGCAGACCGGGGCCGACTGCTCGTCGCTCATCGAGGAGGCGTTACTTCTCGATGACGACGGACTCGATGACGATGTCGTTGACCGGGCGGTCCATCGGGCCGGTCGCAGTCTTGCCGATGCGGTCGACGACCGACTTGGAGTCCTCGTCGACGATCTTGCCGAAGATGGTGTGGCGGAAGTTCAAATGCGGGGTCGGGCCCAGCGTGATGAAGAACTGGGAGCCGTTGGTGCCGGGCCCGGCGTTGGCCATGGCCAGCAGGTAGGGCTCGCCGAAGTGGAGGTCGGGGTGGAACTCGTCGGCGAACTTGTAGCCGGGGCCGCCGCGACCGGTGCCGGTCGGGTCGCCGCCCTGGATCATGAAGCCGTCGATGATCCGGTGGAAGATGACACCGTCGTAGTACGGACCCGAACCCGGCTGGCCGGTCTCCGCGTCCTTGTACTCCTTGGTGCCCTCGGCCAACCCCACGAAGTTCGCCACGGTTTTGGGCGCGTGGTTGTCGAGAAGCTCGATCGTGATGTCGCCGGCATTGGTCTTCAGCGTCGCCTTCGTCATGGCGTCAATGGTGCCAGACGGCCGAGGTTCGTCCAACTTTCTCCCCCGTTTCCCTCGACGGGTGTCACAGCCCGGTGCACGATGAGACCTACAGGCACTTAGAGGAGGCATTCACGATGGGCTTCAGCCGACACGCCACGACTCCCGCGAAGGAAGCCGTGGACCATTTCACGCAGGGTATGCACTCGCTGAAAAGCGCGGGCTACTTTGCGGCCAAGGGGACGAAGGAGGCCGCAGTGCCGAAGGTCAACGTCGCTTTGACCAAGGTCGGGCTCAGGAAGCCGCCGGCGCCCAAGTGGCCGTGGGTGCTCGGGGCGATCGGGGCGGGACTCGCGGTCGGGGGCGCCGCGGCCTACCTGTGGTACCGGCAGCGGACCGAGTCGATCGGGGAGGCGCTGCTCGCGGACGAGCTCCTCGACGACACCGAGCTCGACGACCGCGCCCTGACTGAGGAACTGGTCGACAGCGTCAGCCGGTAGAGGCGGCTCGCCCACTCGGCGCGGCCGGGGGCGGGCGCTGAGGCGAAACGAACAACGGGGCTCCGGTCGGCATTGACGCCGGCCGGTGCTCGAGTGCGGCCGTCGGGCAGGGACCGGCGCGGCTCGATGATCGGGGATCCGCGGCGACGCGGATCCCCGAAAGCGTGCAAGTCGAAGTAGAAAAACGCCGGACCGGTGCCTCACCCGGGGCGGAGTGAGCGAGTCCACCGATCCGGCGTCAATGGGGGCGGGAATACGGTCTCTCCGCGGCGAGCCGCGGTCACGCACCGATTCTCGCGCCCCGTATCCGTTCTGGGAAAAGCGCCGCGGTGGCGGTTATACGCCATGTCGCATAACCGCCATCCATTGTCGACGACCGGTTCTCAATCGATCACAGAGTGTGCCGCTAGCGGCCCTTGGAGGCCTCGACGGCCTTCGCGAGACGGCGCACGCCCTCGTCGATGCGATCGGCCTTGACGGCCGAGTAGGCCAGGCGCAGGCACGACTCGCCGCCTTCGAGCACGAAGTCGGTGCCCTTGACGATCTGCACGCCCTCGTCGCCGGCGGCCGCGGCGACCTTCGCGCAGTCGACGCCCTCGCCGAGGTCCACCCACAGGAAGTAGCCGCCGTCGGGCACGATGAACTCGGCGTTCGGCAGATGCGCGCGGAGCGAGGCGGACAGTTGGTCGACCCGCTCCTCGAGCGCGGCCTTGACCGTCGCGATCGAGCGGTCGAGCGCCCCGGAGGCGGCGAACTGGTAGATCGTGGCCTGCGCGAACATGTTCGGCGCGATGTAGGTGTTGGTGGCGGCCTTCGCGATCCGGGCGATCACGTCGGCCGGGCCGACCAGGTACCCGGTGCGCAGGCCCGGGCAGACGGTCTTGGAGAACGAGCACGCGTACACGACGCGGTCTGAGCCGTCTTGTTCGAGCATGGTCGGGAACTGCTCGCCGCGGAAGCGGATGTCGTAGTACGGGTCGTCCTCGAAGATCGTGAACTCGTACTCGTTCGCGAGCTGAAGAAGCCGGGTGCGCTTCTCACCCGAGAGCGTCACGCCCGCCGGGTTCTGGAAGTTCGGGATGATATGCGCAAGGGTCGGTCGCACGCCGCCCTTGAGCAGGGCCTCGAGTTCATCGACGTCGATGCCGTCGGCCTGGAGGCGCACCGGGTGCAGCTCGCCGCGCCGGTTGCGCAGGCCCAGGAGCGTGCGGTCGTAAGTGGGGCGTTCGACGATCACAGGCGAGTCGGGCTTGACCAGCTCGTCGAAGAGGAACGCGTCGGCCTGCATGGAGCCGTTGGTGATCAGCACGTTCTCGGGCTTGACGCCGTGCTTGGCGGCGATCCACTCGCGCAGCGGGCCGTAGCCCACGGACGTGCCGTAGCCGGTGACCCCGGCCGGATCGGCGTCGAGCGCGGCGACGGCGGCGGCCTTGAGCCCTTCGGTGTCGACGATGTCGAGCGACGGGGCGCCCCGAGAGAAAGAGATGACGTCGTTGTTCGGCATGACTCCAGCGTAAGCGGCCCGCAGGGTGAACGTCGAGCGGCATATGGCAGGCCCGTCGCGCACCTCACCCGGCGTCACCGCGAAGCAGCCGAGGGCACGGCGCAGCGCCGGC
>DATABR010000346.1:0-10074 GCA_036259435.1 Glycomyces sp.
AATCGGAGCGAACCGAACTCCAAATCTCAGTCGAGCCCGCCGCCGCCCCTCCCGACGGTGACCGCGCCCCCGGATGGACCGAGGCGGCGACGGTGACTCGAGCGCCCGAGCCGTTCCGCGCCGCCGCGTGCACCCACCGAGTCAAGGTCCGCGAACTGCGGAGTCGGGGGGTGCTGCTGTGGATGCTGGGCGTGCTCATGATCGTCGGCACCGGCTTCGTGGCGCTGACGGCGGTCTTCGTCGGGCTGGAGGTGTTCGGGTCCGATCCGGGTGTCGATCTGCTCCTGCAGTCGGCGGTACTGGCGATGACGGCCGGCGGAGTGCTGTCCGTTGTGGACGTCGCAACGCTGGTCCGGTCTTGGCGGCGGCTGCACCGACCGAGCCTGCCGATGCTGGCGGTGAGCAGCGTCGGCACCGCGCTGCTCCTGCTCGGAGTGCTCATTCTGAGCTTCGGCATCGAGAGATTCTGGTTGGCGGCGTTCGCAGTCCCGGCGCTGGTCGTCAACCAACTGCTCTGGTACCTCCGCTCGGTGCTGTACGGCCGCTCGACGTGCCGGACCTGGCCGGGCCTGTCAGCGCGGGCGCGGACGATGCTCAGGCACGATCCCGGCCCGATGGCGGTGCGGATCGCGGTGGAGCGGCCCGACGAATTCCGCATCGAGGACTGCCCGCACCAGGTCAAGTTCCGTGAAGTGCGGCCGGTCGGCCAGGTGATCGGTGTCGTCTACACGGTGCTCTACCTCGCTTACACGCTCGGGTTCTGGTTGCTCGCGTTGGACCTGCTGACGAACCACGACCGATTGGCCCGCGGCGGCGTCGAGCGGTGGGCGATCATCGGCGGTCTCGTGGCCATCGCGCTGAACGTCGGCGGGTGGCTCGAACTCAAGGCGCGGTCGAAGCGACTGCATCGGGCCTCGCTCGGCGTCTACGCGCTTGCGTTCGCCGGATGCCTCGGCACGGGCGCGACGGCGATCTGTGTCGCGGTCGTGCTGGACCGGCCGATCTTCTACGGCGAGGCGCTCCTCGCGATCGTCATGGCCCACTGGGCGTTCAGCGCGATGGTCGCCCTGAAACCCCGCTCCGCATGCCGCGCCGACCCCGAACTTCCGCCGAAACTTCAAACCATACTGAAGGCCCGCCTGGACCGCTAGTCCATGTTGTGGCCGCCGTTGACCGTGAGCCGTTGCCCGGTGGTGAAGTCCGCCGCGTCCGAGGCCAGATAGGACACTGCGGCGGCCACGTCCGCGGGTACGCCCATGCGGCCCACGGGCACTTCGGCGAGGTGGCCCGCGACGTCTTCGTCGGTGAGCTCGCCGTGGCGTTCGACCGGGACCCAGCCGGGCGCGACCAGGTTCACGGTGATGCCGTCGCGGCCGAGTTCCCTTGCCCACGTGCGGGTCAGACCCAACTGCGCGCCTTTGGCCGCGTTGTACGCCGAGAAGCCGGGCAGGGCTCGCTCGAACATGTCCGACCCGATCTGGACGAGCCGACCGCGCCCGGCCGCGCGCATGTCCGGCAGCGCGGCCTGGAGCAGCAGGGTCGGGCTCTTGACGAAGAACTCGAGCTGATTCAGATGATCGCGCCAGGTCAGCCGGTCGACGGGGACCTCCGGTTGCGGCCCGGTCGCATTGGCGACCACCACGGTCACGGGCCCCAGTTCGGCCCGGACCTGTTCGACCAGGACCTTCACGGCGGCCTCGTCGGTGACGTCGGCGCCGAAGGCCGCGGCGGTGCCGCCCGCTTCGCGGATGTAGGCGACCACCCGCGCGGCCTGGTCTCGGCCGGCCGCGTAGTTGACCGCGACGGCGAAGCCGTCGGCGGCGAGTCGCTTGGCGATGTGCGCGCCGAGGCCGCGCGAGGCGCCGGTGACGAGTGCGACGGTCATGATGCCCTCCGGATTCGATGTTTTTTCGCTCGTCTGGCGAGCATAAGACAAGGCAGGGGACGCGATCGGCCGACATCGATGAAGGCGACGTCGTCGCGATGCGGCGCAACGTCGAGGTCTGACCGAAAGCATCAGGGCGGACCGCGATCGCGATCCGCCCCTCAAGACGACCTTCTTGCGCGTGGCGCTATGTCGATGACGACCTTGCTACGCGCGGTTGTATGCGCTCGCCACCGCCCGCATCGTCGCCAGGACGATGTTCGGGTGCACGCCTGCGCCCCATACGGTCTTGCCGTCGATCACGCACTCCACATAGGACGCGGCTTGGGCGTGCTGGCCTGCCGACAGGGCGTGCTCGGTGTAGTCCAGGACCTCGACGTTCACGCCCACCGAGGCCAGCGCGTCGGTGAAGGCCGACAGCGGGCCGTTGCCGTTGCCGGAGATCTTCTGGTCGACGCCGTCCAGGACGATCGAGGCGTCCAGGGTCAGCTTCTCGTCGGCGTACGCGGTGTTGTGGTCCTCCACGACCAGGCGCGCGGTCGGCTGGTACTCCGGGTGGTATTCGCGCCGGAAGATCTCGTGGATCTCGGCCGCCCCGACCTCCTTGCCGGAGGCGTCGGTGTGCCGCTGGATCGCCTGGCTGAACTCGATCTGCATGCGCCGCGGCAGGTCGAAGCCGTACTCGCTCTGCATGACGTAGGCGACGCCGCCCTTGCCCGACTGCGAGTTGACGCGGATGACCGCCTCGTAGTTGCGGCCCACGTCCTTGGGGTCGATCGGCAGATACGGTACGCCCCAGGTGAACTCGTCGACCGGGACGCCCGCCGCGTCGGCGTCGGCCTCCAGGTGCGTGAAGCCCTTCTTGATGGCGTCCTGATGCGAGCCGGAGAACGCCGTGTACACCAGGTCGCCGGCGTAGGGGTGCCGCTCGGGGACGGGCAGCTGGTTGCAGTATTCGACGGCGCGTTTGATCTCGTCGATGTTGGAGAAGTCGATGCCCGGGTCCACGCCCTGGCTGAACAGGTTCATGCCCAGCGTGACCAGGCAGACGTTGCCGGTGCGTTCGCCGTTGCCGAACAGGCAGCCCTCGACGCGGTCGGCGCCGGCCTGCACGGCCAGTTCCGCGGCGGCCACGCCGGTGCCGCGGTCGTTGTGCGGGTGCACCGACAGGATGATCGACTCGCGGCCCGGCAGGTTGCGGTGCATCCACTCGATCGAGTCGGCATACACGTTCGGCGTCGCCATCTCGACGGTGGCGGGCAGGTTCAGGATCAGCGGCCACTCGGGGGTGGGCTGGATGATCTCGGCGACCTTGGCGCAGACCTCGACCGCGTAGTCGAGCTCGGTGCCGGTGTAGGACTCGGGGGAGTACTCGTAGCGGATCGCAGTCTCGGGGGTGTGCATCTCGGCGTACTTCAGACACAGCCGCGCGCCCTGCGTGGCGATGTCGGTGATGCCGTCCTTGTCCAGACCGAACACGACGCGGCGCTGCAGCGTCGAGGTCGAGTTGTAGAAGTGGACGATGGCCTGCTTGGCGCCGCGCAGGCTCGCGAAGGTCCGCTCGATCAGGTGCTCGCGGCACTGGGTCAGGACCTGGATGGTGACGTCGTCGGGGATGAGGTCCTGCTCGATCAGCTGCCGTACGAAGTCGAAGTCGGTCTGGGAGGCCGAGGGGAAGCCGACCTCGATCTCCTTGTAGCCCATGTCGACCAGCAGTTGGAACATCTTCTTCTTGCGGTCGGGGGTCATCGGGTCGATGAGGGCCTGGTTGCCGTCGCGCAGGTCCACCGCGCACCAGATCGGGGAGGTCTCGGTGACCTTGTCGGGCCACGTGCGGTCGGGCAGCGACACGTTGAAGACGGAGTGGTAGGGCTGGTAGCGCTTGACGCGGTCTGCGAAGGCGGTGCCCTTGGAAGACGTGGAGGTCACGGATGCTCCTGTTTTTGACGCTGGTGGTCTGTAGTCGATTGTTGACTTGAGCCAGCCGGCATGCGAAAACCCGCGGCGAGGGAGCCGACCTAGTGGGCCCCGCCGCGGCAGATAAGGAGCATCGAGTACCGCATGACCCCGCGAGCCTACACTGCCCGTCCCATCCCGGTCGATACCGAAGTCCGGATGCTGGGACGGCGCGGCGGACGTCCCGGCGGCGCTACGGCTGGATGAGCAGGTCGTCGATCGCGAGGCGGGCGCGCGGAGTGCGGTCGGGGCCGGATGCCGATTCGTGCAGTTGGGACGGGTCGCCCGGAATGCCGATCGCGAGCACGGTGGTCGGCACGAGCGGCTCGGCCAGGTCGAACTCGGCGGCCATGGCCGCCGAGTCGAAGCCGGCCATCTGGCGGACGGTGAGGCCTTCGGCGGCGGCCTGGAACGTCAGGTGCGCGATGGCCTGCCCGAGGTCGTAGGCGGCGTGCGAGAGCGGGCCTTTCGCGTTGGCCTCGGTGCGGACGGCCACGAGCAGCGCGGCGGCCTGCGGTGCCCATTCGCGGTTGCCCGGTGTCAGGCAGTCGACGACGCGTTTGAACTCGCCGGTGTCGCGCTTGGCGAACAGGAACCGCCACGGCTGGGTGTTGCCGTAGCTCGGGGCCCAGCGGGCGGCTTCGAGGAGGGCGGTGACCTGGTCGTCGGTGAGTGCGTTGTCGGGGGTGAAGGCGCGGGTGGAGTGGCGGGCGGCGAGCAGGGGGTGGATCGGGACCGCGGTCTGGGCGTGGCGGTCGGCGGTTGCGGTCATGCGCGTTCCTTCGGTTGCTGTCGTGGTGCCGGACGCAAAGGCCTGCTTGGGGCCGCAGCGGCGGCTTGATGAGTCGCGGCTCGGTGGTCGCGAGCGGCGTCGTCGCCAGCGTTCATAGTGCCACGAACGTGCGTGGAACGCCTGCTCGTGTCGCCTTCCTTACTCTCCGGTCGCCGGCGCGGGCGACGCGGACGGCGCGGGCGACGGCGCCCCGGCGGGCCTCGGCGTGGCGGTGGCGGACGGGTCGGGCGTCGGGGTCGGCGGCAGGGGTGCCTTGCGGCTCAACGGCTCCTCAACTGAGACCTCGCCGGGCAGTTCGACCGTGGCGACCGCCTCCTGCGGGGCGCCTTCGAGTTCGAGCGTGCCGAAGGCGCCGCTCGCGACCGACAGGATCGTCCCGGCCCGGTCGAGGCACCATTCGCCGGGCGGGATCGGCGTGTCGACCACGACCGTGTTCGGCGTGAGGGTGAAGCAGTCGCCCTCCTGCGCGATCGCGAACGGCAAATGCCGGTCGAGCAGCTGCGGCAGCCATTCGACGAACGGCAGCTGCACCTTCGGGTCGTAGTCCTTCGGGATCTCACCGGTGATACCGGCGAGTTTCACGCACCGGTTCGCGGCGCATTGGAAGAACCCGCCGGTGGTCCAGGCGACCGAGACGTCGACCGTGCCGCCGAGCGCCCAGTCGGGCACGTCCACCCGCCACGTGCCGTCCTGCGCCGCCCACACGGTGACGGCCCCGCCCTCCGACCACGCGTACTCGGCCGTGAAGACAGCGTCGAGGGCCTTGCTGACGCGGCCGATGAGCGTCGCCTGAGCGCTGGCGCGCTGCGGACTCTCGGCGGGACCGTCGACGGCCGTAGCCGTCCCGCAGCCCGCCGCCGCGACCACCGCCGCGATGGTGAGCGCCGCCACTGTCTTGCGCGTCCATGTCCATGCCACCGCCCGATTCTCTGTCCCGCGGCCCGGAACGACCTGGCGACACACCGGTAAGCGCAGCTAAGGTGAGGTGGCCGTCCGCGTGCGGACGGTGGCCCGTCTCCCGAGACACGAGCGATTGAGGTGAAATCCGTGGCGCTAGTCGTGCAGAAGTACGGCGGATCATCGGTGGAGAATGCCGAACGCGTGAAGCGCGTCGCCGAACGAGTGGTCGCGACGCGAAAGCGCGGCGACGACGTGGTCGTCGTCGTCTCCGCCATGGGTGACACCACCGACGAGCTGCTCGACCTCGCGGCTCGCGTCTCACCCGTCCCCGAACCCCGCGAACTCGACATGCTGCTGACCGCCGGAGAGCGCATCTCCATGGCGCTTTTGGCCATGGCGATCAACAACCTCGGCTTCCAGGCCCGGTCGTTCACCGGCTCGCAGGCCGGGATGATCACGACCGCCGCGCACGGGGTCGCGCGCATCATCGACGTCACGCCCGGGCGGATCCGCTCCTCGCTCGACGAGGGGTTCATCACGATCGTCGCCGGGTTCCAGGGCGTCAGCCAGGACACCAAGGACATCACCACGCTCGGCCGCGGCGGCTCCGACACGACCGCCGTCGCGCTGGCCGCGGCCCTCGAAGCGGACGTCTGCGAGATCTACTCCGACGTCGACGGCGTGTTCACGGCCGATCCGCGGATCGTGCCGAACGCGAAGAAGCTCGACACGATCACCTTCGAGGAGATGCTGGAGATGGCCGCCTCGGGCGCCAAGATCCTGCATCTGCGCAGCGTGGAATACGCCCGGCGGTACGGGATGCCGCTGCACGTCCGTTCGTCGTACTCGACCAAGACCGGCACCATGGTGTCGGGTTACATGGAGGAGCTGCCAGTGGAGCAAGCACTCATCAGCGGCGTCGCGCACGACCGCTCCGAGGCCAAGATCACCGTCACGAGCGTCCCGGACAAGCCGGGCGCGGCCGCGTCGATCTTCCAGGTGATCGCCGACGCCGAGATCGACATCGACATGATCGTGCAGAACGTGTCGACCGCCGGGAACGGCCACACCGACATCTCCTTCACGCTGCCGAAGGAGGCCGGCCCGAAGGCGACCGGGGCGCTGAAGAAGCACCAGGACGCGATCGGGTTCGCCAAGCTCATCTTCGACGAGAACATCGGCAAGATCTCGCTGATCGGCGCGGGGATGCGCTCGCACCCCGGCGTGACGGCGAACTTCTGCCAGGCGCTCGCGGACGCGGGCGTGAACATCGAGATCATCTCGACCTCCGAGATCCGCATCTCGGTGGTCTGCCGCGACACCGAGCTGGACGCCGCCGTGCGGGCCGTGCACGACAGGTTCGAGCTCGGCGGCGCGGAAGAGGCCGTGGTCTACGGGGGAACGGGGCGATAAGCATGGCGCGCAAGCTGAATGTGGCGATCGTGGGCGCCACGGGCGTCGTCGGATCGATCATGCGGCGGCTCATCGCCGAAGAACGCGGCAACTGGGGTGAGGTACGTCTCATCGCTTCGGCGCGGTCGGCGGGCAAGATTTTGTCGGTGGGGGATGAGAACCTCGAAGTGCAGGCCATCAGCGCCGAGGTCTTCGACGGGATCGACATCGCCCACTTCGACCTGCCCGACGAAGTGAGCGCCGAGTGGGTGCCGGTCGCCGCCGCGAAGGGCGTCGTCGTCATCGACAAGTCCGGGTACTTCCGGATGGACCCCGAGGTGCCGCTGGTGTGCCGCGAGGCCAACCCGGAGGCGGCGCTGGAGCGCCCCAAGGGGATCATCGCGAACGCCAACTGCACCACACTGGCGCTCATCCCGACGCTCGCGGCGCTCAACGAGCACTTCGGGCTCGTATCGATGTCGGTGGCCTCGTACCAGGCCGCGTCCGGCTCGGGCAAGGAAGGCCTCGAGGCGCTCTACGCGCAGTTGCAGAAGCTCAACGGGGTCGACCGGGTCGGCACCGAGCCCGGTGACGTGCGCGCGGTGCTCGGCGAGGAGTTCAACGCGCCGTTCGGTGCGCCGCTGGCGCTCAACGTGGTGCCGAAGGTCGGGGGCTGGAAGGCCGACGGCTGGACCAGCGAGGAGCTGAAGGTCCGCAACGAGTCCCGCAAGATCCTGAGCCTGCCGCAGCTGAAGGTCGCCTCGACGTGCGTGCGGGTGCCGGTGGCCGTGGGCCACTCGCAGGTCGTGCACGCCACGTTCGAGCGGGAAGTGACCGTCGCCGAGGCGCGCCGCGTGCTCGCCGAGGCCGAGGGCGTGGACCTGGTGGACGACCCGGAGAACATGGTGTTCCCGATGCCGATCGACTCGGTGGGCAAGGGCGGCACGCAGGTCGGGCGGCTGCGCCAGTCGATCGACTTCACCAACTCGCTCGAGTTCTTCGTGGTGGCCGACAACCTCATGAAGGGCGCGGCCCTCAACTCGATCGAGACCGCGGACCTCGTGCGCCGCGAGCTCGAAGCGAAGGCGTAAGCGGAGCCGAAAGGCGAAACGCGCAGCGGCCCGGGGCGAAAGCCTCGGGCCGCGATGCGTTCGGCGGGCACGACGAGCACCGGTCGTCTTGCGAATGCTGCGCCCCCTGGCAACAACCCTGGCGCAGGGGTACGACAGGCCGGTGTGCGAAGAAGCGGCCCGGAGCTATCGCCCCGGGCCGCCTTTCGTGTCGGGTCGCTTAAGCGTCGCGCTTCTTGAACAGGGTCCACGCTGCGGCCATGATGATCGCGGCGAAGACCGCGAACACGCCGCCCGAACCCCAGCGGTCGAAGAAGCCGAAGTTCGTGCCCATCTCCAAGTCCGTCGAACCGACCGCCATCAGGAGCGATCCGGCCGTGAACGGCAGGAACTTGACCACCGGCACCAGCCAGTCGAGCGCCGGCACCGTCGACAGGCCGACGATGACGTTCTCGATGATCAACGGCATCAAGAAGATCACCACCAGGGCCGACGGCACGCCCCGGAACAGCAGTCCCAGGCCGAGCCCCACCAGCGTGTAGACCAGCGTGTACACCATGTATCCGAGCAGCGCCGACCGCACCGGGTCGTCGAACAGCCCCGGAATCTCGCCGAAGAAGATCATGAGCACGCCGGCGTTGACGGCCATGGACACCAAGGTGACCGCGATCGTGGCCGCGGAGACGACCAGGATCTTCGCCAGGATCAGGCGCGAGCGCTGCGGCAGCGCCGTGAGCGTCGGCTGGATCGTCCCGTGCCGGTATTCGTGGCCGGTCGCGAAGATCCCGATGACCGCCATGAACACGGCCAGGAACGGGATCCCGAACGAGGCCCCGCCGTTGACGGCTACCGCTACGAACTCCGGGATCAGCTCCTCGTCACCGGCGGCGAACCCGAAGATGACGGGAATCGCGGCCGCGGCGAGCACGCCGATGCCGACGAGCCAGTACGTCGAACGCAGCGTCGTCAGCCGCGTCCACTCGAATCGCAGGGCATCAAGCATGCTGGTCACCGCCGTCCATCACGGTCGCGACCGGCTCGGTCGCGACGAACTCCTCCGAGGCGCCCGTCGCCGACATGAACGCCTCTTCGAGCGAGGCGCTGCGCGTCGACAGCTCCGCCAGTTCGATTCCTTCGGTGAACGCCAAATGCCCGACCGCGCCGATCTCCATGCCGGAGATCGTGAGTGCGCCGTCATCGGCTTTGCCCACCTCTGCCCCGGCGGCTTCCAACATGGGCGTGAACTCGGCCGCCGAGGGGCTGCGGACGACGACCGTGGACTGCGTGAACTCGCGCACGAACTGGTCGACGTCGCCGTTGAAGAGCATCGTGCCCCGGCCGATCACGACCAGTTCGTCGGCCATCAGCTGCATCTCGGAGAGCAGGTGGCTGGACACGAAGATGGTGCGGCCCTCGGAGGCGAGGTGTTTGAGCAGGTCCCTCATCCAGTGGATGCCGTGCGGGTCGAGGCCGTTGGTCGGCTCGTCGAGCAGCAGGATGCGCGGGTCGCCCAGCAGGGCTTGGGCGAGGCCGAGCCGCTGGGCCATGCCCAGCGAGTAGCCCTTGGGCTTCTTGCGTTTGACCGATCCGAGACCGACGAGCTCCATCACCTCGTCGATGCGCTTGTCGCCGACGCCGTTGGCGGCGGCGAGCATCCGCAGGTGGTTGCGGGCCGAGCGAGTGGGGTGGAACGGTTTCGCCTCAAGGAGGGTGCCGACCTTGTTCATGGGGCGGCGGATGTCGGTGAACGCCTCGCCGTCGAAGAGGGTCTCGCCCTCGCCGTGGTCGAGGCCGAGCATCAAGCGCATGGTCGTGGACTTCCCGGAGCCGTTGGGCCCCAGGAAACCGGTGACGACGCCGGGCTTGACGTCGAAGGAGAGGTGGTCGACCGCCACCGTCTTTCGGTACCGCTTGTAGAGGCCCTTCGCGGTGATCATAGGGCTCCGATCTGGGGATCGAGGGGCATTGGACCTGGTCAGTCTATGAGGGCGCAACCCCGCGCACATGCCCTCGTGGAACGAAATCGGCCTCCTGCCCGGGGAGGAGCCGGAGCCGTCGGGCAGTACCGGGGTACTACA
>DATABR010000347.1:0-5932 GCA_036259435.1 Glycomyces sp.
GACGGCACCCGACTGGGGCGCCGTCAGATTCTCGAAATCGGTGCTGTTGTTGTACAAGGTCATCGTGACCGAGTCCTGCACCAGGCGGTGCTCCTGCATCTGCTCCCCGCGCTCGGCATTGGCGGTGATCACCATCGAGAAGGCCATGCCGCCGGCGACGACGCCGAGCACCGCCGCGATCGCGGGGGCGGCCGAGCCGCGGTTGCGTCCGGCCTCTCGCAGCGCCATGCGCGGCGCGAGCGGCAGCCACCGGCCGAGCTTCGCGGTCAGAGCGAGCAGTGCGGGCGTGCAGGCGACCATGCCCAGCTGCGCCGAGACGATCGCGGCGGACATGAGCGGCAGGTTCCAGGAGGACACGCCGACCAGGCCGCAGGCGATGCCGATGCCGAGCAGGACCAGGCCGACCACCATCCAGCGTTTGGAGCCCTTGCGGCCGGGGGTGCGTCCCATGAGGGCGGCGACGACGTTGACGCGGGCGGCGCTGATCGCGGCGGCGAGCGCCGAGAACAGCCCCGTGGCGATCGCGGCGCCGACGAGTCCGAGTTGGAGCCACGGCTGAACCCGCAGGCCCGCGCTGCGGTAGCCGACTATCTTCTCGATCAGCGGCAGGCCCGCCGCGACGACGGCGATCCCCAGCACGACCGCGATCACGGCCGCGATGAGTCCGAACAGGAGGCCTCCGGCCAGCACCGTGTTGCGGATCTGCGCGGGTGCGGCGCCGGTGGCGCTCATGAGCGCGAACTCCCTGGTGCGCCGCCGCGCGCTGATGGCGAAGGCGGGGCCGGCGAGGAGCACGACCTCCATGACGGCGACCACCACGACCAGCCCGAGGATGGTGAGCGTCGCCTGGTCCATCGCCACGGTCTCTTGGTAATACCAGTCCGCGTCGTCGGTGAGCGGCGGCGGGTCGGTGACGTGCGGCTGCGACCAGACGGCGATGCCCAGCTCATTGAGGGCGAGGACCTCGTCGTCGGTGAGCGGTTCGGGGGAGTCGACCAGGAATCCCGAGGCCGGGCCCGAGAAGCCGGTACCGATGGCGAAGCGCCCGTTGATGTCCCACGGGAACTCGACGATGCCGCTGATCTCGTGCTCGTCGGTGCCGACGCTCTTGTCGACCACCAGTTCGTCGCCGACGCCCAATTCGAGGTGATCGGCCGCCGCCTGGCTGAGCACGACTTCGCCGCGGCCCGGCGCCGAGCCGTCGAGGTAGGCGAGACCAGAGGCCTCGTAGGCATCCTCGGCCAGGTTGTAGCCGTAGGACCGGATCTGGCCGATCCCGTTCGGCGTCTCGACGTCGATCTCGCCGCCGGAGTTCTGGGCGGGGCTGTACGGCACCATCCAGGTGCCGACCGGGAGCGTGGCCAGCACTTCGGCCTCGGTGACGGTACGCCTCTCGAACTTTTGGTCCTTCGACGCGGGGCCCCACGAGAACCACTGCGATTCCCAGCCGTACTGCGCGATCGGCACGCCGGGTTCGGCGAATTCGATGTAGGCGTCGTTCTCGCCGAGGAACTGCTCGGCGGTCTCCTCGTCGGACAGCGTCGTGGTGTCATAGGCGCTCGCGCCGATCGCGACGCCGAGGAGAGGCAGTCCCAGCAGGGTGATCGAGAGGGCCGACCGTCCCTTGTAGCGCAGCGCCTCGCGGCGCGCGATCCTGAAGGCCAGGCGTTGGCTCGCGAACATCACTGCGTCCCTTCGAGCAGGGTCTCGGCCCCACCCAGCGGCACTGAAGCGTCGACGAT
The DNA here is from genome assembly GCA_036259435.1 of Glycomyces sp. Classification (GTDB taxonomy): domain Bacteria; phylum Actinomycetota; class Actinomycetes; order Mycobacteriales; family Micromonosporaceae; genus Glycomyces. Next base: position 1,743 of record DATABR010000347.1, read on the forward strand.
GCGGCCGTCGCGCAGGAACACCACCCGGTCGGCCCAGCCCGCGTGCCGCGCGTCGTGCGTGACCAGCAGCCCGGCCGCGCCCGCGTCGCAGCGGCGGCGCAGCAGCTTGAGGACCTCTTCACCCGTGGTCGAGTCGAGCGCGCCGGTCGGCTCGTCGGCGAGCACGAGCCGCCGATCGCCTATCAGCGCCCGCGCGATGGCGACCCGCTGCGTCTGGCCGCCGGAGATCTCGTCGGGGAACCGGTCCGCCTGCTTGACGTCGAGCCCGACTTCTTCGAGCGCTGCAAGCGCCGTCTTGCGGGCCTTGCCCGCACTGAGCCCGTCCAGCTCGAGCGGCAGAGCCGCGTTCTCGGCCGCCGTCAGGCTCGGCACCAGGTTGTAGTCCTGGAACACGTAGCCGACACTGCGCCGCCGCAATGCCGCCAGCTTCTTCTTGTTCAGCGACGCGAGGACCGTGCCCTCGACGAGCACCGCGCCGGAAGTGGGGGCGTCGAGCCCGCCGGCGAGGTTGAGCAGTGTGGACTTGCCGGACCCGGAAGGGCCCATGATGGCGACGAGTTCGCCGGCGTCGACCGTGAGGTCGGCGTCGATCAGCGCGTGGACGGCGTTCTCACCGGCGCCGTGGACACGGCTCACGCCTTTCAGATGCAGGACGGTCATGTGGGGGTACCGCGATTTCTCTCAGTGGGCCTGGGGATCAATGGGTCCGGAACTGGTCGAACTCAGGATTCGGGCGCGCGTCCGCGTCCGGTTCGGCGCTGTCGAAGACGAAAGGGGAGGCCGCGGGCAGGTCCGCTCGGGCCACGACCGCCTCGGTGTGGTCGAGCCAGCGGATCTCGGCCTCGGCGCGGAAGATCATGGACTCCAGCACCAGCCGCCAGGCCAGTTCGGCGTGGTCCTCGGCGGCCTTGAGGCGCGTGTACTCCTGGAGCAACCGCAGGGTGGCGTTGCGCTGGCGCTGGATGACGTCGGTGACGTCCACGCCGGGGGTGGTCACGGCCAGGGCCAGTTTGATGGTGAGCTCATCGCGGGGCCGGTCGGCGGCCTGGACGGGGGAGGTGAACCAGCCCGCCAGGTGGCGGCGGCCGGTCTCGGTGATCCGGTAGGGTCGCTGGCCGGAATCGTTCTCCGGCAGGGCCTCGACGAGTTCGTCGCGCTCGAGCCGGTTCAAGGTGGTGTAGACCTGGCCGATATTGAGCGGCCAGGTATTGCCCGTGGCGCTCTCGAACGCGGCCCGCAGCTGGTATCCGTAGGCGGGTCCCCGTTCGAGCAGCGCCAGGAGGCTGTGTTTGACACTCATGTGCAACCTCGTATCGCTACTGACTCTTCACAGCGAAGAGATACCGAGTATGGCATAACTGGTATGCATCTCGGGGATACAGGGTCTGGCTATTCGGTGGTGTGCAGGTGAACCGGCCCGCCTACTCCGGGCGGCCCGGCCACGGGTCGGCGACCGGCCGGCCGATGCCCAGTCTCCATCGCGCCAGCGACACGGCTGAATCGGAGTACATTTTCAGGCAGATCTCGCGCTCGGTCGGCTCGGTCGCGGCCACGGCCGCCCGCCAGGTGGCGGTCACGTTCTCCTCGATCGCCAGCAGCAGTTCCTGCGCTCCGGCCGCGTCCGTGATCGGGTCGATGTCGTAGCCCGGCTCGGACGGGGCCGCCTCGAGTCCGTGGGCGCCGTAGTAGTCCACGAGCGCGTCGCGCCTTGAGCGGTGCTCGGCTTCGAGCTCTTCGGCGATCCAGCGCGGGTCGCCGTCGAGGTGCACGGCCGCGGCGCCGTAGGCGTAGATCGCCGCGTACTCGGCCGCCAGGCCGGTGTCGACCGCGGTCATACGATCACCGCCGCGTGGGCGGCGCGGCAGGCCGCGATCTCGCCGAGCAGTACGGCGTAGTTCGATTCGGTCGCGAGGCACGACTCGGCGGCCTCGCTGCCGCCGGCCGCTTCGGCCTCGGCGAGGGCCGCGGCGTCCGCGGGGACCTCCGCGGTCTCCTCAGTGACCTCATTGGGCCGCAACAGCCGCTCCAATGTGGCGACATGGGCCTGATGGTCTTGGGCGATCTCGCTGTAGCCCAAGGCGTCGGCCGCCCGAGCCAGCGAGCGCGCAGTGTGGAGCGCGGCGGTGAGATCCGCGTCTGAGGTGATGATCTGCGCCGTCTCCTCGGTACATCCGGCGGCCGTGAGAACGGCCGCGCCTACCAGGAGTCCGCGTCGAGTCGTGAACACACACCCAGTTTCCCAGGCTGCCTTTCCATTCTGTCTTCGGGCGGTTAATCTCGGCGAAATAGGCGATAGAAGGAGAGCGCATGGGTTCTGAGCGGCAAGCCACTGAGCTGCAAGCAACAGTGGAGGCGATCGTGGCTCCGGCCGTCGCCGCGGCCGGATACGACCTGGAGGGACTCCAGGTGTCGAAGGCCGGTCGGCGACTGCTCGTCCGGGTCCTCGTCGACAAGGACGGCGGGATCAGTCTGGACGATGTGGCCGTTGTCTCGAAAGCGTGCTCGAGGGCTCTGGACGAGTCCGAGTCCACAGGGGGGCCCTTCGCCGACGCCGCATACACCCTGGAAGTGTCCTCGCCGGGCATCGACCGTCCGCTGACCGAGCCCCGGCACTGGCGGCGTAATATTGGGCGCTTGGTAGCCGTGCACATCGGGGAGGAGCCCGTCACCGGGCGCGTCACGGCCGCCAGCGAGCGGGGGATTGAACTAGAAGCCGACGGCGTGCGCCGCTCGGCTACCTATGCCGAGCTGGGGCCCGGCAAGGTGCAGATCGAGCTGAGATGAGCGTCGACGCGACGACGCGGACACGGCTCGCACGCCTTGAACGGCCGCGGTGAGGACAACTCAAGACTTAAGGAGAACGGGTGCATATCGACCTGGCCGCGCTGCGGTCGCTGGAACGCGAGCGCGACATCCCTTTCGAGACAATCCTCGGCGCTATCGAATCGGCGCTGCTGACCGCCTACAAGCACACCCCTGGGGCCGATGAGCGCGCGCGAGTAGTGGTGAACCGCGAGAGCGGATTCGCCAATGTCCTGGTGCCAGTGTTGAACGAGGAAGGCGAGGTCGTCTCCGAGCGCGACGACACCCCCGAGGGCTTCGGCCGCATCGCCGCCCAGACCGCCAAGCAGGTCATCCTGCAGCGGCTCCGCGAGGCCGCCGACGAGGTCAACTACGGCGAGTACTCCGGCAAGGAGGGCGACATCGTCACCGGCGTCGTCCAGGCCCATGGAGAGCGCAACGAGCGCGGAATCGTCACTGTGGACCTCGGCAAGATCGAGGCCACGTTGCCGTTGAACGAGCAGGTGCCCGGCGAGGCCTACGAACACGGCAAGAGGATCCGCGCCATCGTCATCCAAGTGAACCGCACCGCCCGCGGCCCCCAGATCACGCTGTCGCGCACCCACCCGGCATTGGTGAAGAAGCTGTTCGCGTTCGAGGTGCCCGAGATCGACGAGGGCGCCGTGGAGATCCCGGCGATCGCGCGTGAAGCCGGTCACCGTTCCAAGATCGCGGTGCGCGCCACAACGAAGGACGTCAACGCCAAGGGCGCGTGCATCGGCCCCATGGGCTCGCGCGTGCGCGCGGTCATGAGCGAGCTCGGCGGCGAGAAGATCGACATCGTCGACTGGGACGCCGACCCGGCCCGTTTCGTTGCGAACGCCCTCTCACCGGCCAAGACCCTCTCGGTCCGCGTCGTGGACGAGGCGACCCGCTCCACCGAGGTGGTCGTCCCCGACTACCAGTTGTCGCTGGCGATCGGTCGCGAGGGCCAGAACGCCCGCCTCGCGGCGCGCCTGACCGGGTGGCGCATCGACATCAAATCCGACGCGCACGTCTCAGGCGGCGCGAAGGAGGAGACCGGCCCGGCCGGTGGCGGCCGGCGGTCCGGGAGGTAGACTGAATATCGGATCGCAACATGACGCAGCGGTAGTCCGCACTTGTGTGGGGTGCCGCAGACGCGTTTCGGCTTCCGAGCTGCTGCGCGTCGTCGTTCCACACTCTGAGGATTCCGTGAATCGCTTGATTCCGGATCCGCAGCGCCGCCTCAGCGGCCGCGGAGCCCATGTGCACCACGACTCGAACTGCCTTGACCAGGCAGTTCGTAAGCGTGCGTTCGCGCGAGCCCTCAGAATAGAAGGACCAGTGGACGTTGCCGCGGTGCGAGCCCTTGTCGAGTCGGAGTCGGC
>DATABR010000348.1:0-17485 GCA_036259435.1 Glycomyces sp.
ATGGCGCTCGACCAGGTCAGTGCCGAGGACCTGTTCGCGGCCACCGGGATCCAGCCGCAGCCGTTCAACACGCTCTTCCAGCTCACCGCCGAAACCGCTGGCGCGCATCGGGCACTGCTGATTCCCGACCTCATCGGGTACTGGCTCTCCGGGGTCCAGGCATGGGAGGCGACCAACGCCTCCACGACCGGACTGCTCGACCAGGGCACCGGCGACTGGTCGCAGGCCCTGGCCGACAAGCTCGGGATCGACCTGTCGCTGCTGGGTCCGATCACGGCCACCGGCACCGTCCTCGGTGGACTGGAGGCCGAAGTCGCCGCGGCGACCGGCCTCGCGTCCTCGACCAAGGTGATCGCCACCGCCAGCCACGACACGGCCGCGGCCGTCGCCGCCGTCCCCTACGAAGGCCCGAGGGCCGCCTACATCTCCTGCGGCACCTGGTCCCTCGTCGGCGTCGAACGCGACACCCCGATCACCACGGTCGCGGCGCTCGAGGCGGGGTTCACCAACGAGCGCGGCGTAGACGGGTCGATCCGGTTCCTGCGCAACGTCGCCGGGCTGTGGCTGCTGGGCGAGTCGGTCGCCACCTGGCGGGCCGCCGGGCTCGACATCGACCTCGCCGGCCTGCTGGAGGAGGCCGCGAAGGCCGAGCGTCTGCGGTCGGTCGTCGACCCCGACGACGAGCGCTTCGCCGCCCCCGGCGACATGCCCGACAGGATCCGCTCCTACTGCGCCGAAACCGGCCAACCGGTACCCCAGACCCCCGCCGAAGTGGCCGCGTGCGTGCTCGATTCGCTCGCGCTCGCCCACCGAGGCGCGATCGCCTCGCTCGAACAGCTCACCGGCGAAGCGATCGAAACGATCCACATCGTCGGCGGCGGCGCCAACAACGCGCTGCTATGCCAGCTGACGGCCGACGCCACCGGCCGGCCCGTGCTGGCCGGACCCGACGAAGCCACCGCCTTGGGCAACGCCCTCATCCAAGCCGGGGCGCTCGGACTCATCGCGCCCGGGCCCGAAGCCCGCCGCGCCGCGGCGAGCGCCTCGGCCCAACCGCGCCGCTACGAACCCCGAGGGCCGCAAAGGCCTTGGGCCGCCGCGGCGAACCGCAAACCCTCCTCGGCCGCCTGACCGCAGACCAGGTCCAGCGGCGCAACGAAGACCAACTGCATAGATTCCCCAAGGCCCGCTCCGGCGGGACCCCTCTTATAAGAAGGAGCAATCAACGATGATCCGCGACCCTTACCGCCTCCGGCGCCGTACTCTCCTCACCGGCGCCGCAGCGGCAGCAACCGTCGCCGCGGCCGCCGCGTGCAGCGACGACGGCCCCGCCGGCACCGCCGACGACCCGATCGAGATCAGCTTCGAGTGGTGGGGCGACGAGAACCGCGCCGGCATCACCACCGACGCCGTCAACCTCTTCATGGAGAAGAACAAAGGCATCAAGGTCCAGACGAACTTCGCGGACTTCCCGACCTACTGGGAGGGCATGACCGGCCGGATGGCCTCGCGCGACCTGCCGGACGTGTTCCAGATGGACTACTCCCGGCTGCGCCAGTTCGGCTCCGGCGGCCTGCTGCTGCCCCTCGAAGGCGTCGTCGACACCTCTGATTTCCGTGAGGGCTTCCTCGACACCGCCAAGCTCAACGACCAGCTCATCGCGGTCCCGATCGCGGGCAACACGCTCGGTCTGATCTACCGCGCCGACTGGTTCGAGGCCCACGGCGTCGCCGCGCCCATGCCCGGCTACTCCTGGGACCAGTACGGGGCCGACATCACCACGCTCACCCCCGCGCTCGGCGAGGGCAAGTGGGGCGGCGGCGACTGGTCGGGCCAGTACCACTTCATGGAGCTGTGGCTGCGTCAGCAGGGCGGCAGCTTCTACAACGAGGACGGCAACGCGCTCAACTTCGAGCCGGCCCAACTCGCCGAGTGGTGGACCACCACCGCCGACCTGTACGCCGCCGGCATGGTGCCGCCGGTCGAGACCACGATCGAATGGGTCGAAGGCGGCCTGGTCCAGGACGTGCTCGGCTCCGAGATCGGCTGGGACAACTTCATGCCCGGCTACACGCCCACGGTCGAGGCCAACGGCGGGACGCTCGCGCTCGCCGCGCCCCCGAGCCTGGACGCGGCGAACCTCGGCCTCTATCTGAAGCCGTCGATGCAGCTGGTCATCTCGGGTGCCACCGAGCAGGCCGAAGCCTCGGCCAAACTCGTGGACTTCCTCCTCGGCGACCCCGAGGCGATCAAGATCCTCGGCACCAACCGCGGTGTCCCGGCCACCAACAAGGGCCTGGAGAACGTGGAGATCGACCCGGCCACCCAGGCCGTGCTCGACTACGAGGCCTCGGTCGAGCAGTACCTGACCACGCCGCCCCCGGCCCCGCCCGCGGCCACCGGCGCGATCGAGGTCAAGTTCGGTGAGCTCTACCAGCAGGTCCAGTACGGCGAGATGACCGCGCAGGAGGCCGCCGACCTGTTCTTCACCGAGGCCGACACCCTCCTGGCCGCCGAGCAGTAACCAAGTAAGGAATCGTCACCGTGTCAGCTTCTCCCTCCACCACCGCGCCACCCGCGGCGAGTGAGGCCGGAGCGCCGACCGCAAACGAGCGGCGGGGGGCGGCCAAGCGCCGCACCCCGCCCGCCCGCCGCGGCGAGCGTCTCGTCGGCTACACCTTCATGACCCCCTGGATCGTCGGTTCGCTGGTGTTCACCGTGGGTCCGATGCTCTGGTCGCTGTACCTGTCGTTCACCGACTACCACCTCATCCTCGGCGGCGACTTCATCGGCCTGGAGAACTACACGGCGATGTTCAACGACCCGATGTTCGCTCGGGCCGTCAAAGTGACGCTGCTGTACGTGCTGCTGGCCGTGCCGCTCAAACTCGTCGCCTCCCTGGTGGTGGCGATGCTGTTGACCCAGAGCCGGCGCGGCATCGGGTTCTACCGCGCCGCGTTCTACATGCCCTCGCTCATCGCCATGAGCGTCGGCATCGCGATCGTGTGGAAGGCCTTGTTCGCCGGCGGCGGCCCCCAGGACCAGTTCATGTCCTGGTTCGGTTGGGACGGCGGCGGGTTCATCGGCAACCCCGACGTCTCCATCCTCATGCTCGTCCTGCTCAGCGTGTGGACCTTCGGCGCGCCGATGGTCATCTTCATGGCCGGGCTCCTCCAGGTCCCCGGCGAACTCCACGAAGCCGCCGAAGTCGACGGCGCGGGCAAGTGGCACCGGTTCATCCACATCACCATCCCGATGCTCTCGCCGGTCATCTTCTTCAACGTGCTCATGGAGACCGTGCACGCCTTCCAGCTGTTCGGGCCCGCGTTCATCATCGGCGGCACCGCCGGCGGCCCGGCCTGGTCGACCCTGTTCTACACCGTCCGCATCTACGCGCTGGCCTTTGTGGACCTTCGCATGGGCTACGCCTCGGCGTGGGCGTGGATGCTCGTGCTCGCCGTCGGCGTGGTCACCCTGATCATGTTCCGCGCGGCCAAGAACCTCGTCTACTACGCAGGGGAGGACAACAAATGAGTGCAGCAACCGACACCGCGCCGCGCGTGATCGAACGGCGCAAGCGCACCGGCGCCGAACGGGCGAAGTCCGTCGTGTGGCACCTGGCGCTGCTGGCCGTCCTCGTCGTGGTCCTCTACCCGGCCTTCTGGGTCCTGACCGCCTCGGTCAAAGAGAACTCCGACATCCTCACCAACATCTCGCCCATCCCCACCTCGATCACCTGGGAGAATTTCGCCAGCGCCTTCGACGGCATGGCCGGGGTCCCGCTGTGGCGGTTCTTCTGGAACTCGTTCGTGATCGCGGCCCTGTCGGTGGTCGGCATCCTCGCGTCCTGCTCGATCACCGCCTACGCGCTGGGGCGCCTCGAGTTCCCCGGGCGCAAGGCGATGTTCGCCGTCGTGATCGCGACGCTGCTGCTGCCCGGGCAGGTCATGCTCATCCCGCAGTACCTGATCTTCTCCGAGATGGACGTGGTGAACACGATCTTCCCGCTCGTGATCGGGAAGTTCTTGGGCCTGGACGCGTTCTTCGTGTTCATGTACGTGCAGTTCCTGCGTGGCATCCCCAGGGAACTGGACCAGGCGGCGACGATCGACGGGGCCGGGCACTTCCGGATCTTCTTCTCGATCATGCTGCCGTTGCTGCGTCCGGCGATCGTGACCTCGTCGATCTTCACGTTCATCTGGTCGTGGAACGACTTCATGGGGCCCTTGATCTACCTGCACGAGATCGAGAAGTTCCCGCTGCCGCGGCTGCTGCAGTCGTACAACAACACCGAGGCGGTGTCGAACTACGGCGGCATGATGGCGATGACGCTGCTCTCGCTCATCCCGGTGGTGCTGTTCTTCCTGGTGTTCCAGAAGTTCCTCATCAAGGGCATCGCGACCTCCGGTGTCAAAGGCTGATGGCCGGCTCGCAAGCTTCGCCGCCTGCTAGCGTGGCGTCCGTGGCTCGCAGGCGGCAGGCGTTCGGCGAAGGGTTCGCCCTCTTCGCCGAATGCCTGCTGACCGGCGTGTGGTTCGCGCTCGCGGCCCTCCCGGTCGTGACGATCCCGGCGGCGCTCGCCGCGGCCTCACGGCACCTGGCCGCTTACGCCGAGGGCGACCCGACGGGGTGGGGCGTGTTCTGGTCGGAATTGAGGATCGCGTGGCGCGGGGCGTGGCGGGTCGGGTTCGCCATGCTCGCCGCCGCTTTGCTGTTGACGTTGAACCTGGCCGTGCTCACCAATGCTGGCGTGCCGGGGCGGCCCGGATTCGCGCTGGCGACGTTCATCGTCGCCGGGCTCGCCGCCACCGCGCTGCTGCGGGCGGCGGCCGCATGGGAACCGGAGGCGCGGTGGCGTGCGTTGTTCGCGGACGCGGTCGAGGAGATGAAGGCCGATTGGAGCGGCACGGGGATCCTGCTGGGCGGGGCCCTGGTGCTGGCGGTGTGCACGTGGGCGCTGTGGCTGCTGATGGTGCCCATGAGCGGGTGCCTCGTCGGCGCGGCCGTCGCGGTACGGAGGCGGCGCCTCGCCCGAGCGGAGTAGAACGGCGCGCCTCGGGTAGTGCTTGAGAAGGACGGGTATTCCTTCCGGCGACGGTCGTCGATGATTGCTAGCGTGAAGGACGTACACGTCCCATGACCGGCCGCGCCATGGCGGCCGGCGGCCGTGAACCCCACGGAGGCATCATGACGTACCCGCCCCAACCCGCCGACCCCGCCATGTCCGCACCCAAGACCCGTCCCGGCACGGTCACATTCGCGGTGTGGCTCCAGATCCTGCTCGCGGTGTTCCTCATCGCCCAGGCCGTCCTCGGCCTCCTCTACGGCGCCGACGCCGAAGCCGCCGTGGAGGCCGAACTCGAATCCCAGGGCTACGCGATGTCCGACCTGCCCGAAGGCACCACCTTCGAGACCGGTGGGGCTTTGGCGTTCGCCCCCATCGTCGTCGCCCTGCTCCTGATCGTCCTGGCGCTGCTCAACGGCACCGGCAACCGCGCCGCGCGCGTCATCACCTGGGTCGTGCAGCCCCTGGTGCTCATCTGCGGCGGCTTCATCGCCGTCTCGCAGCTGCTCTTGGCGACGTTCATCGAAGCCGGCATCGAAAGCGGCGGCGGCCCCGAGGGCCTCGACGCGGGCGCGCTCGTTGACGCGCTCTACGGGGCCTACCCGGCGTGGACGGTCATCGTCGACTACGGCGTCCTCGCCCTCGCCACCATCGGCTCGATCCTGGTGATCATCCTGCTCGCGACGCCTCGCGCGAACGCGTTCTTCCGCAAGGAAGAGCCGCAGGCGTACATCCCGGGGGCCCCGCCGGCCTGACCCGACCACGCGACCCGGGCCTGCTCTGCGCCGGCCCGGGTTGTTCCCTGTCACGTTTTCCCGACGCCACAACAGCCGGGTCCCTCCCCACTGGACTGACCAATGCCGGTCCCGACATGCCTTATCTCCCGACCGGCCGCCCGGCCAATTGCGAGAGCGCCCCGAATTTCTCCGATACAGGTGTCGGACCCTGCGGTTAGAATCCAGGTACACCCACCGAACCGAACCGCACAGCATTTCCGAACGGCAGTGTTCACGAACGACAATGTTCCGAACAACAACGCTTCGGGAAGACCGTGCTTGGCAAAGACAGCGACCGCTCGCCGCACCGGCGGGCGAGAGGAGACCGACCCAGGGCCCAGGTGCCGCAACACCGGGGGCCCCACCGAGAGGACCGCCTTGAGCAAGTCAGCAGCGCCACCCCAAGGCTGGGGCGTGTGGACGTGGCCCAACCTGGTCACCGCCGTCCGGCTGCTCGGCATCCCCCTGTTCTGCTACCTCCTACTGGCCACCCAGTACTACTGGCAGGCCGCGATCGTGCTCGCCGTGGGCGGGGGCACCGACTGGGTCGACGGCCAGCTCGCCCGGCGCATGAACCAGGTCTCCAAACTCGGGCGGCTCCTCGACCCGTTCGTCGACCGGCTCTACATCCTCAGCTCGCTCCTGGTGCTCACCTTCATCGGCCTGCTGCCGTGGCTGTTCACCGCCGCCGTGCTCCTGCGGGAGGCGTTGTTGGTGTCGATCGTGATCGTGCTGCGCTGGCACGGTTACGCCCCGCCTCAAGTGCACTTCCTCGGCAAATGCGCCACCACCGTGGTGTTCATGTCCTTCCCCGTGCTCGTCATCGCCGGGCTCGTGGAGGACGCCTCCGCCTGGGCCGCCCCGTTGGGTTGGGCGCTCGCCTGGTGGGGTCTGGGGCTGTACTGGCTCTCCGCCGCCGTCTACCTCCGTCAGGCCGCCGGGCTGCTGCGCGAGGGCCGCCCCGCGCGGCTCGCGGCCTGAGGCCGCCTCTCGCCGGCCGACCGTCACGCCACCTCGGCCCCGCCGCAGACCGCCCGGGCCCGGGCGATACGGTCATGATCGTCCGACCCGCCGACGGCGGGGTTTCCATGAGGGGAGCGCCAGGTGATTCCGGAGCAACTGCGTTACACCGCGGAGCACGAGTGGGTCGAGGAGCGCGGCGAGAACGTCGTCCGCATCGGCATCACCGACTTCGCCCAGAGCGCGCTCGGCGACGTCGTATACGTCCAGCTCCCGGAGGCAGGCACCGCGGTTCGGGCAGGTGACGTGGTCGGCGAAGTCGAGTCGACCAAGAGCGTCTCCGACGTGTACGCTCCGTTGACCGGTAAGATTCTTGCACGCAATGACGAATTGTCGGAATCCCCGGAATTGGTGAACAGCGACCCCTATGCGGCGGGCTGGATGTTCGACATCGAAGTCGAGGAAACCGGCTCGCTCACTGCTTTGCTCAACGCCGGAGCGTATGCGAAGCTTACGGAGTGACCAGAGGGTCCAGACTTGTAGAAGGTGGCAATCCATGACGCGTTCGAATGACGAGTTCCCTCCGCCGGATGTGACGGCCACGATGAACCTGTCCGCCCTCCAAGAGGGTGGCGAGGTCGACGCGGAGTTGAACTCCGCCCGCCTGGCGGACTCGCTTCCCGCGGGCACCGCTTTGCTGGTCGTCCGCCGCGGACCGAACGCCGGCGCCCGCTTCCTGCTCAACACCGAGGTGACCACCTCCGGGAGGCACCCTGATTCCGATATCTTCCTCGACGACGTGACCGTCTCACGGCGCCATGCCGAGTTCCACCGCGACGCGGCCGGGTTCACCGTCCGCGACGTCGGCAGCCTCAACGGCACTTATGTCAACCGCGAACGCGTGGAGACCGCGGGCCTGGGCAACGGCGACGAAGTCCAGATCGGCAAGTTCCGCCTCGTGTTCATCAGCGGCCCCAAACCGGCCGCGGCCTGAACGGTCCCACCCTCGCGAGTAGGCTGACAGTCAAAGGACCCGCCCGGGGCCACCCCGAGGCGGGTCCGTCTTCAGGAACACGGCACCCGTTGGAGGCGAACCGGTGCGGATGATGACCGTAGTCGGGGTCCGCGTGGAACTCCCGAGCAACCAACCGGTGGTCCTGCTCAAGGAGACCGACGGCCACCGCTACCTGCCGATCTGGATCGGCACGGTCGAAGCCGCGGCCATCGCCTACCAGCAGCAGGACGTCCAGCTCTCCCGGCCGCTCACCCACGACCTCATGCGGGACGTACTCGAAGCCCTCGACGTCACCCTCACCTCCGTCGAGATCACCGAACTGCGCGACACCGTCTACTTCGCCGAACTCGTGCTCGACGGCCGCACCCGCGTCTCCTCCCGCTCCTCCGACGCCATCGCCATCGCCCTGCGCGCCGAGGCCCCCATCTGGTGCGCCGACGCCGTCCTCGACGAAGCCGGCGTCGTCCTCCCCGACACCCAAGAGGACGAAGTGGAGAAGTTCCGCGAGTTTCTCGAAGAGGTCACGCCCGAGGACTTCGGCGAAGATCGCTGAGCCCCCGCGACCTGCCGAGCTTTTCTCTCGTTCAGCCCATGGTGGAGGGTCGGACGGTTACGCTCACCATCGACTGCACCATTTGATCTGCAGGTGGAACGCGGAGGCAGCGATGGACACCCACAGTGAACCGATCGGACGGCCGACCGTCCCACCCAGCCAGATCCGCGGCTGGCGAGGCACCGCCGCGTGCCGCGTGGTGGGCATCTCCTACCGCCAACTCGACTACTGGGCCCGCACCGGACTGGTCGAACCGAGCATTCGCCGCGCCTCGGGGTCGGGGACCAACCGGCTCTACTCCTTCCGCGACATCATCGTCCTCAAAGTCATCAAACGCCTCCTCGACGCCGGCGTCTCCCTTCAGAACATCCGCAAAGCCGTCGTAGCCCTGCGCTCCCGGGGCGTCAAAGACCTCGCCGAGATCACCCTCATGTCCGACGGGTCCACCGTCTACGAGTGCCGCTCCGCCGGCGAAGTGATCGACCTCCTGCGCGGGGGCCAGGGCGTGTTCGGCATCGCCGTGCGCACCACGGTCACCGAAGTCATGGGCCGCCTCGCCACCCTCCCGGGCGAAGCGCCCGTCAAAGCGCCCACCCGCCTGCACCCGCCCGAGCAGACCGGCGAGCGCCACACCGGACCCGTGCCCGGTCGCCGCCGCACCGCTTCCTGACCTACCATGGCCGCAGAGCCGGAAAGACTGGTGGGAGAGCCCGCGCGCCAACGGCAGGCCGGCGCGGCACCGAAGGGGCAAGACTTCTCTCCGAACCTCTCAGGTACCAGGACCACCAGTCATTGGCCGCTCTGGAACCGGGGTACACCACGGCAGCGCTCGCGAGCCGTGCGTGAGCACCGTCGGTGACAGATGAGGGATGCGTTCACGCACCGCTTGTCACCGGAGGTAAGACCGTTGTCCTTCTCTGAACGCCACATCGGCACCAGTCCCGCCGACCAGGACGCCATGCTCAAAGCGGTCGGCCAACCCAGCCTCGAAGCGCTCATGGACGCCTGCATGCCCGAGCTGATCCGCTCGAGCGACGGCCTCGGACTGCCGCAGGCGGTCGGCGAGACCGAGGCGCAGGCCGAACTCCATGCGCTCGCCGCCCAGAACCGGCCCATGCGCTCCATGATCGGCCTGGGCTACCACGCCACCCTGACCCCCGCGGTGATCCGCCGCAACGTCCTGGAGAACCCCTCCTGGTACACCGCGTACACGCCTTACCAGGCCGAGATCTCCCAAGGCCGCCTCGAAGCGCTCCTGAACTTCCAGACCATGTGCGCCGACCTCACCGGCCTGCCCGTCGCCGGAGCGAGCCTCCTCGACGAGGCGACCGCCGCGGCCGAGGCGATGCTCCTGGCCCGCCGCGCCGCCAAGAAGGCGACCGGTGCCGTGTTCGCGGTCGACTCGCGCGTGCTGCCGCAGACGCTCGCGGTCCTCGAGACTAGGGCCGAACCGGTCGGGATCGACCTCGTCGTGGCCGACCTCGCCGACCCCGCTCAGGTTCCGGACGGGATCTTCGGTGTGCTCCTGCAGTACCCCGGCGCCGATGGGGCCGTCCGGGACTGGAGTGCGACGGTGGAAGCCGCGCACGGCAAGGGCGCGCTCGTCGCCGTCGCCGCCGACCTCCTCGCTCTCGCACTGCTGACCGCACCGGGGGAGTTCGGCGCGGACATCGCCGTCGGCTCCACGCAGCGCCTCGGCATGCCGATGGGCTTCGGCGGGCCCCACGCCGGATACATGGCCGTGCGCGACAGCCTCCAGCGCCAGCTGCCGGGCCGCCTCGTCGGCGTCTCCCGCGACGCCGCCGACGCTCCCGCGCTGCGCCTCGCGCTCCAAGCACGCGAGCAGCACATCCGCCGTGAGAAGGCCACCAGCAACATCTGCACCGCCCAGGTGCTCCCGGCCGTCATCGCCTCCTCGTACGCGGTGTGGCACGGGCCCGCGGGGCTGCGCGCCATCGCCGAACACGCCGCCACCGCAGCCGCTCGCCTCGCCGCGTCCCTCGAGGCCGCTGGGGTCGAACTGGCGGGCACCGCGTTCTTCGACACCGTGACCGCGCGCGTCCCGGGCCGGGCCGACACCGTCGCCGACCGCGCCGCCGCCGGCGGGGTCAACGTGCGCCGCGTCGACGCGGGCACCGTGGCCGTCGCCTGCGACGAGACCACCACCGAAGCGGACCTGCGGATCGTCGCCGAAGCCTTCGGCGCCGTATTGCACGAGGCGGTCGAGCCCGCGATCCCGGCCGGGCTGCGGCGCGAGAGCGCCTACCTGACCCACCCGGTGTTCTCCACCCACCACTCCGAGACGGCGATGATGCGCTACCTCAAGCGCCTGGCCGACATGGACTACGGCCTCGACCGGGGCATGATCCCGCTCGGATCGTGCACCATGAAGCTCAACGCCGCCGCCGAGATGGAGCCGATCTCCTGGCCCGAGTTCGCCGACGTCCACCCCCTCGCACCCGCCGACCAGACCCGCGGCTGGCGGCTCTTGATCGACCAGCTCGAAGGCTGGCTCGCCGACGTGTGCGGGTACGCGGCCGTCTCCGTGCAGCCCAACGCCGGATCCCAAGGCGAACTCGCCGGACTCCTCGCCATCCGCGCCTGGCAGGCCGACCGCGGCGAAGCCGCCCGCGACGTGTGCCTGATCCCGGCCAGCGCGCACGGCACGAACGCGGCCTCGGCGGTGCTCGCCGGGATGCGCGTGGTCGTCGTCGCGTGCGATGAGGCCGGGAACGTGGACCTCGCGGATCTGGACGCCAAGATCGAGGCGCACGCCGACGACTTGGCGGCGTTGATGGTCACGTACCCCTCGACGCACGGGGTGTACGAGGAGACCATCGTGGAGGTGTGCGCGCGCGTGCACGATGCGGGCGGGCAGGTGTACGTGGACGGGGCGAACCTGAACGCGCTGCTGGGTTGGGCGAAACCGGGCCGGTTCGGGGCCGACGTGTCGCACCTGAACCTGCACAAGACGTTCTGCATCCCGCACGGCGGCGGCGGTCCGGGAGTGGGCCCGGTGGCGGTGGCCGAGCACCTGGTGCCGTTCCTGCCTTCGGACCCCATGGCGGCGGCCGGGCCGGTGGGTCCGGTGTCGCAGGCGCGGTGGGGTTCGGCGGGGATCTTGCAGATTCCGTGGATGTACCTGCGGATGATGGGCTCCGACGGCGTCACCGCGGCGACCGCTGCGGCGGTGCTGGCGGCGAACTATGTGGCGGCGCGGCTGCGGGAGCACTACCCGGTGCTGTACGCCGGGGCGCACGGCTTGGTCGCGCACGAGTGCATCCTGGATTTGCGGGAGCTCACCAAGCGCACGGGCGTGACCGTCGAGGACGTGGCGAAGCGGCTGATCGACTACGGGTTCCACGCGCCGACCATGTCGTTCCCGGTCGCGGGCACGCTGATGGTCGAGCCGACCGAATCGGAGGATCTGGCCGAACTCGACCGGTTCTGCGAGGCGATGATCGCGATCCGCGAGGAGATCGAGGCGGTCGCTCGCGGCGACGTCGCCGTGGAGGACTCAGCGCTGCGCGCCGCGCCCCACACCGCCGCGGTGGTCACCGCCGACGACTGGGACCGGGCCTATTCGCGTACCGAAGCGGCCTGGCCGACCGGTACTGGACACGTGCTCGGCTCGCAAGCGTCGGCGGGTGCGCAGAAGTACTGGCCGCCGGTCGGCCGGATCGACAATGCGTGGGGGGACCGGAACTTGGCGTGCACGTGCCCGCCGATCGAGGCGTTCGGCGAGTAGTCCGAAGCCGGGGCCCGCTCACCACAGTGGGCGGGCGCTGATCTCATGGCTTTACACTGGGCGCCGACGGTTCCCCCAGGAGTGAAGCTAATGGTTTTCGGTACTTCGCGTGCGGTCAAGTCGCACCGGCTCGGGCGGCGGCGCAAGAAGGGCGGCGGGCGCATGCTCGTGGCGCCGTGGATCGTGATCACGATGGTGTGCGTGCTCGTGGCCGCCGGTCTCACCTGGGGTTTCGTGACGCTGCTGCGCTCGGGCTGCTCAGGCTCGGTATATGAGGTGAACGTGGCCGCCGCCCCGAGTCTGGCAGGGACCCTTGAGGACGCCGCCTCGGCGTGGGAGTCGACGCAGCCCGAAGTCGACGGCCAGTGCATCGGGGTCGAAATCACCGCCGTGGCCTCCGACAAGGCCTCGCGGGGGATCACCAGCGGCTGGGACCCCAAGACGCTCGGGTCGCTGCCGATCGCGTGGGTCCCCGATTCGCACGCGTGGGCCTCATGGGTCGCTTCCGATAAAGCGACCGCCGGGCTCGTCTCCTCTGAACCGGTGGTGCTCGGGGAGGCCGCCTCGGTGCTGGCGGTGCCGGAGTCGAAGGCGACCGAACTGGACTGGCTGGGGGGCCAGCCTCCAGCGTGGACCGACGTCGTGGCCGCCGCGCAGGACGACAAGATCAACCTCGCGGCCGCCAACCCCCGCACCTCGACCGAGGGCCTGGTCTCGATGCTCAACGCCAGCGCCGACGGCGCGGGCGGGTTCTCCGCCGACGCGCTCGCCGCGTACATGGCCGCGATCGAGGCCGGGTCGGTGCAGGACGAGATCTCCGACCAGTTGACCGCGTACGCCGAATCCGGTGACACCACGCAGGTGTTCACCGCCTTGGACCACCAGGTCGAGGACTTCGACGCCGAGGCCGCGGGGGTCGAGCCGCTCGTGCCGGTGACGCCCAGCGACACCTCGGTGGGCGCGGTCGCGACGTACCTGGTGCTGGGGAACGCCGAGTGGGTCTCCGACTCCGATGCGGGGATCGCCGACCGGTTCGGCGACTACCTCAGGTCCGAAGTCGAGTCGGGGGCGTTCGAGGACTCGGAGCTGCGGGCGGTCGAGGATCCGGCCGCGGCGCTGGCGCAGACGAGCCCGGAAGTGGTCGGCGAGGCCGTGCGGTCCTGGCGGGGCGACAGCCGCGACCTCAACGTGCTGTTCCTGGTCGACCGGTCCTCGGCGATCGCCGACGAGACGGTCGAATACGACGGCGGGCCGGTCTCGGCCGGGGACGCGGCCATCCGCACCGCCGTGGCCACGGTCCTGGAGATGGGGTCGACCTACCGGGCCGGATTGTGGGAGTACGGGGTCGACGCGGGCGACGAGGGGAATTCGCGGTCGGTCACCGAACTGGCCGAACTCTCCGACGACCATCGCGGCGATCTCGAGAGCGACCTGTACGCCATCTCCGAGAACGAGCCCTATGAGGGCGGTTCGCCGCTGTACGACTCACTCGTCGACGCCTACGAGTTCATGAACGAGAACGCCGTGGACGGCGCGGGGAACCTCGTGGTCGTGCTGACCAACAGCGGCGCGGACGAGGTCAGCGAACCCAGCGTGGAAGGGACCGCCGAGACGCTCGGCGGCATGGCCGGATCGGTCACGGTGTACACGGTCGGGTTCGGCGAGGCCAACAGCGAGAATCTGACGATGCTGGCCGCGGCGACCGGCGGCGCTTATATCGAGGCCCCGGCCGAGGGCGGGATTCTGGCGGCCATCGGCGGCTGAGCGCCGGTGAAGTGGGCCACAGATTTCTGGCGGCCGCGCCGGTCTGGGCGACACTAGACGCATGTCGATCTTCCGCGCCGTCCGCCCCGCCCCGCCGGGCGTGGACGCCGCGTGCCGCGACCGGTTGATCGAGGTCGACCGGCTCGAGTGGCGCGTGGGCGAGGGCGGCGACCCCGCCGCGCTGGCGGCGGACTTCCGGGCCCGCTACAGCGCTGCGCACACTGACGATGAGGGTGCAGTCTGCGGTGTGGCCGTATTGATCTCGGCGGCCGCGGGCGCGGTCATGGTCGGTGGGGCCACCGGGGCGCCGACCCCGGTCCCGGCCGTCCCCGACCTGGTCCTCGTCGCCTACGCCCACGGACCCGCACGCGAACCTGCGGTGCCTGGGCCGTTCGCGATCGGGCCCTGGCAGGCCTCGTGGTCGGGCGCCGATCATGCGAAGGCGATCGCGGCCGTGCAGGAGGCGATCGGGCGCGGCCAGGTGTACGTGGCGAACGTGGTCGGCCACCGCAAGGCCACCTGGTCGGGCGACCCCGGCGCGATCGCCGCGGCAGCGGCGGGTGTGGCGGGCGCGTCTTGGGGCGGGGTCCTCGCCGGCGACGACTGGCTCGTGGCCTCCGGTTCGCCCGAATGCTTCCTCACCGCCGACGCCGCGACGGCGGCGACGTACCCGATCAAGGGCACCGCGCCGGCCACCGAAGCGGGCCGGGCCGACCTGCTCGGCTCGGTCAAGGAACGCGCCGAGCACGTCATGATCGTCGACCTGGAGCGCAATGACCTCGCCCAAGTCGCCGAACCGGGATCGGTCACGGTCAAGGACCTGTTCCGGCTCGGGCGCTGGGCCGATCTGTGGCAGGCCGAATCGACCGTGACCTCGCGCCTGGAGCCAGGGACCGGGCTCGCTGACCTGCTGCGGGCGATGTGCCCGCCCGGGTCGGTCACCGGCGCGCCGAAACTCGCCGTGCTCGACCTCGTCGGCTCGATCGAGCCGGTGGGTCGGGGCCCGGCCATGGGCGCGTTCGGGTTCATCAGCGGCCATGAGGTGCGCTTGGGCGTGACGATCCGCACCGTCGCGCTCGACGTCGATGGCGCGCACGTGTGGTCGGGCGGCGGCATCACCTGGCGGTCCGAGCCGAAAGCCGAGGTGGCCGAAGCCGAAGCGAAGGCCGCCGGGGTGGCCGCAGCGCTCGGCGGGACCCTCTAGGGACGCTCGCCCGCTGGGCACGGCTCAGTCGTGTGAGGCCCGCCAGATCGCAAGCGTCTGCTCTTTCGCGTGGTCGCGCAGATCGTCGGGCCATTCGGCCCGGTACAGCCGCAGCCGCGGCGTGGGGGAGTCGAGTTCGACCACGCAGCCCAGCGCCATCGGCGGGTCGGGGTGGACTCGTCGGAGCCAGACGGTCCCGACATTGCCGTCGTCGCCGCTCACTTGAATAGTGCGATGTTCCAATTGGAACTGCCCTAGGATTTTCGGCTCGCTCATGCCCGAGTCCTCACCGTTTGTGTCCCACCGTTGGAGGCTCCGCGGCGATGTCGCGTGTAAGCGAGACGGCCGCGAGCCCGCATCAATCTTTGCCACCCTCACGCAGTCGTGTCAATACCCGATCCGACACCTGCGAGGGTGAACTCCACTAGGAGCGGTCCATTGCGGAGTGCCGTAGTGATCGGGCACGGCGCCCGTGCGTGTGTGTCAAGCTGGTGGGCGTGAGCGATGACGAGGATTTCAGCGAAATTGCCGAGGCCGCATTCGAACTGGCGCGCACCGGCGAAAGCGAGCGGCTGAACCGGTTCGTCGAGTCCGGGCTGCCGGTGGACCTGGTCAACGGATCGGGTGACTCGCTCTTGATGCTCGCGGCCTACCACGGGCACGCCGAGACCGTGCGGGCCCTGGTCAAAGCCGGAGCCGATGTGGACAAACGCAACGACCGCGACCAGTCGCCGCTGGCCGGGGCGGTCTTCAAGGACTACGGCGAAGTGATCACCGCGCTGCTCGCCGCCGGCGCCGACCCCGATGCGGGGACCCCGTCGGCGCGGCAGATCGCCGCGATGTTCGACCGCGACACGTTCCTGAAGGAATAGGTCAGAGGGACCGCATGCCCTCGGGGAGCCGGCCCCAGGCGTGCAGGTCCGTCAAGTGCGCTTCGAGTGCGGTGGCGAACGCGCCGGCCGCCTTCGTCAAGGGCGCTTCGCGACGTGCGGCCAGCGCGATGGTGCGGCTCGCACCCGGTGGCGCGAGAGGGGTGGCCCGCAGGCCCGGCCTTCCGGCCGCGATCATCGCCGGCAGCAGCGCGATCCCCAGGCCTGCCTCGACGAGGGACGCCACGGCGTCCGTGGCGCCGCCGTCGACGCCGGTGCGCGGCGTGAACCCCGCGGCTTCGCAGGTGGTGATGGTCAGGTCGCGCAGGTCGTAGCCGTGGGCGGGCAGCACGAACGCCTGCTCTCTGAGTTGTGACAGGCCGATGTAGCCCTGGCGGGTGAGCGGCGGCAGATGCGCGGCGGAGGCGACGACGAGGGCCTCCGAGAGCAGCGGCTGCACGGTCAACCCGGTGGCATCCGCCTTGTCGCCGATGGTGAACGCGAGGTCGAGGTCTCCGGCGGTGAGATGGTCGGTCAGGGGGCCCGAGCCGTCTTCGGTGAGCGTCACCGTCACGCCCGGGTGGGCCTCCAGGTACCGCGTGAGCAGTGGTGCGATGAGCCATGAGCACAGGCTCGGCGTCGCGCCCAGGCGCAGGTGGCCGGCGTGGACGGCGAGCACGTCGTCGATGTCGGAGCGGGCCGCGGTGACCGCGGCGGTGATCCGGCGGGCGTGGGGCAGCAGGGTCTGCCCGGCGTCGGTCAGTTCGATCCGGCCGCGGGCGCGCGTGAACAGGGGCGCGCCGAGTTCGGTTTCGAGCGAACGGATCTGTTTGCTCAATGAAGGTTGTGTCACACTGAGTTCTTCGGCTGCTTGAGTGAAATGCCGTGTTTGTGCGACAGCGAGGAAGGCTCGTAGTTGCTGCGGGCGCATGTTCATAACGTATCGGCATGAAACAGGGCCCGACCATGAATTGGACCCGTGAGCCGCATCGCGTCTAGCCTCTGGACGTGTCTACGGATTTGCAAACGCGCGCTGGCGCGCAACCGGTCGAACGGGCCCACGCGCCCTGGAAACCGTGGCGTTCCAACATCGGCCTGAAGATCGCCATGGCCGTCTCCGGCATTCTGCTCGTGCTGTTCCTCATCGCCCACATGGCCGGGAACCTGCACGTGTTCGAAGGCCGCGAGGAGATGAACGCCTACGCCGCGGGACTGCGCTCCTTCGGCGAGCCCCTGCTGCCCCACGAGAGCCTGCTGTGGATCATGCGGATCGGCCTCATCGCCGCCGTCGCCGTCCACATCTGGACCGCCGTGGTCCTCACCCGCCGCGCCCTGGTCGCCCGCCCGGTGCGCTACGCCTCCAAGAAGCCCGCCAAGGGCGAATCGCGCCACGCCGTGGCCACCATGCGCTGGGGCGCGATCGTCATCTTCTTCTTCGTCATCTGGCACCTGCTGGACCTGACCTGGCGCACCGTCAACCCGGTCAAGGACATCCCCGACGCCTACGGCGCGGTGGTCGCCACCTTCAGCC
>DATABR010000349.1:0-15097 GCA_036259435.1 Glycomyces sp.
CCAAGAACAACGCCGCTTCTTAAAACGGTTCTCACAAACCTCTGAGTTCGGAGACCGAACCCAACGTGCGCGAGGGGGGACTTGAACCCCCACGTCCTTACGGACACTGGCACCTGAAGCCAGCGCGTCTGCCATTCCGCCACTCGCGCGAGTGTCAGTACTTGCGACGCGACGATACTACCGTGCTCGGGGCCAGTGCCGCCACGGGGTATTCCCCTGCTTGAGTCGCAGGACACTCACAGGAGGGTGCGCAGGCGGCCGATGGGCTGGCCGCCGCCGAGGATCTCAGGCCACAGGAGGGCGTCGATCTCGGGCTTGGTCTCCTCGGGGACGGCCAGTCCGAGGGTCTGGGTGATCGCGCGCAGTGCGACGGGCGTGGAGGCCCGGCCCGCGCCGTCGTCGATCTTCACCGCGACCGCGCCGACGCCCGGCGCGGCGAGCACGTGAATGCCTTCGGCGCCGCCTTTGGCGAGCAGGCCGGAGAGGGCGCTCATCATGCGGTGGTCGGGGCCGCGGGTGCCGTCGACCAGCTTCGGGTTGATACGCATGGCATCGGCGACGCGGCGCTCGTTCGTGCCCTCGGGCGCTTCGACGAGCCGCGCGAAGGCGCGGGCGAGGCCGGCGAGGGTGACGGCCAGGACCGGCGCGCCGCATCCGTCGACGCCGACGGCCGCCACGGTGTCGCCGGTGAGCTCTTCGACGGTGGCGGCGATGAGCCGTTGGAGCGGGTGATCGGGGTCGCGGTAGGTCGCCAGGTCCCAGCCGGCGGCGGTGCAGGCGGCGAGCATCCCGGCGTGCTTGCCGGAGCAGTTCATGTAGACGCGGCCGGCATCGCCCCCTTCGGCCGCCACGATGTGTCGCGCGCCCGGGTCGCTGGGCATGTCGGCAGGGCACTGGAGCCGGTCCTCGCCGAGTCCGGCGCTCGCGAGCACGGAGCGGACCTGTGCGATGTGGAACGGTTCGCCGCGGTGGCTCGCCGAAGCGATCGCGAGGTCGGCCGCGCTGGCGGGTTCCCATCCGGCGCGGAGCATCGCGAGGGCTTGCATGGGCTTGTTGGAGGAGCGGGGGAAGACCGGGGAGGCGGTGTCGCCGATCGAGGTGACGAGGGTCCCGGACGGGTCGGTCACGGCGACGCTGCCTCGGTGGAAGCTCTCGGCGAAGCCGGACCGGACGATCTCTGCGACGGGTTCGCCGCCGCGGTAGGTAGCACTCATACCGCGAGGCTAATAGCCGTGCTATTGGCGAGCGGCTTGATCGCCCACGATGAGATCCACGTCGGCGTCGGCGGCCACGGAGCGTTTGACCATCGCGAGCGCGATCTGGCCGAGTTCGTAGTGCTGCACGGCGGTGCCGACGAAGCCGACTTCCTTGCCGTCCTTGGTGACCGGGGTGCCGGTGGCGGGCGGGTGCTCGTTGGAGCCGTCGAGGTGGAGCATGAGGAAGCGGCGGGGCGGCTGGCCGAGGTGGTGGACCTTCGCGACGGTCTCCTGGCCGCGGTAGCAGCCCTTGTCGAGGTGGACGGCGGCGGCGAGCCAGTGGCCGACTTCGTGGGGGACGGTCTTCTCGTCGGTGTCGATCCCCAAGCGCGGCAGCTTGGCCGCGACGCGCAGCGCGTCCCAGGCCCAGGTGCCGGCGGGGACGGCGTCGCCGCTGAGAAGTTGGGACTGGGCCTCGTCACGGCGGAGCAGGATGTCGTACGTCGGAACGCCGAGCACGTCAGTGCGGCGGACCCAGCCCTCGGTGCTGTCGAGCACCTGGCCGGGGTAGACCGACGTGGGGACGGCCATCAGGTCTTTGGCGGCGAATTTCGCGATCGGCACCGGCTGCACCACCGGCGCCGCCTCCTCGCCCGGGTCGACGAAGGTGTAGGTGAACAGCGCCCATTCGCCGGAGGCGTCGGCGATGTCGACCTCGGTGCGGAACTTCATGAGCTCCAGGTACTTGCGCAGCGCTTCGCCGCGGCCGGGTTCGGTGTCGAGCCAGACGGTCGCGCCGTCGTCGTAGACGTTCGCGTGGTGCTCGATGCGTCCGGTGGGCGAGAGGATCAGGGTTTCGGTGCCCTGGTGCGGCTTGAGGCTCGTGAGGTGCTGCGTGGACAGCGAGTGGAGCCATTCGAGGCGCTGGGGGCCGGTGATGGAGATGAGGTCGCGGTCGGAGCGGTCGAAGAGCGCGCCGGACTCGATCGCCTTCCGCTGCTCGGTGAGCGGCCCGCCGTAGTGCCAGGCGGTGCGGCCGGCCTCGGTGGCGACGGCGTCCGGCAGGGACAGGAGCGGGGACGGTGCGACGGTTTCGCTGGACTGCGTGGTCATGCGTGCTTCTCCTGGCATTCGGCGCAGGTCCCGAACACGGCCACGTGGCCGATGTCCATGACGAACCCGCAGTTGTCGGCGACTTCCTCGCGCGCGTTCGCGAACAGCGAGGGGTCGACCTCGGTGATCCGGCCGCAGCGGTGGCACACCAGGTGGGCGTGGCCGCGGTCGCCGGACAGGTGGTAGGTGGGGGCGCCGTGGGAGAGGTGGGTGTGGGAGACGAGCTGGAGGTCTTCGAGCAGGTCGAGGGCGCGGTACACCGTGGTGATGTTCACGCCTTCGACTTGGCCGCGGATGCGTTCGTGGATCTGCTCGGGGGTCGCGTGCCCGAGCGCGCGGACCGCTTCCAGGACGAGCTGGCGCTGTGCGGTCATGCGCAGCCCCTTGGAGCGCAGCACCGCCGCCAGTTCGGTCTCGGCCTCGGCTTCGGTGGGCATGGTTGCATCGTACTTCGCCCGCGGAGGAACACGTTCGGGTGACATGGATGCCGCTCGGCGGCTTTTTTGTCGTACCCCCGCGACATGCTGGCCACTACGGTCCCCTGGTTGGGTGGGGGTTTGGGATGGTAATCGACCTCAAGGTAGGCGCGCGACACCGTGAAGCGTTCGCCGGTGACGCCCGGCTCCCGTCGAGGGGCAGAATGAGGTCATGGCACTAGTGACCGCAGTACTGCACCGCGGCGTCGTCGACTCCGACGAGCCGCTCCTGTGCGCCGACGACCTCGGAGTCCTCCGGGGCGACGGCGTCTTCGAGACCATCAACGTCCGCGCCGGGCAGGCGTTCTTGCTCTCGGAGCACCTCGACCGCATGGCGAACTCCGCGCGCCGCATGGAGTTCGAACTGCCTGCGAAGGCCGATATGGCCGAGCTCGCCGAGCAGGCCCTCGGGGCCTGGCGTGAGCGCGCCGAAGGAGAGGGCGCGCTGCGCCTGGTCGCCACCCGCGGCCGCGAGCACGGCGGGCCGCCCACCGTCTACGCCACGGTCGATCCCGTTCCGCGCGAACGCCTCCTGCCGCGCCGCGACGGCCTGAAGATCGCCACGGCGAGCCTGGGGGTGAATGCCGATGCGCGGGGCGAAGCCCCGTGGCTTCTAGGCGGCGTCAAAGCGCTCTCCTACGCTTCGATGATGGCCGTGACGCGCTGGGCGAAGTCGCAAGGCGCCGACGACGCCCTGTGGGTCTCGGCCGACGGCTTCGCGCTCGAGGGCCCGACCTCCTCGCTCCTGTGGCTCGAGGGCGACACCCTCTGCACCACGCCCGCCTCGTCCGGGATTCTGCCGGGTACGACGAGCGCGTACCTGCTCGAGCAGGCCCCGAAGTCGGGGCTGAAGACGACCGAACGCCTGATCACGGTGGGGGACTTGAAGAACGCCGAAGCGGCGTGGCTGAGCTCCTCCGTACGCGGTGTGGCCTTTATCACTCAAATCGACGGGGAAGCGGTCGCTCAGCGGCCCGACATCACGGCTGAGCTGGACAAACTCGCGGGATTCGAAGTGCCTTCGTAACGGTTCGGCATCGTTTCCCAGGTTCTTCTCAGGCTCAGCACAGGCCACGCCCAGAGACGGTCCTCATAGTAATGAGTGTTCCGGTCACGCCGACAAGCCAAACGGATTGACATGGGCAGTCTTCCGGGAGGCGCGGAACAATCCGGGGGCACAAAACCAGTAAGGGCAATCGGGCACAGCCCTACTGGTGCCAATGAAAAGTGGAGCTCCTCCACTTTATCGGGGCCGCAGCGAATGGGCAAGCGCTGCGGCCCCATTACTGTGTCACAGGATCGACACGAAACCGACTCGGTGCCAAAGAAGCCCGAGCGCGCTTATGGCGGCGGTGCTTGCGAGTCGTCAATCGGCGCCACCGATCACCTTGGCGCGCCACTGAAACCGGCGCTCGCGCCGGTCAGCGGGCGAGGACCTTTCCCGGGTTGAGGATGCCGAGCGGGTCGAACGCGTCTTTGATCCGCCGCTGCACGGCGAGGTTCACCGGGTCGAGTTCCTTTGCGAGCCAATCGCGTTTGAGCATTCCCACGCCGTGTTCACCGGTGATGGTGCCGCCCATGGCGAGTGCCATCTCCAGGATCTCGTCGAACGCGGCCTTCCCGGCCGCGAGCGAGGCGGGGTCCTCGGGGTGCACGATGATGTTGGGGTGCAGGTTGCCGTCGCCGGCGTGGGCGATCACGCCGATCACCACGCCGTTGCGCTCTGCCGCGGCCTGCACGCCGTCGAGCGCTTCGGCCAGCCGCGAGCGCGGCACGGCCACGTCGTCCACGAGCACGGTCCCCAACTGCTCCATGGCGTGATAGGCGCTGCGCCGCGATTCGAGCAGTGCGTCGGCCTCGTCGGCGTCGGTGGCCCGGTAGACCTCGGCGGCCCCGGCCTCCGTGCAGATCAGTTCCACGGCGAGCAGTTCCTCGACCGGGTCGGCGTCGGCGCCGACCAGCAGCAGCGCGGCGGCCTCGGTGGGCAGTCCCATGGGACGCAAAGCTTCGAGGGCCCGTAGGTGCACGTTGTCGACGAGTTCGAGGAGGCTCGGCTGGGCCCCCGAGGCCATGATCGCGGTGACGGCGCGTCCGGCGTCGGCGGTGGTGTCGAAGACCGCCGCGAGCGTGAGCCGCCCGGCCGGGACGGGCGAGAGCTTGACCGTGGCCTCGGTGATGATGCCAAGGGTCCCTTCAGATCCGCAGAAGAGACGCACCAGGTCGTACCCGGCGACGCCCTTCGCGGTCTGCCTCCCGCAGCGCATGACTTCCCCCGAGGCGAGCACGACTTCGAGCCCGAGCACGTATTCGGGCGTGGTCCCGTACTTGACGCAGCACATGCCTCCCGCGCCGGTGGCGATGTTCCCGCCGATGGTGGAGATCTGCCACGAGCCGGGGTCGGGGCTGTAGCGCAGCCCGAACTCACTGGCGGCGTGGGTGATCGCGGCGTTGAGCACGCCGGGCTGGCAGACCGCGAAGCGGTTCACCGCGTCGATCGAGAGGATCCGGTCCATCGGCGAGAGGTCGAGCAGGATCGCCCCGTCCACGGCTGTCGCCGAACCGGCCAGACCGGTGCGGGCCCCTTGCGCCACCACGGGAGCGCCGAATTCGGCGGCGAGCCGCACCGCGGCGGCGACCGCTTCGGTCGAGCGCGCCCGCACCAGGGCGGCGGCGCGCCCGGGCGGCACGAGCCCGGCGTGGTCGACCGAGTGGGCGGCGAGGACGTCGGCATCGGTGACGGGGTCGAGCCCGGCCTCGCTCAGCGCGGAGATCAGATCGCTCATCCCAGGATTGTCGCCTATGGGAGGCGCTAAGCGTAGGGGTCGGTGTCGATGACCTCGCGGATGATCCGGGCCAGTTCCTCGACCCGTTCGATGCCCTCGGCGTCGGAGGCCGAGCCGCCGGTGAGGATCGCGATCTTGATCGGCTGCTCGGTGTCCCCGGCGATGACGCCGATCGAGTTGGCCACCCATTCGCCGCCCATGGCGTCGCGGGTGTCCCAGCCGTTCTTCATCCACACGGTCTCGCCCTCGTGGGCCGCCGCCGAGACGCCCCACTGCTGGGAGTCGGCGAGGTCGCCCATGAGCGAGCGCGCGTATTCGACCTGCTCGGCGTCGAGCACGCCTTCGTAGAGCGCGAGATCGAGCACGGCGAGCTGGTCGAGGGCGGTGGTCTGGGTCTTGCCCCACTGCTCGGTCTCGTTCGGGTTGGTGTCCGGGAGTCCGAAGTCGATGTGCGCCTGGCGGATCGCGGCGTGGCCGTCGTCGAAGGGCCCGCCGTAGAGCACGTCGTTGGTGGCGTCGTTGCTCGAGATCTTGATCATCGACTCGGCGCGGTCGAGCAGCCAGTCGGGCACCTCGTCGAGGGTGTCGTAGTGGTCGAGCAGCATCGCCAGGATCTCGACCTTGACGATCGAGGCCGTGTCGTGCTGCACCACGCCCTCGTAGGAGAGCTGGAACTCGGCGTCGTCCACCGCGACCGAGGCGTAGAAGTTCTCGTCCTCCAGACTCGCCGTGTATGCGCCGACGGCCGCGTCAAGGTCGGTCTGGAGCCGGTTCTGCGCCGCCAGCCGCAGCTCCTCCTCGGAGGGCTGCATCGAGGAGTTGTTCAGCTCGGAGGAATCGGCCTGCGAACCGGGCAGTGGCCCGTTGGCCGAGCTGCCCGATCCGCCCTCGGCGTCGGAGAGGTCCACGAGGAAGATCGTCGCCGCGACGAGCACGGCGAGACCCGGGACGGCGAGATAGGGCCACAGCCGCCGCGAGGTGTTGGGCTTCGGGGTCACAACTGGGAACCTGACTCTTCAATGCGGGGACGGGGTGTTCCCGGCCCACGCTAAAGCAGATGTCGAAGCGACCACAAGCTCGGCCGACGGAGAGTTCAGTAACGGTTGTACAACGCCGCCTGATCGGCAGCGTGATCCTGATCCCTCAATGACCCCTCGCATGCCCTGCCCCGGCGACGACGAAGCGCCCGCCGCTTGCGGGCGCTTGCTTCATTCGGGCCGGTAGGCGATGGCGAGGCCGTGAGGCACTGGACCGGGCGTTCGGAGTGGGACCTGGGGAGGAAATGACCATCCACGACCGACCGGGCCGCAGTGCCTCACGGAGACTCCAACATGCCGCTCCTCGACCGCACCGCCGTCGACGGTGCTCTCGACGGTGCTCTGGGAACTGGCACCTCCGACACCCTCGCCTCCAAGGACAGCGCCTTGAACCGCTCCGGACGCCGCGCCCGCGTCGAACGCGCGCAGCGGACCGGATCGGTGCCGGGACCCGCGGTGTGCACCGCGGACCGGGCCGCGCGCTGCCGATCGCGCCGGTTGCGCACCCGCCCGCCCGGACAGGCCGGGGAACCGTGCGCGGAACCGGCCGCGGCAGCCTGCGGCGCCGGGGCGGGCGTCATGCCGCCGCCCGCTGTTTCAGGAGCGTGCGGGCCACCGCCGCGCTCACACCGACCAGGCAGATGATCGCGACCAGCGCGAGCAGGCCGTTCGCCCCGTCGGCCACGGCCTTGGGGTCGACCGCCACGACCTCCTCGTCGGAGGCCGGCGTGAAGCCGCCCGCCGTGTCGTCGGTCGCACCCGGCGGCGGACCGAACTCGTTCACCTCGTCCTCCACGGGCGCTTCATCCGTGGCAGCATCGTCTTCGTCTTCGGCTTCGGCTTCGGCTTCGGCCGGGTCGGGGCCCTGCCGGGCCTCGCCGCCGTCGCCGGTGTCCTCGTGCTGCGGGTCGTCCTGCGGCGCTTCGCCGTCGGACTCGTCCTCGCCGGTCACCGGCAGATCGTTCGACTCGTCCTGGCCCGATTCGTCACCGGCGGACGGGTCCTCGTCGGACGGTGCCTCGACCACCTTCACCTGCGCCGCCTCGTACTCGGCGAACAGGCCGTGGCAGTCGGGGACCATCGCCACCTCGGCGGAGCGGTTCATCGCGAACACCTGGGACGAGCCCGAGCCGATGTCGTAGACCTGGTCGCCCACGTGCAGCTCCGCGGCCGTGCCGAGGTCGTTGCGGTACCGGACCTGCGAGCCCTGCTCCACCGTCAACTCGTCGGCGTCAGGGGAGGAGGTCGCCGAGACCACGCCGAGCGTGCCGCAGTCGCCGCTGAAGACGATCTCGCCGCCGCTACCGGACTCCGGTTCGTCGGCCGTCGCCATGCTCACCCCGGCCGCACCGCCGAGCGCGAGCATCGAGGCCGCCGAGATCGCCGCCAGGCGCGACTTGCGCCGCTGCGCACGCCGGTCCATGGCCTTCTGGATCATCGGGGCGATACGGCCGTCGTTCACCGGGTACGGCAACGGTCGACGCGTCTGGGCCCGGGACTGCTGACCGAGCTTCGTCTTGTGTCTTCCCATGCCTACGTCTCTCCAAGCGCGTCTTCAACAGGATGCCGACCCGACGCCAGCGGGAATCAGGTCTCAACACCGTTCAACGAACCACCGGCGGAAAGGTGACGGCCCGATCCTGAACCGATTCACCAACCCGGACGAGAACCCGCCGAACTCCGGCCGAGCACCGACGGGCGCGCCCGCGCACCGCACCCGTCCGTAGGATGTGCCTGACAGCACCGAGCGAGGACCGCGAGAACCCCATGGCGACACTTGAGCCCGCATCCGACGCAGGGCACGAGCCCGGCACCGGAACCTCCCCTGCCGCAAGCGACACCGCGGTGGACGAGGCCGCCCGGCCGCAGCCGGACGACCACGATCGCTGGCGGCGATTCGCCGCCGGCGACGCAGGCGTACCCGCCGCCGAGACCGCCCCGCCCGGCCGTTGGCGCAGGTTCGGCCGTGCCCTCGCTCGAGGTGCCCGCAGCGAATGGACCTTCGCCGGGCTCTTCAGCATCCTCCTCGCCGTCGCCATGACCTGGCCTCTGGTCAAAGATCTCGACGACGTCATCCCCCACGACATCGGCGACCCGCTCCTGCAGGCGTACACGCTCGGCTGGATCGCGCACGCACTGCGCGGCGACCTCGGCGCGATCTGGGACACCAACAGCTTCTGGCCCCTCACGGACGCCTACCTGTACACCGACACGCTGCTCGGATACGCCCCCGCGGCGGCCTTCGCCACCGACACCGCCAGCACCATCGTCGTCTACAACGTCCTCTACATAGGGACGTTCGCGCTCGCGTTCCTCGGCGCCTACGCCCTTCTGCGCCAGCTGGGCGCACGGGTCGCCGGATCAGCGGTCGGAGCCGCCGCCTTCGCTTACGCCCCTTGGAAACTCGCCCACCTCGGCCACCTCAACATCCTGTCGACCGGCGGGATCGTGCTGGCGCTGGCGATGCTGGCGCGCGGCCACGGATGGTCGCTGCGCGGCGGACTGAGACCCGAGCGCCAGCGATGGGGCTGGGTGCTCGCCGGGTGGTGCTGCGCGCTGTGGCAGTTCTCCATCGGCGTCGCCCTCGGGCTCGTCTTCGTCTACCTGCTCCTCGCGATCGCCGTCGTCGTGGGCCTCTTCTGGCTGATCAAGCGGCCGCGCCTGCATTGGCGCACCCTCGTCGCCGACGGCGTGGGCGGCACGGCGTTCGCCCTCGGCGTGCTGTGGATCGCCGACAGGCACGCCATGGTGGCGCGCCTCCACCCCGAGACCGTGCGGGACCTGGACTACGTCGCCTGGTTCAGCCCCACGTGGCAGAGCTTCATCATCGCGCCCGAGGAGTCGCGGCTGTGGGGCCAGGCCCACGAGGCCGCCCGCATCGATCTCACCTGGCCTCCCGAGCAGACGCTCCTGGTCGGATTCACCTTGCTCGCCTTGGCGTTCAGCGGACTCGTGTGGTCGGTGTGGACGGGTTGGCAGCGATGGTGGATGGCCCTGGGCACCGGGGTGCTCATGGCGCTCGCCATGGGCCCCAACTTCCTGGACGACGGGGCCTGGGCCTGGCAGCTGCTGTACGACTACGCGCCGGGCTTCGACGCGATCCGCACCCCGGGCCGCCTGGTCCTGTACATGACGCTGCTGCTGGTGATCCTGGCGGCGGGGACGCTCACGCGCATCGCCGACGAGGCCGACGACGTGGCGCACCGCGCCCGCATCGACAAGCGCCTCAAAGTGAAGGCGCCCAGGCGGGTCCATGCACTGCTGTTCCTGCCGATCGGCCTGGTCCTGTGGGAGGGCCTGACCGTGGGCCCCTACGTCCCGGTGCCGGACGCGCCGGTCGACATGTCCGAACTGGAGGGTCCGGTGCTGTTCCTGCCCGCGGGCGGGGGCGACGCGAAGATCCAGTACTGGAGCATCGACGGCTTCCCCGAGATCGCCAACGGCGTCGCGGCCTTCACGCCGAGCGAGCAGGAGGGCATCCGGTCGCTGTCGCAGGGCTTCCCGAGCGACGAGGCGATCGAAGGCCTGCGTGGGGCCGGGATCGCCACGGTGGTAGTCCTTCCCGACTCGCTGCCGGGCACCGACTGGTCGGGCATGGACACCGAGTTCGATCCGATGGGCGTCGAGGTCGAACGCACCGAGACCGCGGTGGTCTACGACCTCAACGCCGACTGACCTACTGATTCGCCGGCCCGCCCCGGACGCCTGGGGCGGGCCTTCGCGTTCGAGCCGCAGAACATCAGCGAGCTGCCTCACCGGGGTATCGCGATGCTGGTCCGCAGGCCCGGGCGGGCACCGCTGCTCATGGTCGGCGACCTCACCTACGACGCCGACCTCCTCGCCGCCGGAAAACTCCCCGGCATCGGCGACAAGCACCAGATGGCCAAGGCCGTCGCCGACGTCAACGCCCTGCGCGAGCGCCACCCCGGCCTGACCGTGCTCGCCGCGCACGACCCGAACGCGGCCGCCCTCCTGGAGAGCGCGCTCACCGATCAGAATGGTGACCATGCGCCGAGCTGAACAACTGCGGTACCTCATCCTCGCGATCCAACGCGAGGGGAACCGGCTGCTCGCGGCCGAGCTGCGCCCGCTCGGCCTCACGCCCTCACAAGGGGAGGTCGTGCGGGTGCTCGCCGACCACGCGCCGCTCACCCTCCAAGGCCTAGGTGAGCTGCTGGTATGCGAGACCGGCGGCAGCCCCTCGCGGCTCGTCGACCGCCTCGTCGCCGCCGGCCTGGTCGCGCGCGAGGCCGACCCGGCCGATCGCCGCTGGGTCACCTTGTCCCTCACCGAATCCGGCAGGGAGACCGCCGTCCGCGTCCGCGACGTCGAGGAACGTCTCCACGACCGGATCGACGAACTCACCGAGGGCGCTCCCGTCGACGAGACGCTGACGCTCCTGCGCCGGTTCGCCGAGGCCTTCCCCGCCGGTCAGGCCCTCGCGCGCCGCGAGGGCCGCAGCCCGCAGCGCTGAATCAACGACAGTGCCCCGTCAACGACACCGCTGGACTGCCGACACACTGCGCTAAGCGGGACCCATCTGGCTGAAGAACGCCAGTGAACCCACCGCGTCGAGCCGCGGCGGAGAGTGGAGCGGCGAGGCCGTCACGTCGAACGTCCGGTGCACACCGTGGTGCAAGATGCGCATCAGACTGCGCTCCAACGCGTCAGTCTGCAGCGTCTGCACCGGCGCGAGCCGCGCCAGCTCGGCGTCCACCAGCGGGTGCGCGCCGGCCGTGAAGTCCAGGAACTGCAGGCCCAAATCGAGAAAGCGCGGCATAGTGAGCTCCACGTCGGGTCCGAGGCCGAGAATGCGCCTGGCGGCGCGTGAGATCGCCACGATCCGCGTGTCGGCCGCGAGCAGCAGACACGCGTCGGAGCTGGCCGTGACCGCGGTGCGCCAAGGGCTCAGTGCCGGGTCGAGCCTCCTGCCATCGGGTCCGGGCGTTGTGGCCCGTAGCGGGATGACGAGTTCGAGGTGCGTCAATTGGGCGTCCCGGGGGTAGTCGTAACGCTCAGTCTGTCCACGTTAACAGAGAAAAGTTGATCTTCGTCCCCTGCACGTCTACCCTCAGACCATGAGTGCGAACGACACGCCCGCTTACGGAGTTGATTCCGAGGTGGGGCGCCTCCGCAGCGTCATGCTCCACCGGCCGGGCGGGGAACTTCGCCGCCTGACGCCGCGCAACAACGGCGCACTGTTGTTCGACGGCGTCCCGTGGGTCGAACGCGCGCAGGACGAGCACGACGCGTTCGCCGGAACCCTCCTCGAACACAGGGTCGAAGTCCTGTACGTCAGCGACCTCCTCACCGAATGCCTCGCGCTGCCCGAGGCCCGCGAGGCGGTCACGGTCTCGGTGGCGGCCGACCCGCGCCTGGGCCAGACGCTCGGCCGCGAACTCGCGGCCTACCTGGCAGACCTCGGGCCCGAACGCCTCGCGGCGGTCCTCGTCGAAGGGCTGACCAAAGAGGAATTCGGCTCCTCCAAAAGCCTGCGGCACAAGATGTCCCGGCCGACCGACTTCGTGATCGACCCGCTGCCGAACACGATGTTCACGCGCGACTCATCGGTCTGGATCGGCGACGCGGTGGCCGTGACCAGCCTTGCGATGCCCGCCCGCCGCCGCGAGACCATGCTGACGGGCATCATCTACCACCACCACCCGCGCTTCGCGCATGTGCCGAAGATCTACGACCCGTCGCTCGAGCACCTCGAAGGCGGTGACGTGCTGGCCCTCGCGCCGGGCGTCCTGGCCGTGGGCGTCGGCGAGCGCACCACTCCGGCCGGGGCGGAGCGGTTGGCGTGCAAGGCGTTCGAGCGCGGCACCGTGCACACGGTGCTGGTGGTGCCGATCGCGCAGCGCCGGGCCACGATGCACCTGGACACGGTCTGCACGATGGTCGACCGCGACCGCATGGTCATGTACGCCCCGGCGGAGCAGCGCCTGGAGGCGTACACGCTCACCAGCCCCGACGGCGGCTCGAGCCTCGACATCAAAGGCCCCAGGCGGTTCCTCGACGCCGCGGCCGACGCGATCGGCGTCGAGCGCATCGAGATCATCCACACCGGCGAGCGCGATGTGGTGACGGCCGAACGCGAGCAGTGGGACGACGGCAACAACACCCTGGCCCTCGCGCCGGGCTTGGCGGTCGCCTACGAACGCAACACGGTCACCAACGCCCGCCTCGAACGCGCCGGGATCAAGGTCCTCACCATCCCCGGATCAGAACTCGGCAGCGGCCGAGGCGGCCCGAGGTGCATGTCCTGCCCCATCTCGCGAGGCGCGCTGGGCGGCAACTGAACAGGACGGGCCAGCCGCGTCCGTCAGCGATGCCACCGGCCGCGGGCGGACGGCGAGGCGAGCCGCACCGTCCACAACGGTGGAGCCGCTGTAGCGAAACGGCACCACGCCTCGGATACCCGGCGGTTGCGCCTGGAACCGGCCCGCCCGGCCCTTAGAAGTGCCTGTGCCGCTTAGATGTTGGCGGCGATGTCGCGGCGGTAGTAGCCGCCCTCGAGTTTGACGCCTTCGGCGAGCGCGTAGGCATCCTGGCGTGCCTGGGCGACCGAGGCGCCGGTGCCGACGCAGTTGAGGACGCGGCCACCGGTGGCGATGAGCTGGCCTGCGGCGTCGAGCGCCGTGCCCGCGTGGAAGATGCGGGCCTCGTCGGCGACGTACAGCGGGCGTCCGGTCACGGTGTCGCCCGGGTAGCCCTCGTTGGCGACCACGACGCACACGGCCGCGCCTTCGCGCCACCACAGGGAGTCGGTGTCGGCCAGACGGCCGGTCGCCGCCGCGTGCAGCAGCTCGCCCAGCGGGGTCTCCAGCAGCGCGAGCACCGCCTGGATCTCCGGGTCGCCGAAGCGGGCGTTGAACTCGACCACTTTGAGGCCTTTGGAGGTCAGGGCCAGGCCGCAGTAGAGGGTGCCGACGAACGGGATGCCGCGCCCGGCCAACTCGGCCAGGGTCGGCTCGGCCACGCGTTCCATGATCTCGGCGACGAGGTCGTCCGGGGCCCACGGCAGCGGTGTGTACGCGCCCATGCCGCCGGTGTTCGGGCCGGTCCCGCCCTCGCCGATGCGCTTGTAGTCCTGGGCCGGCAGCAGCGGCTTGGCGTGCTTGCCGTCGCTCACGACGAACAGCGAGACTTCGGGGCCGTCGAGGTACTCCTCGATGACGACCCGCCCGTGGTTCGCGCTGACGCACTCGAGCGCGTGCGCCAGGGCCTGCGCGCGGTCATCGGTGACGACGACGCCCTTGCCGGCGGCCAGGCCGTCGTCCTTGACCACGTACGGCGCGCCGAATTCGTCGAGCGCGGCCTCGGCCTCCTCGCGGCCTCGGCAGACGCGCGCGGCGGCGGTCGGCACGCTCGCGGCGGCCATGATCTCCTTCGCGAAGGCCTTGGAGCCCTCGATCCGGGCGGCTTCGCCGCTCGGTCCGTACACCGGGATGCCCTTGGCGCGCACCGCGTCGGCGACGCCCGCGACGAGCGGTGCCTCGGGGCCCACGATCACGAGGTCGGCCGCGGAGGTCACCGCCAGGGAGGCCACGGCGGCCGGGTCGGTCTGGTTCACCGGCACGCACTCGCCTAGGGCGCCCATGCCGGGGTTCCCGGGAGCGCAGATGAGCTTGGTGACGGATTCGTCCGCGGCCAGCGACGCCGCGAGGGCGTGCTCGCGGCCGCCGGAGCCGATCAGGAGTACTCGCACATCGTTAGTTTACGGGTCCGATACGTGCTGGTTAACCGCCGCGCCGAGTTGTTCCCGCAACTCGGGACCGACGAGAGCCGGGCTCGGTGCCGGGCTGTCACGGCAACGCCCCCGAACCAATCCACACATAAGCAAGAAGAGCCGTCTATGTCGGACCCCCGAGCAACGCTTGCCGCTACGGACCCCGGGGTGGGTGGGGTGGTGACTTCGTGAAGTGCGCCGTCCGGGTCACCGCCGATGCCACTCGACTCGCACGGATGCGAGACCGATGTCATGATGGCCGCGTGACTGCGAATGTGCTCGCCGAGCGTTACGCCTCCGCCCCCATGCGGGACATCTGGGACCCCGTCGGCAAGATCAAGGCCGAACGGCGCCTCTGGCTCGCCGTCCTCAAGGCCCAGCACGACCTGGGCGTCACCGTCCCGGCCGGGGTGATCGAGGCCTACGAGCGCGTACTCGACCAGGTCGACCTCGCCTCCATCGCCGAGCGCGAGCGCGTCACCAAACACGACGTCAAGGCCCGCATCGAGGAGTTCTCCGCGCGAGCCGGCCACCAGCACATCCACAAGGGCATGACCAGCCGCGACCTCACCGAGAACGTCGAGCAGATGCAGGTCCGCCAGTCCCTCGAACTCGTTCGCGACCGCCTGGTGGCCGCGGCCGTGCGCCTCGCCGCCCGCGCCGAGCAGTACCGCGACCTCGTCATGGCCGGTCGCAGCCACAACGTGCCCGCCCAGGCCACCACCCTCGGGAAGCGCTTCGCGACCTGGGCCGAGGAGCT